>JBJMJS010000039.1:0-12827 GCA_045806225.1 Gaiellaceae bacterium
CACCACGAACTTGTCGGCAAGCCCGTGCTCCTGCGCCCACGGATTCGCCCGCGGCTCCGGGTGCAACGCCTTCGTGTCGACCCAGTTCGGGATCACGCGGAGGTGGCCCGGGCGGGCGCCCTTTGCCTCTAGCCGCCGCCGCATCGTCTCTCCGATCGCAACAACGCGCTCGGCACGGCGGAGGTAGTAGCCGATCAGCCGTCGCAGGACGCCGACGATCAATGGGTTCTCGAGCCGGCGGAGCTGCACGGCGATTTCCGGAAACACGTCCTGGCTCACCACCACGAGCGGCACACGGAACCTGCGCGCGACGAGGAGCGCCACGTTGGCGATGATCGGTGGATCGGTCATGCACATCACGACGTCCGGCCGCGGGCCGCGCAGCCCTTCGGCGAGCGCGTTCGAGAGGTACGTGACGTAGTTCGATGCCCGCGCGAGCAGCTTCGAGCGCTCGAACGACGTCGAGCGTACGCGAGCGATGGTGACGCGGTTGTGCACGAGGCGACGCGGCTCGTCCTCGTGGTCGTGCAGCACACCGGTGACGACCTTCACGTCCACGTCCGCGGCGAGCGCCTCGCAGAGCTCCGTGAGGAGCTGAGCCGTTGCTTCGACGCCGGGCCAGTAGTACTGGTTGAGGACAAGGACGCGCGGCCTGCGGGTCTGCGACACGGGGGCAGGCTAGCCTCTTCGGGTTGCGAATCCTGTTTGCATCGCCCGTGTGGTGGCCGTCTCATGCGTTCGGCGGACCGGTCACCGCCGCGCGCGAGCTCGTGCGTCGACTGGTCGCGCGCGGTCACGCCGTCGACGTGGTGACATCGACGATCGTCGGGCTCGCGGAGCGCCCCGCGCGGCGATCTGGCGTCGAGATCGTCGACGGGGCGACCGTTCACTATCTCGCTACGCCGCTGCGCTACCGGTGGATGGGGATCACACCGACGCTCCCATTCGCGCTTGCGCGGCTCGGCCGGCCGGATGTCGCGCACGTCTTCGGCTTCCGCGACCCGGTGACGACGGGCGCAGCGGCGTGGTGCCGCGCGCGCAGGATCCCGTACGTGTTCGAGCCGCTCGGGATGTTCGAGCCGCGCGTACGCAAGCTCCGTCTCAAGCGCGTCCTCGACGCGACCCTTTACCGCGGCGTCGCCTCCGGCGCCGCGTCCGTCGTCGCGGCGTCGGATCGGGAGGCGGACGACGTCGTGGCGGCCGGCGTGGCCCGCGGGAAGGTGCGGGTCCGCGGCAACGGCTTCCCCGAGCCGCCGCCGGCAAGCGACGACGGCGACCCGCGCGCGCGGCTCGGGATCCCCGCAGACGCGCCGTTCGTCCTCTACGTCGGCCGGATCGCGGCCGGGAAAGGGCTCGAGCACCTCGCCGCGGCGGCCGAAGACGTCCGGGATGCGCACGTCGTCGTCGTCGGGCCGGACGACCGCCACGGGGTCGCGGCGATCCTCGACCGCTTGCCCCGCGTGCACGTGCTCGCGCCGACCGAGCAGCCGCCGTTCGACCTCTACCGCGCCGCCGACGTCTTCGTCCTTCCGTCGGACGGCGAGAGCTTCGGCCTCGTCGCGGCCGAGGCCGCCGCGGTGGGAACGCCGGTCGTCGTGACCGACCGCTGCGGCGTGGCCGCGTTCTTCGCGGACGGCGAGGCGCTCGTCGTGCCCGCAGCCCGCGATGCGATCGTCGAAGCGGTCCGGCGCGTCGTCAGCGAGCCGGAGCTCGCAGCGCGGCTTCGTGCCGGCGGGACGGCGGCCGCACGTCGGATGTCATGGGATCACGTGACCGACGTGCAGGAGGCGATCTACCGCGAGGCCGCTTCGCGGACCGCCGTGACGAACGCCTCGACGCTGGGCTCGTAGCCCCAGCCGCCCACGAGCTGCCGCGAGCGCTCGCCCATCTTCCGGCGAAGCGCCTCGTCGTCGTTCAGCGCGCGGATCGCGCGGGCAGCTCCGTCGACATCCCCCGCGGGGACGAGAAACCCGTTCTGCTCGTCGATCAGGAGGTCGCGTGCGGCTCCGACGCGGTCGGTCAGCACGAGCGGCAGCCGCGCCGCAGCCGCCTCGTTGACGACGACGCCCCACGTCTCGCGCTGCGAGAGGAGGACGAAGACGTCCGCCGCGACGTACGCGTCGAGCAGCGTGTCGCGTTCGAGGTTCCCGAGCAATTCGATCCGAACGCCGAGCCTGCGTGCGAGCGTCTCGAGCTCGCTGCGCTGCGGGCCGCCCCCCGCGAGCACCAGGAGCACCCGGGGATCGGCGGCCGCCGCGACGGCGCGGACGAGCACGTCCATCCCTTTCTCCGGCGCGAGACGACCGACGGAGAGCACGACGACGTCTTCCGGTCCTGCGTGCAGCGCCGCGCGGACCTCGTCGCGGCGGGCCGATCGCTGGTCGACGCCGCGGCCGAATTCGTCGACGTCGACGGTGTTCGCGAAGATCCCGACCCGATCGGACGGCGCGCCGCGCGCGACGACAGACTCGCGTGCGAGCGTACCGACTGCGAGCACACGCGCCGCTCCGCGGACGACGGGCGGGACCACCGCACCCTTGACCAGACGGCGCCAACCCGGCCTCGGCCCCTCGTCATGGCTCTCGACGAGCAGGACGTACGGCGTTCTGCGCGCGCGGGCCCACAGGAGGGCTGACTGGGCCGCAAACGTGCTCCATCCCGAGATGACGACGACATCGGGACGGGCGTCCGTCAGGGCGCGAGCCACACCGCGTGTCAGCGGGTAGTCGTGCCGGACGACCCGCCGCGCGCCCGGCAGCGTGATGCCGCGCAGAACGATGCTGGAGTGGGTCCGGTCGACCGTCCACGTCCGCGCGTCAAGCGTCTCGGCGGCGTAGATGACCGTGAGGTCGACATCGGGCCGCTCGCCGATCCGGTCGAACAGCGGCGCTCGGTACGGCGTCGGCTCGGGCGACACGACGGCGACCCGCACGGGCGGCTCCGCACCAAGCGCGGCGAGCCAGGCGGCGGCGCGCGCCTGCGCGACGCGTTGCGCGACTTGTCGCGACCGTCGGCGGCGCCGGGCGGACGCCGCGAGCGCCGGCGCGAGCCTCAGCGCCGCTCCGACGTGGCCCGACCGTGCGAGCCGGCGTGCCGCGGCGTTCCGGACAGCGTCGTCGCGCCCGTGCCGCTTCTCGAACGCGTGCAGGAGCGCGACGAAGGCGTTTGCCGCATCTGCGTCCCGGCGCACGCGGCCGGTGCCGAGCGCCCAGGCGCCCGACGCGTCACGCGGGTCGAGCTCCGGTGCAAGCAGTCCGATCTCCCGCAGCGCAACGGTCCGCTGAAGCTCGGCCTGCAGGTTCGCACGCCGTCGCGACGCCTGCCGATCGTGGACGCGGTGGAGCACGAGCGGATCGCGGACGTTGTCGCCCTCGGCGATGTGGAGCAGCCGCGCCCACAGGTCGAAATCCTCGCTTTCGCCGAAGTGCGCGTCGTAGCGCAGGTGGTTGGCGTCCAGCACACCGCGGTCGACGAGGACGGTCGAATGAAAGAAGGGAGATCCGAACAGTGCCTGCCAACGCACCGCCGTCGGACCGTGCGGCATCTCGTGCAGCGCCAGCGGACGACCATCTCGGTCGATGTCGAGCATCGCGCTGCCGACGACGGCCACGCGCGGCCGGCCCTCGATCCGGTCGAGCTGGCGACTCAGCCAGTCGGGGAACGCGACGTCGTCGGAATCGAGGCGCGCCACGTAGTCGCTCGTCGCGCGCTCGAGACCGGCGTTCAGCGAGCCCGCGAGACCGAGCCGCTGCTCGTTGCGAACGCGCACAAGTCGGGTGTCGGTGATCTCGTCGAGGAGCCGGACCGTCGGCTGCGGGGAATCGTCTTCGACGACGACGAGCTCGAAGTCGCCGTAATCCTGCCGCAGGACGCTCTCGACCGCCGCCGCGAGATAGGGGTCGTCGTGCACCGAGAGGACGACGGACACGCGTGGCACGGCGCGTAGCGTATGGCCGTGCCTTCCACGTCGTTCGACCTGGTCGTCGCGAGCGTCGACCGCACCGCTGAGCTTCGGCGTCTGTTCGGTTCGCTGGAGCGCCAGACACACCGGGACTTTCGCGTCGTGCTCGTCGACCAGAACGACGACGACCGACTCGACGCCGTGGCGCGCGCGCATCCGGACCTCCGCATCGTCACCGTCCGTGCAGCGCGCGGGCTCTCACGGGCGCGGAATGCCGCGCTCGGGCATCTACGCGGCGACGTCGTTGCGTTTCCCGACGACGACTGCGTGTACCCGGCCGACCTGCTCGATCGCGTCGCGAGGCGGCTCGAGGAAGCACCGGACGTCGCCGGCGTCACCGGGCGGGCGGTCGACGAGGACGGGGTGTCGACGCCGTCGTGGAGCGCCGACGCAGCACGGCTGACGCCGACGAACCTGTGGAACCGGGCGATCTCGTACACGATCTTCCTTCGCCGCGACCTCGTCGCGCGCACCGGTGAGTTCGACGAGCGCCTCGGTCTCGGCGCGGGCACTCCGTCCTCGTCCGGCGAAGAGACCGACTACCTCGTCCGCGCCGTGCGTCTCGGCGGGCGCATCGAGTACGACCCGTCCCTCACGGTGGTGCATCCGGCTCGCCGCTACGCGTCTGACGAGCTGAGCGCGATCGCGACGCGCGACGGCACGAGCCTCGGCTACATCCTGCGAAAGCACCGGTACCCGCCGCACAGTGTCGCGCGACTGCTCGTTCGTCCCGCGCTCGGCGCCGCCGTCGCCGTCGCGCAGCGCGACCGTGAACGGGCGGCATTCCAGCTCAGGACGCTCGCGGGACGCGTCGCGGGTTATCGAGGCGCGAGCTCGTCGAAGAGCTCGGCGTGACGGTCGAGCCAGGGTTGCAGCGCGAAGCGCTCGACCGCGCGCCGACGCGCCGCCGACCGTAGCTCCGGAAGCCGCTCGAGCACGTCCCGAACAGCCGCAGCGAACTGGTCGGGGGACGGCGGAGTGTCGGCGTCCCAACTGTCGGGATGGTCGAGCCCGACACCGCAGTCGCCGACGAGCTCCGGCGTCCCGCCGCTCGCGGCATAGACGACCGGCAACCCACACGCCATCGCTTCGATCACGGCGCTCGGGCACGGATCCTTGACCTTCGTGTGCAACAAGAGGTGTGCGCGCCGGATGAGCGCAGGTGCCTCTCGTTGGGTGTAGCGGCCGACGAATTCGACGCGGCCTTCGAGGCCGAGCTCGCGAACGAGCGGCTCAGGCCGCGAGACGACCCGACCCGTGACGATCAGCCGCGCTTCGGGCAGCCGAGCGAGCGTCCGGAGCGCGACCTCGAGACGGTACGCCTGCGTCTGGTCGCCGCCGAGCAGGAGCACAGGAGCGCCCGGCGGCGGCGCCTCGGCCGGGACGAAATGGTCGACGTCGACGGCGTTGTAGAGGATCTCCCAGCTTCCGTGCGGCTCGCCGAGAAAGAGATCGGCCGACTGTCGCGAGAACTCGCTCTGATACAGCACGTGGTCGGCTGCGAGGAGGGCCCGGCGATACGTCCGGTTCAGGCCCTCGCTCGCCGCTCCCGCGAAGCCCGGGTATGCGACACCATCCTGGTTGACGACGATCGGGATGCGCCGTCGCTGCGCGAGCCCGATCAGGAACCGCATGTCGCGCGGGAGCCACGTCGTCGCGAGGTAGAGCAGTGTGAAATCGCTCGGGTGGTTCGGGAACCGCGTCGCGAGCCGCTGGAACTTCGCCGATCCGCCGGCAACTGCCTCACCCGGCGCGGGAACGCGGTCGTGCCCGTAGAAGACGCGCACGCCCGGGCCGCGTGAACGCTGAACGACGAGCCTCCCCCAGCGGCGCAGCGCATCGGCGTGCCGGCCGACGCGCGCGCGGTCAATCCGCACGACGGACGAACCCCGCGAGCAGCTCCTGCCAACGTGCATCGAGTCGCTCGTCGGCGAACTGCTCCGCCTTGGCCCGGCCCGCACGCCGTAAACCGGCGGAAAGCGCGGTGTCGCCGTGCAGACGGACGACCGCCGCGGCGAGCGCCTCGGCGTCGTCGACGTCCGCGAGGAGCGCGTCGTCTCCGTCGCGCAGCATCTCCTGCGCCTGACCCACGCGCGTGGTCACAAACGGCACACCTGCCGCGAGCGACTCGAACACGGCCTTCGGACCACCTTCCTGCCGCGACGTGACGAGGTACGCGTCGAGCGCGTGGTACGCACGAGCGAGCTCGAATCGCGACCGAAGGAAACGATGCTCGTAGGGGATCTCGTTCCGCTCGAGCCCTCTCCGGACGTAACCTCGGGCCGGCCCGGTCAGAAGGACCGAGAGCTCCGGCACCGACCGCCTCACGCGCGTCAGTGTCTCGACGAGGACGTCCGGCCCCTTGATCAGCTTCGGCTCGAGCCCCTCGCCCCAGCCGACCCCGTCCTTCTGGAAAGAGCCGATGACGAACGCGTCTGCGGGCAGTCCGAGCGCGCCCCGTGCCGACATCCGCGCCTCCTCGGTGACGAGCGGGAAGCGCGCGAGCTCCACGCCGATCGGAATCGTGAACACCTTCGCCTCGGCGACACCGGCGCCGAGCACGAGCTCGCGCATCTCCGCATGCGTCACCTGGACCCGATCGACGCGACGTGCGTATCGACAGAGCATGTCGTAGGCGTCGTCGAACTCCGGGAACCCCGGCGTCCCGGGCCGGCCGTGAAAGTACGAGAAGCCGAGACGGTGCGAGGAGTCGAGCCAGCGGGGCCGGAGCGCGCCGAAGTGCTCCGGGTGGAACACGGCCTGCCGGCGGGCGAACCGCGCCCAGGCAGCAGGGGCGATCTCGTACCCGAGCCGCCTGGCTGTCGCTGCGAGCCGGCGCGAATCGTCGTCGATCGACCACCCGACCGCGTCACCGACGACGAACAGTCGCGACGCGTCCGGCCATGCTGCGGTGCGCGCCGGAACATACGCGCCGAGCATCGCGCGCCGCGGCGCGCGCGCAAGGCGTCGCAGCGTCATGGAGGCCGCCGTCACCGAAGCAGCACCCCGAGGTAGCGGTCGGCGACATCTGTCAGGCGCGGGACACGGATCCGCGCGCGCCGATCGTCCAGCTCCGATTCGAGCTGCGCGAGTGTCTCGGGAAGATCGTCCGGGTCGTCGAAGCCGATTCCGCCGGCACCGACGAGCTCCGGATGGCCGCCGCTGCGCAGGAACGCCGCCGGCAGGCCGCATGCAAGCGCCTCGAGCAACGCATTGGAGCAGGGGTCGTCACGGCTCGCGGCGAGGTAGACGTCGTGCGCGCGCAGCAGGTCGGCGAGCGCGTGGGAATCGACGGGCCCGACGGTGCGGATGTGCTCGAACGTGGCGGGAGTCTGGCCGACGAAGGTGACGCCGATCCCGAGGCCCGGCACCTTGCGATCCAGCCATTCGAGGATGTCGCTCCCTTTGCGCGGGTTCGCCGACCAGCTCGTCGCGATCACGCGAAGCGGGCGGTCGCGTAGCGGCTCACGCTCGGCGGGTGGATGGAAGATCGCAGGATCGGGCGCGTTCGGGATCACGACCGGCGATCGGAGGTCGAGACCGAGCTCCGCATGCTTGTCGAGGCTGAATTGCGACTGGAGGATCGTGGCGTCCGCGAACGTGCGGTTCAGCTCGCCGATGCGTCGGTCGGTGCCGTCGTCGAAGCCGCGATAGGTCGCGATCGGTCCATCCACTCGGTGCACCATCCGAACGTCGTCGCGCGCGAAACGGAGCAACCGCCGCGCGTCGAAGTTGAACGAGTTGAAGAGGCATGCGCCGGTGCCGCCCGAGATCCGGTTCGCCTCGACGTCGAGCCCGCGTCGACGGAGCTCGTCCGTCAGCGCGCGAATGAACTGATTGCCGCCTCCCGACGGTGGCGGTGCGTAGTCGTGGAATACCGCGACGTCCGCGCGGCCTCGCCGGGACGCAGCCCACTCCACCTCGGCGCGGACCGGCCGAACAACGGCGCGCGTTGCCGAGCGTGCATGGACGAGCGCGGCGCGAGGCTTCGTCCGGAGCGCCAACGTCACGGCTCCGCGATGGCCGTCCGGCACACGGCGAGCAAGCGCTGCGCGTACTCGTCGACCGACGCATGGCGAAGGATCGTCTCGCGCGCCGACGAGCCGATCGCGCTCGCGGATCCCGGGTCCGCGAGCACTGCGCGCACCGACGTCGCGAGCGCTTCGGGGTCGGCCGGCGGGACGAACACGATGTTCTCGCCGTCGCGGAGCTCATCCGGTGCCCACAATCCGCGTGTCCGCGAGAGGACGACGGGGCGGGCGCACGCCATCGCCTGCAGGGTCACGCTCTGGCCGGACGGCTGCGGCACGTCGCGCACGGGAACGACAACGGCGGCAGCATTTCGGTACACGCCGCGCACCTCCTCGTCGCTCAGCAGCCGCCGGTACCAGTCCGCCGCCTCCCACGTGACGTTCGCGGGCAACTCCCGTGGCGGCCGCTGCCGTGTCAGGAGCCGTACCCTTGCCGGGATCTCCGGCGCCGCGGCGATCAGCGTCGCCCAGTCGCGATGCCCGTCGTTGCCGATCGCGACGACGTCGCCTTCGCTTCCGCCGCCCGGCGACCAGAACGTCGCGTCGACCCCAAACGCGACGACGTGCACGCGGTTTTGCAGCCGCGCGCTCAGGGCGTGCATCCCGGCGAGCTCGCCGGGGCCGTACAGCACCGAGTGCAGCTGGTGCAGCAGCGGGAGCGTCGTCAGGCGGCGCGTTCGCCGCCATGGCTCGTTGAGCAGCCCGGCGACGATCCCGACGAGCGGCCGGCGAAGCAGTCGGGCGCGCCGCCAGACCGCGAGCGCGATCGCGGTGGCGGTCGTCGTCGCGACCACCACGTCGGCCGTGCGGAGCGCGGGCAGGAGCGACTTCGTCCCGCTCAACACCGCCGCCTGCAAATGCGGCGGCAGGTGGCCGCGACCGGCGTTCGCGTCGACCACCCTGAGTGCAATGCGCGACGCCGGAGCCCCGGGGTCGACCTCGAAGTGACGTATGTCGTGTCCGGCGCGCTCGAGCTCGACCGCGCCGAAGAGGAACTCGGTGGGCGCCTCACCGGCCCGCGCCGCCTCCAGGCGCGCGATCCGACCGGGGAAATGAACGAATGCGATCTTCATTGCAGCCCACGCGAGGCTAGCGAGCTACGGTTCCGCGATGCACCGTCAGCGCCCGCTCGCCGTGCGATTCCCGCCGCGAACGCGACCCGTGGCACAGGCGATCGAGCAGCGCGGCATCGTCGCCACGTACGAGCTGCATGACCGGCTCCTGTCGAACCGCTCCAGCCGCCGGCGACACGCCTCGCGGCCGCCTGAGCTCGACGACACACAACATGGCGTCCTCGCGGCGCTCGAACGGGACGGATACGCGACCGTGCCGTTCGGTGCACTGATGGCAGACCGAGAGCTCGAGGCCGCCGTCGAACGACAGGCGGCAACGTTCATCGACGCCACCGAGCGCGGCCTCGACGGCGACGGGACCGAGCTGCGCCGGCGTGCGGGAAAGGAGTTCCTCGTCCGTGCCTACAGCTTCGACGGCACGACGCTGACGCTGGACGACGCCTGGCTTCGCGCGTGCCTCTCGCGCCGCATGCTCGAGCTCGCGAACGCGTATCTCCACATGTGGTCGAAGCTGTCGTACGTCGACTTCTGGTACACGGTCGCTCAGCCGCGCGACGCGGGGCGCGTCGCATCGCAGCTCTGGCACTACGACTTCGACGACAAGCATCTCTTGAAGGCGTTCCTCTACCTCGCCGACGTCGACGCAGAGACGGGGCCGTTCGAATACGTCGCGGGCAGCCAGCCAGGCGGGCCCTACCACGGCGTGCGCCCGTGGAAGCCGATGGGTTACGGCCGGGTGCCGGAGACCGATGTCGAGCGCGCGGTCGCCTCCGACGCGATTCGCACGTTCACCGCACCGCGCGGAACCCTGATCTTCTGCAATACGAGCGGCCTGCACCGGGGCGGCTTCGCGACGGCACAGCCGCGCGTCCTCGCGACGGCGACGTACTGCTCGCCGGCGTCGCTCGCCGCGCTCTCGAATCGCAACTTCGCGCTCCGCGACGACGACCTCCGCCGGCTCGACAATACGGCTCGCTTTGCCGTGACATAGACGGGGCGCCGCTTTCGCGGCGCCCCCGATTCCAACCCCGCCCGAGCGCCGGCTAACGAACGGACAGCGTGAAGCGCTTCGTCGACAGCGCACCGAGCGCATCGCGGACGCGGATGCTGAACCGCGCACGGCCGGCAGTCGTCGGCGTGCCGACAAGTGCACCCGCCCGCGTGTCGAAGCGCATCCCTGCAGGGAGGTGGCCGAGGACGCGCCACTTCAACGGCCGGACACCGCCGGCAGCGACGACCTTGAGGGCGTACGCGCGGCCGGTGTGCGCCACCTTCAGCGCACGTGTGGAGATCGACACGGGCGGCGCGACCGTCAGCTTCAGCTCGAATGAGGTCGCGGTGGCCAGAGCATCCGTCACCGTCAGCTTGATCGAGTACGTCCCAGGCGCCGTCGGCGAACCCGAAACCGCACCCGACGCCTGGTCGAACGCCAGCCCCGCCGGCAGCTCACCGACGGTCCACGCGTACGGCGCCTTTCCGCCGGTCGCCTTGACCGTCGTCGTAAACGGCCGGCCGACCTCCGCGACGGGGCGAGCCGGGCCGGCGGCGAGCTTGAGCGGCTCGACCACGCTGACCACGAGGCTCTTCGTGTCGCTTCGGCTCGGGTTGCCGGTGTCGGTGAGCTTGACCGTCAACGGGAAGTCGCCGAGCGTCGTCGGCGTCCCGGAGATCGCGCCGTTCGACCCCAGCGTCAGCCCTGGCGGCAGGCTTCCGTCCGAGACCGACCACGCGAGCTGGCCGCTTCCCTGACCGGTGAGCGACGCGTTGTACGGCGTCCCGACGGAGCCCGACGGGAGCTGCGGCGTCGTGACCATGACGCGGATCGTGTTCACGTCGAGCTGGAACTGGCGCTCCGCGAACTCGTTCGCACAGCCGGTCCCCGCGAGGCGCATCCAGAAGCGATAGGAGCCGAGCTGCGTCGGCGTGCCCGTCACCTTCCCGTCGGAGCTCAGGCTGAGGCCCGGCGGCATCTCGCCAGACAGGACGGAGAACTTGTACGGGAGACATCCCGCCCGCGCTCGGACCTGCTTGAAGTACGGAGTTCCGACTTCGCCCGGCTGCGGGAAGTGCCAGATGTCATCGGGTGTTATGACGAAGTCACTGTCGTCGAACGCGAGCGCGCTCGCCGACGCAGTCACGATGCCCGCGAGCATGGCGACGAGGAAGAGAACCTTCACGAAACGTTTCAACTGTCAGAACCCCCTGTTACTCGGTAGGGCGCGTCCTCTCGCCCAGAAGGGCCGCAAGGTAGCAGAGTTGGACTGCGCAACATCATTCGGAATGCGGGTCAACGCCGGCCGCAGCGGGTTGTCGCCAGGGCGGGTATCGCGCTCGATTATCGTCAGTGCTGCGGCCGGACTTGTCAGAACTTTGTTAATCCCGTCGATGCAGTAGTGCCGGTCTTTCGATCGTTGCGCCGGAAGGCTCGACTCGGACGCGGCGACGTCCTCTTCGCTTCCGGGCTCACAGGCGTGTCGATGCGCTATCGCTGCCGGAACCAGTGCGAGGCCCTTGCGCACGCCGGGCTCGACTGCGACGTCGTGCTCGAGCGGGAGACCGACCTCGATGCGGCGCTCGGTCGATACCGGTGCGTCGTCCTCCACCGCGTGCCGTGGACGCCCCAAGGTCGAACGGTTCGTCGCGCGCGCACGGCGGCACGGGACGCCGGTCCTCTCCGGATGCCGAATCGTGACTTCGCGATCGCGATCGACGGGCTCGTAGCGCCGCTCGAGACGTACCTGCCGGCGTCGCTTCAAGTTGTCGGATTCGTCGGTCTCGACGCGCCCGCGCACGCCGCACGACCGCGGCGCGCGCAGATGAGCCGCGCCCCTTACAGCCGTTAACCCGGCGGCGGCGACGCGCAGTCGTGGGGACGTTCAGCATCGTCATGCGAGGATGGCCACCGTGAGCCCGCCTTCCGAACGCGACGCCGAACGGCTGCGGCTTGAGCTGTACGAATGGCATCAGCGGGCGCTCGACGCGGAGGCGCGAAACGCGACCTGGGACGAGGTCGCACGCACGCGGAGCTGGCAGCTCTACCTGCGGCTGGCCGCGGCTGTGCGGCGCGTCGCTCCGAGCGGGACGCGCCGCGACCGGTTCGCGCGGCGGCTGGCCGGCGCGAGGCGGAAGCCAGGCTCTGCGCCTCCGGCGAGCGCAGCACCGGAGCCGAAAACGGCCCTCTTCTTCTCCGATCTCAGCGGCGACACCCTGCTGTACCGATGCCATCATGTTGGCGAGTCGCTCGCCGAGGGCGGCTGGACGTATGACGTCCGCCACACGGGTAGCGTCGACTTCGACGCCGCGCTCGACCACTACGAGTGCTTCGTGCTGCATCGTGTCCGGTGGAGCCGGCGGACGGCGGCCTTCGTCGAGGAGGCGCGCGCGCGCGGCAAGCCGACGATCTTCGACACGGACGACCTCGTGTTCGAGCCGGAGGTCGTCCCCCCGTACACGCGCGCGCTTCAAGACGAGCGCGACCGCGAGACGTTCGTCGAATCCCTGCACCGATTCCGCGCGATGCTCGAGCTCTGCGACGGCGTCGTCGTCAGCACGGACGAGCTCGCCTCGCACGCCGGCGCGCTGAGTCCGCGCGTTTGCGTCTGTTACAACGCTGTCGGCGCCGAGATGGTGGCAGCTGCGGATGCGGCGCAGATAACGAGCCGCCGAAGCGAGCGCGCGTTCACTGTCGCCTACCTCAGCGGCACGCCGACGCATGACGCCGACTTCCGCCGCATTGTACGGCCGCTCCTACGAACGTTGGAG
>JBJMJS010000040.1:0-8493 GCA_045806225.1 Gaiellaceae bacterium
AGCGCCTGCTGCGCCCGCTCTGCGTCCTCGGGCTTGACCAGCAGGTCGACGTCGTGCTCGGTCTCGGGCCCGCCGCGCGCCCACGCGGCGAGCCCGCCGCCGAGGGCCCACGGGATGTCCGCACCGTTGAGCGCGCCGCCCGCTTTCTTCATCCCGGCGAGCAGCCGCTCGAAGCTCTCGTCGTCCACGCGTGGCATAGGCCGCCCGTTTCCCATCCCGCCGCGAAGTGCAACATGAGCGTGATGGTGCGCATTGCCGCCGCAGGCGACGTGCACGCGTCGGACGCGACGCGCGAGCGGATCGCCGCTGCCTTCCGCGCCGTCCAGGAGGACGCCGATCTCGTCCTGCTCGCAGGCGACCTGACAACGCACGGGGAGCCCGAGCAGGCGCACGCCCTCGCCGATGCGTGCGCCGGCCTCTCGATCCCCGTGTGTGCCGTGCTCGGCAACCACGACCACCACGCGGGGCGCGGCGAGGAGGTGGCGGCGATCGTCCGCTCGGCCGGCGTGACCCTGCTGGAGCGCGAGACGACCGTCGTCGACGTCGACGGCACGCAGGTGGGCATCGTCGGCGTCAAGGGATTCGTCGGCGGGTTCCCCGGCTCGGCGCTACCGGACTTCGGCGAGCCCCTGCTCCGTCGCGTCTACGCCGAGACGACCGTGGAGGTCGAGGCGATCGCACATGGGTTGCAGGAGATCGCGCATTGTGCGCTGCGCGTCGTGCTTCTCCACTACGCGCCGACATCGGACACGCTTCACGGCGAGCCGGAGGGGATCTGGACGTATCTCGGCTGCGACCGACTCGCGGCGCCGATCGCCGAGTACCGGCCGGACGTCGTGCTGCACGGCCACGCGCACGCGGGAAGCTTCGAAGGCGCGATCGGGCCTGTGCCCGTCTACAACGTCGCGGTGCACGTGACCGGGCGCGACTTTTACGTCTTCGAGCTCGGTACGCGCGACGTGACCGTGGAGACGCGGGCGTGAGACCGGTGCGGCCGGTCTGACCTGGTCTACGCTTCGCGTCATGGCCGTCGTCACGCGGATCTCGATCGCGCCCGTCAAGGGCCTCGCGCTCGTCCACCCGGACGAGGTCATGCTGCAGGAGACGGGCGTCGCCGACAACCGCCGCTTTCACATCGTCGACGCCGACGGCCGGCGCTACAACCAGATCCGGAACGGCAAGCTCGTCACGATCCGCCCGTCGTACGATTCCGACGCCGAGCGCCTGACGCTCACATTCCCGGATGGAACGGTCGCTGACGGCGACGTCGTCCCGGGTGCGGAGGTGCGGACCGACTTCTACGGCCGCCCCGTCGCCGGCCGGTTCGTGGAAGGCCCGTTTTCGGACGCGCTCTCGCGCTGGGCGGGTCGACCGCTCCGCCTGGTGCAGTCACCGCCCGGTGCCGCGGTCGACCGTTCGCGCGGCCACGTGTCGTTGATCTCGGAAGCGTCGCTCCGCGCGCTCGCGGACAGCGCAGGGCGCGACGAGGCGGTCGACGGTCGGCGGTTCCGGATGCTGTTCCAGATCGACGGCGTCGACGCGCACGGCGAAGACGCATGGCTCGGACGCCGCGTCAGCGTCGGCGATGCGGTGATCGCACTCCGCGGCACCGTCGGCCGCTGCGCGATCACGACGCAAAACCCCGAGACCGGCGTTCCCGACTTCGACACACTGCGCACGATCGAGTCGTACCGCGGCTTCACGGCGAAACGCGCCGGCGCGCGCGAACTCGACTTCGGCGTGTACGGCGGAGTCGCCGAGCCGGGAATCGTGCGGATCGGCGACGAGGTTCAGCCCGTGGAGCTGAGCCTCCTCGATGCAACTGCGTAAGATCGGCGAGTGACTGCGGTCGTCCATCCGGCGGATGTCGCGCCGCTCGCCTTCGACGGCGCAGAGGTACGGACGACGTTCGACTCGGCCAACGGGTGCGAGCTCCTCGAGCAGGCCGTGACCACGATCCGTCCCGGGCGGCTCGAGCTCCCGGCGATGCGTGCCGGACAGGCCGTCCTCTACGTCGTGTCCGGGCGCGGCACGCTCGAGCTCGACGGCGAGATGCACGAGCTCGAGCCGGACACGGGCATCTTCATCCGCGCGAACGAGCGGCCCACGTTCGCGAATCCGGGGCCGGACGACCTCGTCATCGTCGGAGTGCGGACCACCGAAGCATCTGAGACGCAGGGAGAACGGAAGGTCACCGTCCGCTTCAGGGACCAGCCGGAGGAGGAAGCGTCGGTCGAACGGAGCTTTCGCTACCTGATCAACGAGGACGCCGGTTGTGTCGACGTCACGCAGTTCATCGGGATCGTCCAGCCGTCGAAGGCGCCGTTCCACAGCCATCCGTACGACGAGGTCGGCTACGTCGTCGAGGGGAACG
This sequence comes from Gaiellaceae bacterium, assembly GCA_045806225.1. Classification (GTDB taxonomy): domain Bacteria; phylum Actinomycetota; class Thermoleophilia; order Gaiellales; family Gaiellaceae; genus 3-1-20CM-4-69-9. The sequence continues at coordinate 2,375 of JBJMJS010000040.1, forward strand.
GCGTCGCCTACGTCGAAGGGCACGAGATCCCGCTCCGCGCCGGCTCGTGCTTCCACCTCGCCCCGAACCAGGTGCACTGCATCGAAAACAGCGGCCCTGGAGCGATGCGGATCATGGGCGTGTTTCACCCGTCCGACAGCCCTGCGTCGCGCAACTACCCGGACAACAACTGAGGCGGGGGGACGTCATACCGTCTGGCACGTCGTCCAAGGAGGAGACAGAGTGAAACGAAGATCAGGGGTGGTCGCGGCGCTCGTCGCGATGGTCGCGGCGCTTGTTGCGATCGTTGCGACGACTGCGACTGCCAAGTCGAGCGCGCCGGCTGCGAAGTCTGCTGCAGGCCGTGCGCTCGTGAGTTGTAAGCGGGGTGCGACGATCGGGTTTGCAGTCCCGGCGACCGGCCCTGCGGCGTCGCTCGGCCAGCCGCAGCGACGTTGGGCGCGGTTCTTCGTCACGCGCTGGAACGCCACGCACAAGAAGTTCAAGATCACGATGCGCGAGGGTGATACGCAGCTGCCGAACGTCGCCGAGGCGACGAAGGTTGCGCAGTCGTTCGCGTCGAACTCGAGCATCCTCGGCGTCGTCGGCCCGGCCGGCTCGCAGGAGGTCGTCGGAACGACACCGATCCTGCAGGGGGCCGGTCTCGCTTTCGTCTCGGGCTCGGCGACCCGCACCACGCTGACCGACGGGAGCCGCACCGGGTTCTTCTTCCGTGTCGTTCCGCCGGACGCGGTTCAGGGCCCCACAGTGGCGCGCTTCATCGTCAACAAGCTGAAGAAGAAGAACGTGCTGATCATCGACGATCAGGAGACGTACTCGACCGGTCTGGCAGCGGACGCCGCGGGAACGCTGAGGAACCTCGGCGCGACCGTCTCGCGTGACTCCGTCAGCCAGTCGGCGTCCGACTTCTCGGCGCTGATCTCGCGGATCTCGAGCAACGTGCAGGTCGTGTACATCCCGTGGCAGCTGCCGCCGAAGGCACAGCTGTTCGCACAGCAGATGCGCGAGCAGGGCAAGCGGCAGATCCTTCTCAGCTCGGACGGGACGTTCGATCCGTCGACGTACAAGCCTGCACAGGAGGCGTACGCGTCGAACTTCCCGGTCGCTGCGAAGAGCAAGCTCATCACCTCCTACAAGCGGACGCACGGCGGGGAGCCCGACTTCTTCGGCGCCCCGACGTACGCGGCGACCCAGGTCGTCGTGAACGCCGTGTCGAAGGCGTGCGCGAACGGGTCGGCGACCCGCGCCGAGGTTCGCGCCAACATCCGGAAGACGAACATTCCGGCAGCCGCGTCCGTGATCGGCCTCCGCCTCCGGTTCACCGCCCGCGGTGACCTGAACGGCGGCCGCTTCGGCCTCTTCAAGGTGACGAACGGCAACTACACGCCGGTCGGATAAGACCCGAACCCTCGTGTGACCAGTGCGGCCCACTTCGGTGGGCCGCACTGCTTTTGTGAGAACCTTGCCGCCCATGAACCTGCGTCTTGTGCGGGGCCGGGCTGCGGACGTCCTCTTCTTCGCGGGTATCGCTGTGGCCGTCGTGCTGCTCGTGAAAGAGGCGCTCACCACGCCGGGCCACTGGTCGCTGTTCTTCCAGCTCGCTGTCGCCGGGGTCACCCTCGGGAGCGTCTACGCGCTGATCGCGCTCGGCTACTCGATGGTGTACGGGATCCTCAAGCTGCTCAACTTCGCGCACGGCGACGTCTACATGGTCGGCGCGTTCATCGGCTACGGCATCCTCACGCTCTTCGGCGGCGCGTCCAACTGGACGATTCCGGTGTGGCTCCTCGTCGCGCTGATGTTCGGCGCAGCGATGCTGGGCAGCGGCCTGCTCGGTGTCGTGATCGAACGGTTCGCGTATCGGCCGCTGCGCGACGCGCCGCGGCTCGCCCCACTGATCAGCGCGCTCGGCGTGTCGTTCTTCTTGCAGAACAGTGCGCTCCTCCTGCTCGGCGCGCAATTCCGGTCGTACCCGTTCGGCCTGATCGGTCAGGGCGGCGTCACGATCAGGACGGTGTTCATCTCGGCCACGCGGATCTTCGTGATCGCCGGCGCCGTCGTCCTGATGATCCTGCTGACGCTGTTCGTCAGCCGCTCGCGGCTCGGCAAGGCGATGCGCGCGACATCGTATGACCGGGAGGCCGCGATGATGATGGGCATCGACGCCGACCGCGTGATCGCGTCGACCTTCTTCATCGGCTCGGCACTTGCCGGCGCCGCCGGCGTGATGTTCGGTCTGGTCTTCACCGAGATCTTCCACTTCATGGGGTTCACCGCCGGCCTGAAGGGATTCACGGCCGCCGTGGTCGGCGGCATCGGGAGCATTCCCGGCGCGATGCTCGGCGGGCTGCTGATCGGGCTCGGCGAGGCGTTCGCGACGGGGTACGTCTCGTCCACGTACCAGGACCTGATCGTGTTCGGGATCCTGATCTTCGTCATTCTCGTGCGGCCGAGCGGCCTCCTCGGGACCCCGGCGGTGCAGAAGGTCTGATGGACGGCGGCCGCGAGATCTCGCCCGTCCCCGCTCCGCCGGACGGGGGCGCGCACACGCGCATCGGGGTCGACGAGTGGGTTGCCGAGGCCGAGGAGCGCCGGCGCGCACGTCACCCCCTCGTCAAGGCGGCCGAGGCAATCCCGCGGCCGATCCAGCTCGCCGTCTTCGTCGCAGTCCTCTCGCTCCTGCCGTTCCTGTTCAACGAAGGGAACCTGTTCCGCTACGGGCTGTTCACGCTCATCTACGCGCTGCTCGCGCTCGGTCTGAACGTCTCCGTCGGCTTCGCCGGGCTCCTCGATCTCGGGTTCATCGCGTTCTACGGGTTCGGCGCGTACTTCTACGCGATCCTTGCGTCACCGAAATACGGCATCCACTGGCAAGCGGAGATCGCGATTCCGGTCGTCATGATCGGCGCCGCGCTCCTCGGTCTCCTGCTCGGCCTGCCGTCCCGGCGGCTGCTCGGCGACTACCTCGCGATCGTCACGCTCTTCTTCGGCCAGGCGTTCGTCGTCTTCGTGAACACCGCGAACCCGAAGGGGCTGACCGGCGGTGCAAACGGGATCGCGAACGTGGATCCGCTCAACTTCTTCGGCTTCAAGCTGACAACGACGAAGGACTACTACTACTTCACGTTGATCGCGTTCCTCGGCGTGATCGGTGCTCTCTACTTCATGAGCGAATCGCGGACCGGGCGGGCATGGCGCTCGTTACGAGAGGATCCACTTGCCGCCGAGCTGATGGGGACGCCGGTGAACCGGCTGAAGATCATGGCGTTCATGTTCGGCGCCGCGATCGCGGGCCTGACCGGGACGATCTTCGCTGCGAACCAGACCGGCGTCTTTCCGGGCGACTTCGACGTGTCGATCCTGATCACGATCTACGCGGTGATGATTCTCGGCGGGCTCGGCTCGTTGTTCGGGATGTTCCTCGGGGCCGCAGTCATCAACGTCTCGTTCGAGCTGCTGTCGGGGAGCAATCCCAATCCGTCGCTCGCGAGGTGGCTCTTCTATCTCGCAATCATCACGATCGTGATTGCGCGGATCCGGCCGTGGTTGCGCGTTGCAGTAGTGGTTCTCGGAACCGTCGTCTTCGGCTTCGTCGTCCATCTGATCGCGCATGCGCTCGACGCGTCCGCGACACGGGGGGCGGTCACGAACGGCGGCAGCCTGACCGGTGTCGTGAAGCACTGGGCGGTGATTCCGCAACATCCCGGCGACGCCGCCAAGTGGGCGTATGTCGGCCTCGTCGCCGGGATCCTCGTCCTGACGCTGATCCGCGGCTGGTGGCGTGCGCTCGCGCTCATCCCTGTCCTGTACCTCGCAACGTTCGTGTGGGAGAACCTGCTCGCCGAGCAACCGGCGGTGACCCGCCTGATCGTGTTCGGCGCGATGCTGATCGCGCTGATGGCGGCGCGGCCGCAGGGCCTGCTCGGGACGGCACGCGTGGAGATCGCCTGATGGCCGACGCTTTGCTCGAGCTGCGCGGCGTGACGAAGGCGTTCGGGGGCCTCACGGTTATCAACGATCTCGACCTGCACGTCGACGAGCGCGAGATCGTCAGCGTGATCGGGCCGAACGGCGCAGGCAAGACGACGCTGTTCAACCTGATCACCGGCATCTACGCGCCCGACGACGGGGAGATCCTTCTCGGCGGCGAGAGCCTGCTCGGGCTTCCGCCACACGACATCACGCGTCGCGGCGTCGCGCGCACGTTCCAGACGTTGCGCCTGTTCCTGAACATGACCGTGAAAGAGAACGTGATGGCGGCGGCGTACGGGCACACGCGTGCCGGCGTCCTGCGTTCTGTGCTGCGCACGCCGGGGATGCGGCGCGAGGAACGCGAGATCGAAGAGTTGGCGAAGGAACGGCTGTCGTTCTTCGGTCAGCGCCTGATGGGATACCGGTGGGACCAGCCGGCGTACTCGCTCTCGTACGCCAACCGTCGGCGGCTCGAGATCGCGCGCGCGACGGCAACGCGTCCGCGGATCCTGCTCCTCGACGAGCCGGCCGCCGGGATGAACCCTTCCGAGACGCACGAGATCACGGAGCTGATCGCAAAGCTGCGCGTCGAAGCCGGCTACACGATCCTCGTGATCGAGCACGACATGCACGTCGTCGAGGGCATCTCGGACCGCGTGGTCGCCCTCGACCACGGCGTCAAGATCGCCGAGGGCTCGTTCGAGGCGGTGGCGACCGACGAGCGCGTGATCGAGGCGTACCTGGGCCTGCGACGGGCGGAGACGAAATGACGCTGCTCCGACTCGCCGACATCAACACGTACTACGGCGAGATCCACATCCTCCAGAACCTCAACCTGGAGGTGCGCGAAGGCGAGCTCGTCTCCCTCCTCGGCGGCAACGCGTCGGGCAAGTCCACGACGTTGAAGACGATCCTCGGGCTCGTGCGCCCGCGGACCGGCCGAGTCGAATTCGGCGGCGAGGAGGTGACGCAGCGGCCGACGTCGTACCGGATCGGACGCGGGATCGCGATCGTGCCCGAGAACCGAAGGCTGTTCGCGCCGATGACGGTGCTCGAGAACCTCGAGATGGGCGCATACCTCAACCGGAACGGGAAGGGGCGCAAGGAGGACTTCGAGCGGGTGTACACGCTGTTCCCGCTGCTCCACGAACGCCGCACACAGCTCGCAGGGACACTGTCCGGCGGCGAACAGCAGATGGTCGCGATGGGGCGGGCGCTCATGTCGCACCCGAAGCTGCTGCTGATGGACGAGCCGTCGATGGGGCTCGCTCCGATCCTGGTCGAACGGAGCTTCGAGATCATCCAGCAGGTGCACCAGGCCGGCGTCGCGATGCTCGTCGTCGAGCAGAACGCGAACATGGCGCTGTCGATCGCCGACCGCGGTTACGTGCTCGCCACGGGGCGCCTGGTGCTGGAAGGGCCGGCGAAGGACCTCCTCGAGGACGAGGATCTCCGGAAGGCGTACCTCGGGCGGTAGCGCGCGGCGTGAGCGCGACGTGAGGCCGCATGTCCTTGCTCCCGGCCTCTGGGCGTGGTCAGCGCCGCATCCGGACTGGACGCCGGACCGGGCGGGCGTCGGCGGCTGGGACCGTGACGTGTGGTCGTGGTTGTTGGAGGCAGAAGACCGCGTGGTTCTGATCGATCCGTTGCTGCCGGCGGATCCGGACCTCACGCGGTGGCTCGACGAGCGTGTCGACGGACGGCCGGTCGATGCCCTGGTGAGCGTCTACTGGCACCTCCGGAGCGCCGATGCCATGCACGCTCGCTACGACGCGACCGTCTGGGGCAACCCGAAGACGCGCGAGGACGTCGAGCAGGTCGTCACCGGCGTGATCGCCGACGGCGACGTCCTGCCCGGCGGCGTTGTTCCGTTCACGCCGATCCCGAGCAACGGCGACGAAGAGGAGACGGCGTTCTGGTTGCCGCGGCAGCGTGCGCTCGTGGTCGGCGACATCCTGATCTCGACGACCGCGGGGGTCAGGCTCTGGTGGGAACAGAAGACGGATGAGTCGCGCGACGAGTATCGCCGGCGCGTGCAGCCCGCGCTCCGTCGATTGCTCGAGCTGCCGATCGCCATGCTCCTCGTCCCGCACGGCGGGCCCGTTGCCGATGGACACCGCGCGCTCGAGGAAGCCCTCGAGGCACCG
>JBJMJS010000041.1:0-13287 GCA_045806225.1 Gaiellaceae bacterium
GCGACAGCGGACCAGGGGAGGGGGTACGGGGGAACCGGGAGGTTCCCCCGGTAGGCGGCGTTGGCTGAGCGCGTGTTCTGGCCGGCGCTCCTCGCGTACGGCGAGGCGGCCGTCGCGTACTTCGGCGACGCGCGGAGGCCCGGCGTCGCGGGCCGGCTCGCGACGTGGGGCGTTCGCATCGGCTGGCTCGTGCAGACGGCGCTGCTCGCATTGCAGGCTGCTCGCGCGGACGGCTTCCCGTGGACGACATGGGCGGGCTCGCTGAACCTCTTCGTCTGGCTGGTCGTCGGCGCGTACCTGATCTGGGGCTGCCAGCCGCGCTTCCGACTGCTCGGGCTCACCGTATTGCCGCTTGCGGCGGTGCTGTTCGCACTCGCACACGCCGGCGGCGGGACGACCGCCACCGGGGAGAGCAGGTACTCGAATCTCTTCCTCGTGCTCCATGTCGGCCTCGTCCTCGCGGCCTTTGCCGGCTTCACCCTCGCGGCCGGCCTCTCGGGCCTCTACCTCTGGCAGGAGCGGCGGCTGAAGCGGCGTGAACGCACGATCCTGCGCGTGCGCGCCCCTGCACTCGCTCGGTTGGACGAGCTCGCCGCGAAGACGATCGGCTTTGCGCTTCCCGCACTGACGCTCGGGATCGGCGTCGGGGTCGCGCGCCTGCGCGAGCGCGGCGGCGGCTTCGACGCGCTGATGGGGGTGACGCTCGTGACCTGGGGCGTCTACGGGACCTACCTGGCGCTTCGGCTGACGACCGGCCTGCGCGGCCGGCGCGGGGCGTACGTCGTCCTGCTCGGCTTCGTCCTCGTCGCCGTCGTGCGGCTCGCACTTCCGGTGACGCACTTCTCATGAGCTCCCTCGTCCTCGTCGGCGTCTCCCATCACCGCGCGCCGGTCGAGCTACGGGAGCGCGCGGCGCTCGGGCGTGACGATGCGGCGGCGCTCGCGAAGACGCTCGCCGCCGACGGCGAAGCGGTGTGCCTGTCGACCTGCAACCGGACCGAGCTCTACCTCGCCTGCGAATCGGGCGATGACGCCGAGCGGCGGGCGGAAGCCGCCTTGCTCGCGCTCGAGTCCGAGCTCGGCCCCGCGCTGTACCGGCTGCGCGACGAGGCGGCGGCGCTCCATCTCTTCCGCGTCGCGGCAGGACTGGACTCGATGGTCCCGGGCGAGGGAGAGATCCTGGGCCAGGTGCGCGCGGCGTACGACGCCGGCTCGACGGGGCCGATCCTCGACCGACTGTTCCGCCAGGCGCTCCATGCCGGGCGGAAGGCACGTGTGGAGACCGCGATCGGCGAGAGCCCGGCCTCCGTCTCCTCCGCCGCCGCAGCGCTCGCGGAGCAGGTCTTCGGTGACCTCGCCGGGCGCAAGATCCTCGTCGTCGGCGCGGGGAAGGTCGGCGACATTGCCGCGCGGAACCTCCTGTCGCGTGGCGCCGAGATCGCGTGGGTCGCGAATCGCAGTGCCGACCGCGCGGGCGCGCTTGCCAAGCGCTTCGGCAGCGAGCCGGTGCCGCTCGAGCAGATCGACGAGCAGCTCGTCGCCGCCGACGTCGTCGTGTCGTCGACCGGGGCTCCCGACTGGGTGATCGGCCGCGATCAGGTCGAGCATGCGCTCGGCCGGAGGCGCGCCCGGCCACTGCTCCTGATCGACCTCGCGGTGCCACGCGATCTCGAGCCGTCGATCCACGATCTCGCCGGCTGTTACCTCTACGACATCGACGACCTCCAGGCCGTCGTTGCCGAGACGATCGCGTTCCGGCGGCGCGAGGCGGAGCAGGCCGAGCAAATCGTCGCCGCCGAGGCCGAGGGGTTCCGCGAGTGGCAGGCGTCCCGCGAGGTCGTCCCCGCAATTGCGTCGCTCCGCGCGCGCGCCGACGAGATCCGCGCCGCCGAGCTCGACCGTGCGAGGCTGACCGGGTCGGAGCGGCGCGCCGCCGAATCTGTCACCGCTGCCGTGCTGAACAAACTCCTGCACCTGCCGACGATTCGGATGAAACAGGCAGCCGCAGCAGCCGACGGGGTGATCTATGCTGATGCTGTGCGCCACCTCTTCGGCCTCGAGGACGAACGCTGAAGGTCGGACAGCTCGTCGGGCGCCCCTTGCCCGTGCAGGCGCCGACCGCGTTCGTCCGGATCCGCCGCCGGCGCGCCTGCGGGCAAACGCGCGCGAGGCGCATTCCGTGCCGTGCTGATTCGCGTCGGCTCCCGCGGCAGTAGGCTCGCCCTCACGCAAGCCGAGCTTGCCGCAGCGCAGTTGCGCGGCAACGGCGTCGAGATCGCACTCGTCCCGATCACCACGGCCGGCGATCGCGACCGGACGAAACCGTTCGGCGAGATCGGCGCGCGCGGCGTGTTCGTCAAGGAGCTCGAGGAGGCGTTGCTCGAGAGACGGATCGACGTTGCCGTTCATTCCGCGAAGGACATGACGTCGACCGATACGGAGGGTCTCGCCGTCGGTGCCTACCTCGCGCGCGAGGATCCTCGCGATGCGTTGTGCGGCGCGAGCTCCATCAGGCCCGGAATGCGGATCGGCACCGCGTCGACGCGCCGACGCGCGCAGCTGCTGGCGCGAGACCCGTCGCTCTCGATAGAGCCGTTGCGCGGCAACATCGACACCCGTCTCCGCAAGCGCGGCGAGCGCGGGCTCGACGCGATCGTCCTCGCGGCCTGCGGTCTCGACCGCCTCGGCCTCGAAGCGGAGATCGGCTCCCGCTTCGGGCCGGACGAGCTGCTGCCGGAGGCGGCGCAGGGCGCCCTTGCGCTGCAGGTGCGTGCCGGCGAGGCGGGGCTCGTCGCGCGCGCCGACGATGCGGAGACGCGGCGCCGTGTCGAGGCCGAGCGCGCGTGCGTCGCGGCGATCGGCGGCGGCTGCCTTGCGCCAGTCGCCGCACACCACGACGGCGATCGGCTGACGGCTCTCGTCGCCGACGAGGACGGCGCGTGGGTCGAACGCCGCTCCGGTGACGATCCGAACGCGCTCGCCGCGGAACTGCTCGCGGCCGTCCCGACGTAGTGCGGGTTCTCGTGACGCGCCCGGCTGACCAGGCCGCGCCGCTCCTCGATGCGTTGCGCGCGGACGGATTCGATCCTGTCGCGTGTCCGCTGCTCGAGATCGAGCCGATCGACGACGGCCCGATCGATGTCCGGGAGTACGACTGGGTCGTCGTCACAAGCGCGAACGGCGCGGCCGAGCTCGTGAAGCGGCGGCTCGGAAATCTGCCGCGCGTCGCCGCGATCGGCGAGTCGACCGCGCGGGCGTTGCGGCAGCACGGTGTCGCGGTGGACTTCGTCCCGCGCGTCTCGACTCAGGAAGGTCTCGTCGCCGAGTTTCCGCGCCCGGTCGGTCGTGCGCTGTTCGTGGGCGCTGCCGGCGCGCGCCGGGTCATCGCGTCCGAGCTTCCGGCGGATTTCCGCGCCGTCTACCGCACACGCGCGCTGCGCCCGGATCCCCTGCCGCGGGTCGACATGGCGATCGTGACCTCCGCGTCGGCGGCGAACGCGTTCGCCGCGCTGGCCGCAGGAGTTCCCGTCGTCTCGATCGGGCCACGGACGACGAGCGCGGCCGCCGGCGCCGGTCTACACGTCGTCGCCGAGGCGGCCGCTCCGACCGTCGAGGGACTCGTTGCGGCCGTGCGCAGCGCGGCAGGATAATCCTGCGAGGTGCCGCAGTTCATCACGTTCCTGACCGACTTCGGCCTCGCCGACGACTTCGTCGGCACGTGTCACGGCGTGATGAAGCGGATCGCGCCGGACGTGCAGATCATCGACGTCACGCACGGGATTCCGCCGCGCCAGGTGCTGCAAGGCGCGGTGACGCTCGCGAACACATTGCCCTACATGCCCGTCGGCGTCCACCTCGCCGTCGTCGACCCGGGCGTCGGCGGTTCGCGCCGCGCGTTGGCGCTGCGCGATCGTGAGGGCCGCGTGCATGTGGGGCCCGACAACGGCCTGTTGATCCCCGCCGCCGATGCGTTCGGCGGGATCGCCGAGGCGCACGAGCTGACGAACTCCGACTTCGCGCTCGACTCCGTGTCGCGCACCTTCCACGGTCGCGACCTCTTCGCCCCCGCCGCGGCGTACCTCGCGCTCGGCACACCTCTCGCAGAGCTCGGCCCGCCGATCGACCCCGATGCGCTCGCTCGCCTCGATCTGCCGAAGCCGGAGGTCGGGCAAACGCGGATCCGCGGCACCGTGCTCTCGATCGACCGCTTCGGGAACATGCAATTGAACGTCGAGCGTGCACACCTGGAACAGGTCGGCGTCGTGCCCGGAACCCGGCTCGAGCTCGAGGTCGGGCCGGAGCGGTATTACGCCGTCGCCGCGCGAACGTTCGCCGACGCGCGGCCGGGCGACCTGATCCTGTACGAGGACTCGTACCGCAACATGGCGATTGCGATCAGCGGCGGCAACGCGGCGCAGATGTTCGGCGCGCGCGAGGGCCAGGATCTGCGTATTCACGTGAACGTCCCGTGAGCCGGCGCGATACCACGCGCGCGCTCGGCCGACACTTCGCGCGGTTCGTGACGGACGTCGTCGTTCCACGTCCGGTGTTGTGGCGTGTCTTTCGACCGCTCGTCCGCCGGCAGTTCGACTCGCTTGCACCCGAGTGGAACGCGATGCGCGGCGGCGACACGTTCGCGGCATATGAGCGTGCGCTCGCCGCCGTTCCGACGCCGCCCCGGCGCGCGCTCGATCTCGGTACGGGGACGGGCATCGGCGCGTTCGCGATCGCGCGTCGGTTTCCGGCCGCCGACGTCGTCGGCGCGGATCTCTCCGAACGGATGATCGACGAGGCGCGGCGGCTGGCGCCGCCGGACCTCCGCGCACGCGTCCGGTTCGACGTCGCCGATGCGTCGAAACTTCCGTACGAGGATGGGGCGTTCGACCTTGTCGCGCTCGCGAACATGATCCCGTTCTTCGACGAGTTGGAACGCGTCGTCGCACGGGGTGGGCGCGTGCTCGTGTTCTTCTCGAGCGGGCCTTCGACTCCGATCTACGTGTCCGACGAGCGCCTGCGCGCCGAGCTCGAGCGCCGAGGTTTTGCCGAGTTTGCGGACTTCACCGACGGCGCCGGGACTGCGCTCCTTGCCCGCAACCAGGCGACGGCGTAGGGTTGCCGCCAGAAGGTCGTTCGCGGCGCGGTAGCACCGGCCCGGACGACCTTTTTACGCCGCTCAGGAGCTCTCGATCGCCGCGCCCGCGAAGCCGGCCGTCTTTGCTTCGTTGACGAAGTCCTCGGCCTGCGAACGGCCTGAGAATCCCTTGATCAACACCTCGTAACCGCCGCACGGATCCGCTTCGAGCTGGAGACCGGTGAAGCCGACGTCCGCTGCGGCTGCGACCAGTTGCTGCGCTTCCGCACGCGTACGACGGTGCCCGAAGACGACTTCGAGCTCGCCGACGTCGTCCTTCGCGGCGATGCACTCGAGTGTCGGCGCAAAGTGCTCGTGCACGGCCTCGGCCTGAAGGTCGACGCCGACGTCAAAGCTGTCGATCCCGCGTACGACGACGCGGAACTCGTTGCATCCCGGGATCACCGACGCGTTCTGGAAGCCGGCGGCGACGACACGCACGCGAAACGTGCTCGCAGCAGCCTGTGTCTTGAAGCGCCCGAAGACGGCTTCGAGGCCGCCGACGAATTCCTCGCGGCCGCACGCCGACCGCGCTGCGGTTCCCGCAGGCTCGGACGAGCCGACCGCCGGGAGGACGCATGCAGCGAGGACCCCAGCGATCGCAACGACGCTCCGCGCTCGGCTCATCTGAGAAGTCGTACCAAACGTCCTCCCGCCGTTGAGTCGCCGCCACGCTGGCCGCCGGGTCGTAGCCACGTCTCACAAAACGGGTGGACGTGACCGTTACAGTCGTGAGATGTCAAGGCAAGCGCTAGGCAACGTACTCGCAGGCGTCGCATTCCTCGTCGTCGCCATCATCGACTTCACCCGTGACTCGTCCGGCATCGGCGTCGTGTTCTTGGTCTTTGCAGCCGTGTTTGTCGGGCTTGGCTTGTCGGGCAAGCGGCAGCCCGATACATCGCCGCAGAACGACACGTAAACCCTCCCCACCGCTCCCGCTGCCCCTCTCAGCTCCTTGCCGCTGTCCGTCCGCGCGGGGCGTGTCCTGGGTTGCCGCATGGATAGAAGTGGCGAGGGTCGGACTTGAACCGACGACCCCACGGTTTTCAGCCGTGTGCTCTACCAGCTGAGCTACCTCGCCCGGAGGGCAAGTCTAGCGGCGGGTTACCCGCGGTTATTGAGGGCGGGCTCGACGCCGGCCTTCGCGGCCGAGAGCCGTTCCATCAGCACGTCGACGAACTCGTCCTTGAGCAGGACGGCGTCGGCGCCCGCCTCGGTGACCGCCCGGTGAAGGGCTGGGTGGGCGTCGCCGGTCAGCGCGATCACGCACATGCTCGGATGGTCTCGCCGCAGGCGGGCGACCGCGCTCACGCCGTCGAGGAGCGGCATGTGGAGGTCGATCACGATCGCGTCGGGCTCGAGCTCCTCGGCGAGCTCGATCGCGGCGAGGCCGTCCGCGGCGCTCCCGACGACCGCGAGCTCGGGCTGCCGTTCGATCAGCGGCTGGAGGGCCTCGACGAACGGCCCGTCGTCGTCGGCGAGCAGCACGCGAATCGTCCCCGTCCCGGGATCGGCCGACGGCATCGCGCGGAAGTTAGCCTTGCTGGCCACGCCCTTGCAAGCGCAACGTCATACCGTCGCCGTGATCGGCGCAGCCCTCGATCTCGGCGCCGGGCGCCGCGGTGTCGACATGGGCCCCTCCGCGATCCGGTACGCGGGCCTGGATGCTCGGCTGGAAGCCATCGGCCATCGGTGTGTCGACCTTGGAAACGTCGCGACGGCGGTTGCCGAGGCGACCGCTCCCGGGGACGAGCATGCTCGTTTCCTCGCCGAGATCAAAGAAACCTGCATGCGGCTCGCGGACCTCGTCGCGGACGCAGCGGCTGGGGGGTCGATTCCGCTCGTTCTCGGCGGCGACCACTCCGTGGCGCTGGGGACGCTCGCCGGCCTCCGCCGCGCCCGAGGCCTCGGCGGTGTGCTCTGGCTCGATGCGCACGGAGACCTCAACAGCCCCGCCACCTCTCCTTCCGGGAACGTCCACGGGATGGTGCTCGCCGCCGCGCTCGGCTTCGGCGGCGACGCCTTCGCCGACGGCTGGGACTTCCCCGCTGTCGACGCGCCGCGCATGGCGCTCGTCGGCGTGCGCTCGCTCGACGACGGCGAGCGCGAGCTGCTCGGCCGCCTCGACGCGAAGGTGTTCACGATGAGTGACGTCGACCGCCTCGGCGTCGAGCGAGCGATTCGCGAATCCCTCGCGCATGTCGCGGGGCCCGGCTTCGTGCACGTCAGCCTCGACATGGACGTCGTCGACCCCGAAATCGCGCCCGGTGTCGGGACGCCCGTACGCGGCGGGCTCAACTACCGCGAGGCACACCTCGCGCTCGAGCTCGTGGCGGAATCCGGCCTTGCCTCATCGCTCGACGTCGTCGAGGTCAATCCGATCCTCGATCGCGAGAACCAGACGGCACTGCTCGCCGTCGAGCTGGCCGCGAGCGCGCTCGGCGCGCGCATCCTCTAGCGCGACAGGAGAAAACGCTCGACGGCGTCGGCCGTCTCGTCGTATGCGTCCCAGTAGACGACGTGGCCGCCGGGAACGGCGACGAGCTCGCCGAGGTCGCCGAGCGCGAGCCGGTACGCGTCGAGCTGCTCGTCGCGGACGAGCCCGAACACTTCGGCGTGCACGAGCAGCGTCGGGACGCGCAGCGTCTCCGGCGGCGGCGGCGGAGTGCACAGCTCGCCGAAGATCGAGACGACGGCGCTCCGGCAGTAGCGAAACCGGAACATCCCGTCGGTGCCTTGCGCGAGGTGCTCACGCATCTCCTCCTCGATGAAGCTTCGCGGGGACGACGCCTCGGCGGAGCGAGCATCGATCGCTTCCTCGCGCGAGGCGTACGCGCGGTCGACCCGTTCGAGCTCGGCGAAGTCGTAGCTGACATGCGGGAGGATCTGAATCGCCGGGTCGAGGAGGACGGCACGCTCGATCCGTTCGGGCGCGAGGGTCGCAAGCTCCAGGATCAGCCTGCCGCCGAACGAATGGCCGACAAACGACCCGCGGCCCACGCCTGCGGCGTCGAGCGTCTCGAGGACGTCGTGCGCGTGCGTCGCGATCGTCCACGGCGGTTCCCAGTCCGAGAAGCCGTGGCCGCGGAGGTCGGGAGCGAGCACGCGGAATCGCCGCGCGAGGCGCTCTTCGGCCAGCTTTCGGAAGCGGCGGCCGTGGGCGCTGACGCCGTGCAGGCAGACAACCGGCGGCGCGCTTGCGTCGCCCCATTCGTGCAGATGGAGCTCCAACTACAGCGCCGAGGCGAGGGCGGGAATCGCGTTCTCCCAGTGGATGATCGCGCCTGCGTCCGCCGCCGCGAGCATCGGCGCTTCGCCGTGGTTGACCGCCGCGGTCACGTGCGCCTTCACGAATCCGGTCAGTTCCTCGAACTGTCCCTCGACGCCCACGGCGACCAGAAGGCGCGGCGCAACCGGACGCCCGTAAAGGCCGATCTGCCGGTTGGCCGGAAGATCGCCGCGTCCGCAGAGCTCGCGCGTCGCGCCGACGGCAGCGCCGTTCGCTTCGGCGAGCCGGCGCGCTGTCGCGACGTCGCGCGGCTCGAGCTCGGCGCCGAGGCAGACGACGACTTCGGCGTCGTCCAGGTCGCGCGCAGGCGCGGGCTTACGGTCGACGCGCTTCGATCCGGGATCGACGACGCCGGCGACATCGATCGCCTCGACATGCGGCTCCACATCGCGCGGCTCGAGCGGCTCGAACATCCGCGCCCGCACCGTCGCGAGCTGGGGTGTGGTCGCGCCCATGATCACCGAGACGATGTTGCCGCCGTACGCCGGTTTCGTCTGGATCAGCCGGCCGGCGCGGTCGATGCCGAGACCCACGCAGTCGCCGGTCATCCCGAGCTGGAGCTCGCCGGCGACCCGTGGCCCGAGGTCGCGGCCGTTCGCGGTCGACGGGAACAGAAGGACGTGCGGGCGGCGTGCGGCGAGGATCGACCGGAGCGCTGCGACCCACAGTTCCGGGTGGTAGTCGCGAAAGCGCTCGTCGTCGGCGATGACGACACGCTCCGCACCGCGGCGGGCGAGCTCGCCGGCCACGCCGTCGAGGTCGTGCCCGAGCACGAGCGCGACGTTCTCGCCGCCGAGCTTCCCTGCAAGCTCACGGCCCTTGGCGAGCAGCTCGAACGAATGTCGCGTCGGACGGCCGTCGACGAGCTCGACCGCAGTCCAGCAGTCGTAGCGCTTCGCCGACGGTGCGTCGCCGAGGCGTTCGGGCTTGTCCCATTCGCTCGGAGCCGCCGCGCGCTCGGCCGCGAGGGCGCGGACGCGCTCGACCATGCGCGCGAGGTCGTCGAAGCGCTCGCCGGCGCGGTCGGGTGTGACGTCGCGAACCGCGAGCACGCGTGTCGGCGACCCCGGCTGACCGAAGCGCTTGTCGTTCTCGCGCAGGTCGTCGACGAGGTCGCGCGCCGTCCACACGTCGATCCGGCCGTCGCGCTCGTCCTGTGCGTAGTGCGCGTAGGCGAGCGAGACGACCGCCGGCGTCTCGACCTGCCACGTCTCGAATCCGTCCTCGGTCTCGCGCGTGGCGCGGACGCTGTGCTCGTCGAGCTCGAGATCGACGACGCTTGTGACGTGCGGACGCCCGAGGAACGCCGCCACCTCCGGTGGCACCTGCCACGTCTCGGAGTCGACCGTCTTGCGTCCACAAAGCACGAGGTCGACGTCGCCCTCCCTCTCGAGCGCGAGCGCGAGCGTGCGCGACGTCCCGATCGTGTCCGCGACCGCGAACACGCGGTCGCTCAGGTGGATGCACCGGTCGGCGCCGAGCGCGAGGCACGTGCGGAGCGCCGTCTCCGCCTGCGGCGGCCCCATCGTCATTGCCACCACTTCGCAGCCGTGGGCGTCCTTGAGTTTCGCAGCGGCTGCGACGGCGGCGGCGTCGAACGGGTTCAGGAGGAGCGGCACGCCGTCCCGGCGCAGCGACTTCGTCTCCGGATCGAACTCGATCGCATCGGCGCGCGGCACCTGTTTCACGAGGCACACGACCTTCATCTGTGGGAGCCTAACTGCGGATGCTCGCGCTCCTCTACGACATCCACGGGAGCCTGCCCGCCCTTGAGGCGGTGCTCACAGACGCACGTGCCGCCGGAGCCGAGGCGTACCTCCTCGGCGGGGACTACGGCGCGTGGGGCCCGCGTCCGCGCGAGTGCGTCGAGCGGCTGCGTGCGCTTCCTCACACGACCTGGATTCGCGGGAACGGCGAGCGCTGGCTGCGCGAGCCGCCGCTCGACCGTCCGGAGGTCGCGGAGATGACGAGCAGCCCGTCCGGGCTCGAGACCGACGAAGGATGGCTCTACTCGCTGCAGACACAGGTCGAGCTCGACGGCGTCCTCTACGTCCACGGCTCGCCGCGCTCCGATGTCGAAAGCTTCCCCGCCGAGCCTGCCGAGCGCGACGAATGGATGCTCGCGGGGGTGCGCGACACGACGGTCGTCTTCGGTCACAGCCACCTGCAGTTTCGCCGCGCCGGCCCGAACGGGACGCTCCTCGTGAACCCGGGCAGCGTCGGAATGCCGCTCGACGGGGACGCCCGTGCTGCGTACGCGCTTCGCGGCGACGACGGCGTCTTCGAGTTCCGCCGCGTCGACTACGACGTCGACGCCGCCGCCGCGGCGTACGAAGCACTCGGCGGCGCGTTGGGTCCGCTGATGGCGGAGCGCGTGCGGCGCGGCTCGGACTAGTCGGGCTCCGGTCCGCCCGGTTCCTCGCCGCTGCCGGACGGCTCGTAGTACGTCCGGCCTTTGAGCTCGTCCGGGAGGTAGTCGACCTCGAACCCGGCCGGGTCGTCATGCGGGTAGACGTATCCCTTGCCGTGGCCGAGTCGCCGGCCGTAGTACGAGCCGTCGCGCAGGGCCTTCGGCGGGCGCACGTTCCCGTGCTCGCGAACATCGGCACTCGCGCGCTTGAGCGCGGTGTAGCTCGCATTCGACTTGGGTGCGCGTGCAAGGTAGATCGCGGCCTGCGCCAGGTTGAGCGACGCCTCGGGCAACCCGACGTGCTCCACTGCGTGCGCCGCTGCGACTGCGACGAGCAACGCTCGCGGATCCGCGTTGCCGACGTCCTCGGACGCGAGCACGATCATCCGGCGCGCGAGGTAGCGCGCGTCTTCGCCCGCCTCGAGCATCGCAGCGAGGTAGTAGACGGACGCGTCGGGATCCGAGCCGCGCATCGACTTGATGAACGCCGAGATGAAGTCGTAGTGCGCGTCGCCTTGCTTGTCGTACACGAGCGGACGCTTGCGCGCCGCGTCTTCCACGTGCGACTCGTCGATCGGCACGCCTGCTGCCTGCGCCGTCTGCCACGTGAGCTCGAGGATGTTGAGCGCGCTCCGCGCGTCACCGCCGGCACGCTGTGCGACGAGATCGAGCAACTCCGGCGCGACGGCCGCGCCGATCTCGTCCGCGCCGCGTCGGACGATCGTCATGAGGTCATCGTGCGAGAGCGGCTCCAACTCGTAGACCTGTGCACGCGACAGGAGCGCGGAGTTGACCTCGAAGTACGGGTTCTCGGTCGTCGCGCCGATCAACGTCACGAGCCCCTCTTCGACCGCCGGCAGCAATGCGTCCTGTTGCGCCTTGTTGAAGCGGTGGATCTCGTCGAGAAAGAGGATCGTGCGTTCGCCCGACGCGCCGAGGCGCTCGCGTGCACGCCCGAGGACCTCGCGCACCTGCGCAACCGTTGCCGACACCGCCGACAGCTCCTCGAACGCTGCCCCGGTCGCATTCGCGACGATGCGCGCGAGCGTCGTCTTCCCGCTCCCGGGCGGCCCGTAGAAGATCGCGGACGTCATCCGGTCCTCGAGGATCGCGAGCCGCAGCGCGGAGGCCTGCCCGAGCACGTGCTGCTGCCCGACGAACTCGTCGAGCGTCTGGGGCCGCATCCGTAGGGCAAGCGGCGCGACCTGCGGCAGGCGCTCCGACGCCGCATCCGAGAAGAGGTCCGTCACGACCGAAGTATGCTCCGCAGGACGTGGCCACGGAGACGCACGAGGACTTCTCGGAGCCGATTCTCCCCGGTCCCGGCGCGTCCGACTACGAACGGTATCTCCGCACCGACGACCTGCTGTCACTCCAGAAGTCGCCGGAGGAGCAGACACATCCCGACGAGCTCCTCTTCCAGACGGTGCACCAGTCGTCGGAGCTCTGGCTCAAGCTCGCAACCTCCGAGGTCGCCCGCGCGACCGTGCACGTCACGGACGGCGACATCGGCGCCGCGTTGCGATTGCTACGGCGTGCGGCGCTCTGCCTCCAGTTCATCACGCGCCAGCTCGACATGCTCGAGCAGATGTCGCCGTGGGAGTACCAGGAGATCCGGCGTGTGCTCGGTCACGGCAGCGGGTTCGACTCACCCGGATTCCGCGACGTCCGGCGTGTCACGCCGCCGATCGGCGCGGCGTTCGAGGCCGCCGTCGCAGCCGCGGGGCTCGATGTCGTCGAGGTGTACGTCCGCGGCCGCGAGCACGAGGATCTGTACCAGCTCGCCGAGGCGCTGATCGAGTGGGACGAGCGGATCACGATGTGGCGCATCCGCCACTACAAGGTCGTCGCGCGGGTCATCGGCGACCAGGTTGTCGGGACGCAGGGGACGCCGGTCGAGGTGCTCGGGAAGATGATCCATCACAACTTCTTCCCGGCGCTGTGGCGCGCGCGCAATCAGCTGACGGCCCGCGCGAAAGAGGAAGAAGCGGCGCAGGACGCGGAGGTGCCGGGGCATGGCGTTTGAGGAGCTGAAGCAACGCCAGAGCCGGATGTGGGGCAACGGGCCGTACCAGAAGGTGTCGGACACGATCGACGACCTCCACGACATCCTCGTGCAGCGCCTCGCGCCGAAGGCGGGTGAGCGCTTCCTCGACGTCGCGTGCGGGACGGGCGCAGTCGCCGAGCGCGCTGCCCGCGCAGGGGCGGACGTCACCGGGGTCGATCTCGCGCCCGCGTTGATCGAGACCGCGAAGGAGCGAGCGGCCGCCGCAGGTCTCGATATCCACTATCGCGTCGACGACTGCGAACGTCTGGACGGCATCGAGGACGCGAGCTACGACGTCGCTGCGTCGACGTGCGGCACCATGTTCGCGCCGGACCACGAGGCGACGGCGCGACAGCTGGCGCGGGTCGTCAAAGCCGGCGGACGTGTCGGCCTCGCGAACTGGGAGCCGGA
>JBJMJS010000042.1:0-16766 GCA_045806225.1 Gaiellaceae bacterium
AACACGAGCCGCGGATCGGCGGGCGGCTCGGCCTCGGCGGCCGTGATCCCCGCACGCAGCGCGTCCGCGGCCTCGCGCTTGATCGACTCGGCGAGCTCGTCGTGGACGATTCCCGCGCGGCGGAGGTAGCCCTCGTAACGCCCCACGCATTCACGGGTCTTCTCTTCCTCGACGCGTTCGAGGTCGATGTACGCGCGCGGGTCGTCGGCCGTCGCGTGCGGCGCGGCCCGGTACGACAGCGCCTCGATGAACGTCGGGCCGTCGCCCGCGCGCGCTCGCTCGACGCCCTCGCGTGTCGCTTCGTACACGGCGAGGACGTCGGTTCCGTCGACGCGCACGCCCGGAATCCCGTAACCGGCTGCCTTGTCCGCGAGCTTCTCCGCCCGCGTTTGCGCGGTGACCGGCGTCGAGATCGCCCACTGGTTGTTGTTACAGAAGAGGATCAGCGGCGCGCTCGTCACGCCCGCGAAGTTCGCTCCTTCGTGGAACGCGCCCTCCGAGGTCGCGCCGTCGCCGAAGAACGCGATCGCGACGGTGCGCTCGCCGCGCAGCTTCTTGCCCCACGCGAGTCCGGCTGCGTGCGGCACGTGCGTCCCGATCGGGACGCAGATCGACGCGACGTTGTAGTCGGCCGGGTTCCACCAGCCGGCGGGATGACCGCGCCACCACGAGAGCACTGTCGCCGGCGGCATCCCGCGGAGGAGGCCGATCGCGGACTCGCGGTACGACGGGAAGATCCAGTCGTCGTCCTCGAGCGCGTGGACCGCGCCTGCCTGCATCGCCTCGTGGTTCCAGAAGATCGCGTACGTGCCGATTCGCCCCTGACGGTGGTAGACGACCGAGCGCTCGTCGTACGTGCGCAGGAGGACGAGCGACCGGTAGAGGTCGAGGAGCTCCTGCTCGCCGAGGCCGTCGATCTCGCGGTCGCCGCTGCCGTCCGCGTCGCCGATGACCCGCCGCAGATCGCGCTCCGCGGGAGCTACGTGCGCCATCGGGCGAAGTCTATTTACCGCCTGGCGCTGCGAGGACTGACACGGCGCCGCGCTCGGCCTCGAACACCACGTGCGTGACGTCGCCAAGGTCTTCGCCGTCGGCCTGCAGCGGCAAGGGTCGGTCGCACCGGGCCGAGATCCGGTCGGCGTCGTGCATGTGCAGCACCGACCGCGGCAACGCGCGGCCGGTGAGCACGTACGCGAGCAGCCTCGCGATCGTGCGGGGACGGACGTTCGCCGGCGCGAAGGCGTCCAACCCGGCCTCCAGCGATGCCGTAGGAGCAACACGGACCGGGAAGCGGCCGAGGAACGTGTAGGGGTCGGCGTTCGCCACGAGGAGGAACGCCGCCCGGCCGAGCCCCTCGACGTCGAGCACCGGCTCGAAGCGTCCGTGCTGCTCGGCGACGAGCTTGAGCAACGTCGCGACGAAGGCGGCGTCGCCCGGCCGTCCCGCGCGCGAACGGTGCGCCTCGATGCGGCGCACGAGCTCCGCGTCGAACAGCAGGCCGGCACTGAAGAGAAACCTGCGGCCGTTGACACGGCCCACACTGATGCGACGCACATGTCGCTGGTCGAGGAGCGCGGACAGATGCTCGGCCGCGCGAACCGGATCGCGCGGGATGCCGAGCGCGCGCGGGAACACGCTCGTTCCACCGCCGGGGATGCAGCCGACCGGCGGCCCGTCGGCGCCGATCCCGTTCACGACCTCGTTGAACCCGCCGTCGCCCGAGAACACGAAGATCGCATCGACGTCGCCGTCGAGGGAGCGCGTGATCTCCGTCGCGTGACCGCGATGCTGCGTCAGCGTCGTCTCGACGCTGCCGCTGCGCGCGAGCACATTCTCGACGAGCCTGATCCGGTGCTCGTCGACGGACGTCGCGAGCGGGTTGACGATCAGCGCGAGCTTCGGCAACGAGCGCTATGGAGTCGCGTAGCCGCGCATGCCGTCGAGCAGGACGGCGAAGAATCCGTCGGCAAGCTCGTCCGTTGCCGCGTCCGCCCGCAGCCACGTGTACGTCCAGTTCGCGGCCGACAGAGCGAGCAGGGTCGCCGTCGCGTCGTCGAGGTCGGTACGGAGCTCGCCGAGCTCGCGCCCTTCGCGGAAGAGCGCGCGGAAGCGATCCTCGTACCGCCGGCGCTCGCCCACGAACGTCTCACGCCGCTCACCTTCGAGGTACCGCCACTCCCGGATGAAGACGGTCGCGACGTCGAGCTGCTCCGCGACGACCCGCAGGTGCGCGCGCAGGGCGAGGCGGATCTTCTCGACCGCCGGCAGCTCTTCCGGCACGCCGTCGAGTGCGGCGTGGAACGCTGCCGCCCCCTCCCGTGCGACCTCCCAGAGCAGGTCGGCCTTCGCATCGATGTGCGCGTAGAGCGAGCCCTTCTGCACACCCATCGCCTCGGCGAGATCGCCCGTCGACGTCCCGTGATAGCCCTTCTCCGCGAACAGCCGGGCCGCCTGCCGGACGAGCTCGTTTCGTCGAGTCGCCACGTGGGGTACCCTAACGATCGTTCGTATGGACGACCACGCATTCCTCCAGTACGTCCAGGCCGGCGGCCAGGTCGAGACCGACGACTGGATGCCGGACGAGTACCGCGCCCGGCTCGTGAAGTTCATCGAGATGCACGGCAACTCGGAGCTGATGGGCGTGCTGCCGGAGCGCGAATGGATCCTGCGCGCCCCGACCCTGCAACGGAAGCTCGCGCTGACGGCGAAGGTCCAGGACGAGGTCGGGCACTCGCAGCTGATCTACCGGGTCGTCGAGGACCTCGGGAAGCCGCGGGAGCAGTGCCTCGCCGATCTGATCTCGGGCAAGGCGAAATTCCACAACGTCTTCCACTACCCGACGAAGACCTGGGGCGACGTGGGCGTGATCGCGTGGCTCGTCGACGCGGCGGCGATCATCTCGCAGAAGGCGCTGCTCAAATGCTCGTACGCGCCGTACGCGCGGATCATGAAGAAGATCTGCTGGGAGGAGTCGTTCCACATCCTGCACGGACGCGACGTGATCCTGACGATGATGAACGGCACCGACGAGCAGCGCGAGCTCGTGCAGGAAGCGCTCACGCGCTGGTGGGGGCCGCTGATGCAGTTCCACGGCAACCCGATCCCGAAAGAAGACGATCCGATGTACGTCTGGCGGATCAAGTCGCAGGGCAACGAGGAGGCCCGGCAGCAGTTCCTCGACGGCTACGTGCCGCAGATCTGGGAGCTCGGCCTGACTGTCCCGGACCCGAAGCTGCGCAAGCGCGACGACGGTGTGTGGGAGTACAGCGAGCCGGACTGGGCGGAGCTGAAGCACGTCGTCACCGGGCACGGGCCGAAGACACAGGAGCGCCTCGAGTTCCGGCGCAGGTTCCTCGAGCAGGAAGCCTGGGTGCGCTCCGTCGTCCTGGCAGAGGCCGCATGACCGACGAGCGTCCGCCGCCGCTCACCGACGAGCTCGTGCAGCCGTTCGTGTCGAACGCGCATGGCGATCTCGACAAGGTTCGCGAGCTGCTGACCCAGGAGCCGGCGCTCGTCAACGCCGCCTGGGACTGGGGCGGCGGCGACTGGGAGACCGGCCTCGGTGCGGCCGCGCACATGGGCAGGCGTGACATCGCGCTCTTCCTGCTCGACCGCGGCGCCAGGCTCGACCTGTTTGCGGCGGCGATGCTCGGCTACACGGAGGTCGTGCGAGCGGCACTCGCGGAACGGCCGGAACTCGTCGACACAAGAGGGCCACACGGTATCCCGCTGATCGTGCACGCGCAGAAGGGCGGAGACGCGGCGCGCAAGGTGGTCGAGTTGCTCGAGCGGTCGCACGCGCCGACTGGATGATCTTCGAGGTCTTCCGGCAGGAGAAGAAGGGCGCGGCGTTCGCGCACGCCGGCTCGGTCGCCGCGCCGGACGCGACGTTCGCCGAGGCGTTCGCGCGCGAGCAGTACGGCCGCAGGCAGGAGTCCGAGGCTCTCTGGGTCGTCCCGCGCGACGCGATCCGCGCCGTCACGGATTTCGCCGACGAGCTGAACAAGACGTACCACCGCGTCGACGGCTACTCGCTCAAGGCAAAGCTCAAGGAGGCACGTGAACGCGCCGGCACTGCTCGAGATAGCTGACGACGAGCTGATCCTGGGCTGGCGCGACAGCGAGTGGACGGGGATCGCGCCGTCGCTCGAGGAGGACGTCGCGTTCTCGTCGATCGCGCAGAACGAGATCGGCCACGCACGCGCGCTCTACGAGCTCGCCGCGCGCGAGATCGGCACGACCGCGGACGAGCTCGCGTTCGACCGCGACCCGTCCGAGTACCGAAGCGCGCCGCTCGTCGAGCAGCGGCGCATGGACTGGGCGCACACGATTGCGCGCCATTACCTCTACGAGACGGCGGACGAGATCCGCCTCGCGGTGTTGAAGCAAGCCGACGACGCGGACGTTGCCGGCCTCGCCGCGAAGATGGACCGCGAGGAGCAGTACCACCGCCTTCACGCGCGGATGTGGAACGAACACCTGCGCGATGAGCCGCGCTACCAGGACGCAATCCGCGAGCTGTGGCCACTCGCGCTCGGCGTCCTCGCGCCGGGACAACGCTCCGAGCTCGCCGGCCGCGTCGGCCTGGAGCCCGTCGAAGCAGTCGACCGCGAGCGGCAATCCGACGAGCTGGGCGAGCTGTGGGAGGAGATGACGATGGTGCGCCGCAGCGTGCCGGGCGCGACATGGTGACGGCCGCGCAGGTCTGGGAGGCGCTCGCCGAGATCCCCGATCCGGAGATCCCGGTCGTGTCGCTCGTCGATCTCGGCGTCATCCGCGACGTCGAGGTGCACGCCGAAAACGTTCGGATCGAGTTCACGCCCACGTTCCTCGGCTGCCCGGCGCTCGAGGTGATGCGCGACGCAATGGAAGCGAGCGTGCGCTCGCTCGGCGCCGAGCCAAACGTACAGATCGTCCTCGACGATTCGTGGTCGACGGACAAGATCACGGCGGCGGGGCGGGACAAGCTTCGCGAGGCCGGCTTCGCGCCGCCGACGCCGCGCGCCGCGACGAACCTCCTACAGCTGAACGGCGCGATCTTCCGCTGCCCGTACTGCGGCTCGACCGACACGCGGCTCGAGAACCTGTTCGGGCCGACCCCGTGCCGGTCGCTGCGCTACTGCACGAGCTGCAAGCAGCCGTTCGAGCAGTTCAAGACGATCTAGGACCGCTCCAGCCCGGCAACCGACTGGCTTGCTTCACCCAATCGGCGAGTTGTGCTTCGTCGAGTTGCTGGTCCTCGTGGATGTCGAGGTAGCGCACGTCCTTGTCCTTCGCTTCGCCCGGAGGGAGAGGGCGCAGTGAAGCGCCGCGGAAGAACGCCACTTTGACGTACGCGGTGAAGCAGTGGAAGTTGAGGAACCAGCCCTGGCCCTCACGACCGTAGAACGGCGAGTTCCACTTCACTGCCTTGCGCACGTCGGGGACGGTGCGCACGATGAGCGCGTCGAGGCGGCGCCCGACGTCGCGTTTCCAGCCGGGCATAGCCGCGATGTACGCCTGGACGGGGACGTCGCCGTCGCCTTTCGCGATCTGAGGGTTGCCGCCTGCGAGGAGGGTCGGCTTCGCAGCCGCCCGCGTGGCCGCGGGCGGGTCGACCTTCGGCCCGTTCGACATCGTGTCTAGAGAGCGCTCCCAGCCGGCGGCGGCGCGCCGGCTGCAACGGGAGAGTCCGCCGCCGCGTGCTGCACCGCCCAGTCGAGCACGTCGTCGGCGACCTTCTCCCAGCCGTCCATGCCGGCCGTGAAGTGGGTGCGGCCCGGGTACTCCTTCGACTCGGTCACCGACGGCGCCTGCCGCTGCAGCTTGAGCACCGACTTGTTCAGGCCCGGCGGGCTGACGTGGTCCTCGCTGCCGACGACGAGCAGGAGCGGCGGCCGCGATGGATTGCTGAAGTCGATCGCGGCCGGCGAATGGCGGCTGAGGTTCGCGGACGCATCTTCGAAGAACGCGCGGTTCGACCCCGGGATGTACTGCTCGTCGTAGATCGCGTCCGACTCGGCGCGACCGAGCGTGTTCGCGAACCGCCACTGGAACTGCGTGGGGGTCAGCGGGGCGAGCCCGTTGCGATTGAGCGGATTCTTCAGCCCCGGCCAAGCGGTCCGCAGCGTCGACGGCGGCAGCACGACGACGCCCTTCGGCGGAGCGGTCGCGATCGCGACGCCGGCCGCGCCGAGGCCGCGGTTCAGGAGAAGTTGGGTGACGAGGCCGCCGAACGAGTGGCCGATGATGATCGGCGGCCGGTCGAGCCCCCGGACGATCGGGTCGTAATGGTCGACGATCTTCGCGAGGCCGAGCCCCTTGAGCGCGGAGGGATCCGCGCGCAACTCGGCGGGCGTTCGATCGACGCCCGGCCACCCGGGTGCGATCGCGTCGTACCCGCGCTCGGCATAGTGCGCGATCCACTTGTCCCAGCTGTGCGGCGTCATCCACATCCCGTGGATCAACAGGATCGGCGGTCGATCGTCGTGCGAGGGGGCGGCGGTCATGGAATCTCCTTGGTCCGTACGGGGGACGGCGGGTCCTCGGGCCGCGCGCTCTCGATCATCCAGGTATCGCATACCCGGCGACGGCTGCGCAAGCGGCTAAGGTTCCGCCGTGGCGAGCGTCGAGATCTATTACTGCCCCGTCTGAAGCGGCTATGACCGCCGGGCCGCGAGTCTCGCGGCCGAGTTGAATCAGCGAACGGAGCACGACGCGTCGATCGTTTCCGGGGAGAAGAGCCAGTTCGACGTCGTCGCCGACGGCCGGACGATCTTCTCGAAGCAGCGCGAGGGCCGCTACCCGGAGCCCGACGAGATCATCGCGGCGCTCGCGTAGCCGGATCCAGCCGCGGCATTCGCGGCGTTGCGAGCAGCAGGAACGCGAGCGCCTCGGATTGGTATCGGATGCAGAACGCGCCGAGCTCGCGCAGCCCCTCCGTCGTCCTCCCGCGCGCGAGCGCGACGAACCATGCCGCGACCGACGCGGCCAGCAGCACGCTTCCGAATGCACCCGCGAGGACGAGCGACGGAAGCGCGAGCACCGGCCGTACGAGAACCGAGCCGCGAGATTGCCGTGCGCGCTCGAGCTCGACGAGCGGCGGCGCGACACCGCGGACGCGCGGATACCGGCGTGCGGTCAACGTGAGCCACGCCGCGACGCGCGCGGCGTAGCGCACGTACACCCGGAGTACGCGGTGTACCGAAGCCGGAACGCGCGCAGTCAGCAGGGCGAAGATCCACGCGACAACCGCAACCCCCGTGACGACGACCGAGAAGCCGGCAAGCACGATGAGTGCGGGAACGGCGAGCAGGGCGCGGAACAGCACGGCCGCACGACGCCGGCGAAGATCGCGGTCGAACGTGACGACTGGCCGCTCGGCCACGTCGCTACCGTAAAGCCATGCGACGGACGCTGATCGTCCTCGCCGTCGTCCCGATGCTCGCAGCCTGCGGAGGAGACGGCGGGAACCGTCTCTCGAAGACGGACTACGCGGCGCGCGCGAACGCGATCTGCGCGCGGTTCAACCGGCAGGTGACGTCGTTCGGCGGGGCCACGACGATGCACGACCTCGCGCAGCTTTCCGCGCGGACGCTGCCGGCGCTCGACACCGCGACGCGGAGGCTCCGCAAGCTGCGGCCGCCGAAGGACGAGGACGCCGCCGCACGCAGGTGGCTCTCCTCGATGGAGCAACTCCATGCCGACGTCGCGAGGATCCGCGATCGCGCGGCCGCGAACGATCTGCGCGGCGTGCAGCGGCTCATCCCGGGCGCAACGCGGGACAACCGCCTCAGCGACCGGTTGGCAAACGGCCTCGGCGCGACGACCTGCGCGCAGACGCAGCGCTAGGGCTAGGCGCCGCGGAACCGCGGCGGCCGCTTCTCGAGGAACGCGGTGACGCCCTCGCGAAAGTCGTCCGTTTCGGTCGCCGCCGCCTGAAGCTGCGCCTCCCATTCGAGCTGGTCCTCCAGGCTCGATGTCGGCGCACGGTCGAAGAGACGCTTCGTCATGCCGATCCCGCGCGTCGGCATCGCGGCGAGCGATGCAGCGAGCTCGGCCGCGCGGCCGGCGAGCGCATCCGCCTCGACCACCTCGGACACGAGGCCCCACGCATGCGCCTCCGCCGCCGTGAGCTTGCGGCCGGAGGTCATCCATTCGAACGCACGCGCCTGCCCGAGCAGACGCGTCACGAAGAAGGAACCGCCCGAATCCGGGATCAGTCCGATGTTGATGAACGCCGGGACGAACGCCGCCGCGTCCGACGCGATGCGGATGTCACACGCGCATGCGAAAGACAGGCCGGCACCGGCAGCCGCACCGTTGACGGCGGCGACGACCGGTTTCTCGAGCGCGCGGATTGCAAGCACGTTCGGGTGATACGTCGCCCGTAGCCGCGAACCGATGTCGCCGGCGGCGTCGCGGAACTCGGTCAGGTCCTGGCCGACGCAGAAGCCGCGGCCCGCACCCGTGAGCACGACCGCGCGCACCTCGGGGTCCCGTGCGTCCTTCAGCGCACGCGCGAGCGCTGCGTGCATCGCCGCGTTGAACGCATTGAGCACGTCGGGCCGGTTGAGCGTGATCGTGAGCACGGCACCGGCACGCGCTGTCTCCACCTCTGGCACGCGCGCACTTTCGCAGATCGCCCGCCCGGGGCGGCGCGGCCGACGTAGCGCCGCAGGCCGTTGCTAGCGTGGCCGCGATGTCGCTAACGGCGATCGACGCGATCCTCGGGCCGCAACAGCCGGGTTCATACCCGGACGCAAACGACGACGAAGCGCTCGACGCGTATTCGCGTGCCGTCACGTCCGTCGTCGAACGGCTCGCGCCGAGCGTCGGCAACCTGCGCGTGTCCCGGCGCTCGCGCGGCGGCCGCACCTTCGACGGCGGCGGCAGCTCCGTCGTGGTCACCGCCGACGGCTACATGCTCACGTCGGCACACGTCGTCGACCGGACCGACGGGACCGGACGCGCGTCGTTTGTCGACGGCCGCGAGGTCGATTTCGAGGTCGTCGGCGCGGACGCGCTCTCGGATCTGGCGGTTCTCCGCGCCGACGCGCGCGACCTCGTGGCCGCCGAGCTCGGCGAAGCCGAGCGGCTCCGCGTCGGTCAGCTCGTCGTCGCGATCGGCAATCCCCACGGCTTCGCCGGGTCGGTCACGGCAGGCGTCGTCTCGGCGCTCGGCCGGTCGCTGCCGACGCGCTCCGGCGCGAACGTCCGCCTCGTCGACAACGTGATCCAGACCGACGCAGCCTTGAATCCCGGCAACTCGGGCGGCGCGCTCGCCGACGGACGCGGACGCGTCGTCGGGATCAACACGGCCGTTGCGGGCGTCGGGCTCGGGCTCGCGGTGCCCGTCAACGCGGCGACACGTCGGATCATCGCGGCGCTGATGGCCGACGGCCGGTTCCGTCGCGCGTATGTCGGCATCGCGGGCGGGCCGCGCCCGTTGCCGCCGAGACTCGCCCGCGAGCTCGGTCAGAGCGCCGGCGTCGAGATCGTGGAGGTCGTCGACGCGAGCCCGGCTGCGCGCGCGGGGCTGCGAGCCGAGGACCTGATCGTGTCGATCGACGGAAGGCCGATCGCGAGCGTCGACGAGCTGCACCGGTTGATGGTCTCGGACGCGATCGGTCGCACACTCGCCGTCTCCGTCATCCGTGGCGGCCGCCGCCTCAGCGTCGAGCTCGTGCCGGCCGAGCTGGAGGGCTAGTCGGCTGGGAGCGGGTGGTGTTCCTCGTGCGCGGCGAGCTCGTAGACGACCTGCGCGAGCAAGACGAGGGCGATCACGACGATCGTCAGCAGCGGCGAGATGCTGCCGTGCAGAAACGCGAGCACGAGGCCGACGACTGCGGCGCTCAGCCGCAGAGCGACGTCGGTGTCGAAGAGCGCGGGCGGCGTCGCCAGATGGACGATTGCGAGGCCGAGCATGCACAACGCAAGGCCGGTTCCGACGACCCAGCCCTCGTGCTCGAGCACCGACGACCCACCCGTCGAAAGGACTGCGATCTTGACGCCCGTCCCGAGCAGCGCGATGCCCGCGATCACGAGGTAGTTCGAGTACGTGAACGTGAGGCCGGCGAGGATGTTCCGCTGGACGATCGACTCGTCGAGGAAGTCGAAGTAGATCCACCACAACGACGCGGCCGCGACGAATCCCGCAATCGCCGCGGCAACGGTGGCGGCGTGCCAGCTGACGTCGGCGATGCCGACGACCACCGCGAAGACGGATTCGCCCAGGACGATGATCGTCAGCAACCCGAACCGCTCAGGAATGTGTCGCGGATGAATCGGAGCGGCGGGGATCGATCGCCATGCGAACACCGGCGCAATCAGCTCCAGCGTCAGCGCGACGCCCCAGAGCCAGAACCGCGCCGGCGTCGACACGAGCAGTGACACACACCAGACGAGGATCCCGGTCCCGAACATCGTCAGGAAGATCGTCGTCAGGCGCCGCGCCGCCGGAACGTTGCGCCGCGCGCGCGCGTAGAGCGTCATCAGGACGAGGCGGACGGCGATGTACGACAGTGCGAAGCCGACGGACGAGCCTGAGAGAACGTCCCGCGTGTTCACGGCGAGCGCAGCGATCGCGAGCATCGCGAGCAGGATCAGCAACCGGTACGGCAGGTCGTCGGTGTCGAAGCGATTCGCGTAGAAGGTGAACCCCATCCACGCCCACCAGATCGGGACGAAGATCCCGAGGTAGCCGAACAGCCGCGAGACCGTCAAGTGGTCGGTGAGCAGATACGACGCCTGCGCGACCGCGACGACGAACACGAGGTCGAAGAAGAGCTCGAGCCACGTCGCGCGCCGGTCGTCCTCGCCGTCCTCCTGCATCGTGCGCAGGCGCGGTGGCTCGAGGAAACGGGACAGATCGCTCACGGCCGGTCCGCAAAGGGCGGGAGCAGCTGCCAGCCGCCCGCGTAACGGACCGCAATCGCAGCACTCCGGGCAGTCGCGGAACCGGTGATCGAGCCGGCGCCGACGACGGCTCGGACCCGGCTGCCGGCGTCGTCGGGGCCGAGGACGTACGTCGCGCCCTCGGCGTTGTCGATCGGAGCGCACGTCCGCGCGCGGCACCGTTCCCACGAGTAGCGCACCGTCAACGGCGTCTGCGTGAGCCACGCGCCCGGCGCGACGACGAGCTTCGTACCGACGAGCGGGCGTCCGGCGAGAACGGGCGGCGCCACGCTCGCGGGGCCGGCCGCATCGCCGCTCGAGTAGACCGGGAGGCCGCGCGCCTCCGCCGAGATCAGCGGCGCGAGTGCAAGATAGTCGGACGGCCGCGCGGCGTCCGCGACGAAGACCGAGAAGCCACGTGTCCCGAGCCGGCGCAGGAGCGGCACGTAGCGCGCAGCGGGAAACCGGTGATAGACGCCGATCACCGGATGGACCTGCGACCGCGACCACCCCGCTCGTAGCGCGTGCGCGAGCGTCCGGTCCGGCCGGTAGCCCGGGAACTCGTTGTAGTACGCCTCGGGTAGAAACGCGAAGCGCGCGCGGCGCCACGCAGCGAAATCGATCGGCAGCACGCACGCGCAACTCGCAGCGCCGTAGGTGACGAGTGCCGCAGGCAGTGCGGGCTCGCGGCTCCTGAACGCGCGCGTGAACGCAGCCGAACGGCCCCAGCGCCCGCCCGCGTCCGTCTTGTACGGCGCCTCAGCGTTCGCAATGTAGAAGTCGAGGCCGTTGCGGTCGACAAGTCGCGCCGCCAGACGTGCCTCCCGTTCCGGATGTAGGCGCTCGATGCCCCAGCCGCCGACCGCAAGGCCGCGCGCACGGAACGCCTGCAGCCACGCCGGATCGACAGGGCGCGCCGCGAGCCCCTTGTGCACCTGTAGGGCGACCCAGGCGAACCCGGACGCCGAAAGCTGATCCGCGAGGCGGTCCGGCCCGGGGAAATTCCGGGTGTCGCCGACGAGGACGCCGGCGCGGTCCCAGATCGCTGCAGACGGAGGGCCCGCACGGGCGAGTGGTGCGAGCACGACTGCGGCGATGGCCGCAGCGGCGATCAGCGGCCGCGCCACTCCGGCGTCCGCTTCTCGGTGAACGCCGTCAAGCCTTCGCCCGCATCGTCCGACGCGCGAGCGAGGTAGAACGCGCGCCGCTCGTACTCGAGGCCGACCGAGAGCGGCGCCTCGAACGCCTTGTCGACCGCCTCCTTCGCGAGCCGCAAGGCGACCGGGCTCTTCGCGGCGATCTCGTGCGCGACGCGCTTTGCCTCGGCGAGCCACGCCTCCCTGGCGACCACGCGGGCGACAAGGCCGGCTGCGAGCGCCTCGTCCGCCGTCAGCATCCGGCCGGTGAGGATGACGTCCATCGCCACCGCCTTGCCGACCGCGCGCGTGAGGCGCTGCGTTCCGCCCGCGCCCGGCAGGACGCCGAGGTTGATCTCCGGCTGCCCGAACCGCGCCGACTCGGACGCGACGATCAGGTCGCACGCCATCGCCAGCTCGTTACCGCCCCCGAGGCAGTACCCGGAGACCGCAGCGACGAGGGGCGTCCGGAGCGCGCGGATCGCGTCCCACTGGTCGATCCGACGGCTCGCATACAGGTCGATCGCCGTCGATTCGGCGAGCTCCGCGATGTCCGCGCCGGCGGCGAACGCGCGCTCGTTCCCGCCGAGCACGACGCAGCGAACGCCCGGGTCGTCGTCGAGGTCGCGCAGCGCCGCGACGAGCTCGTCCATCAGCTCCCCCGACAGCGCGTTGAGCTGCTTCGGCCGGTTGAGCAGCACAACCGCGATCGGCGGCGCGCGCTCTACCTGGACGAGCGGCTCAGAAATGCCTTCACCGCCTCCTGCGCCTCGTCGCCGAGCATCGAAAGCGCGAGCCAGTCGCGCGCGTGATTGACCGTCTCGTGCCACGAGACGTCGCGCCACCAGTTCAGCTGCTGCTTCGTGTAGCGAATCGTCTGTGGAAGCTTCACGGCGAGCCGCTCGACGTAGTAGTCGACGACGCTGTCGAGCTCCGCCGCCGGCACGGCGCGGTTGACGAGCCCCCACTCGGCGGCCTGGGGTGCAGGGATCTCGTCGCAGAGCAGCAGGATCTCTCGGGCGCGTCGATCGCCGACGAAGATCGGAAGCCACTGCGTCGCGCCACCCGCAGGAACGGAGCCGTGCTCGGGCCCGACGTGACGGATGAACGCATCGTCGACCATGACCGCGAGGTCGCACGCCATCTGCAGCTCGTTGCCGCCGCCGACGGCGATCCCGTTGATCCGTGCGATCGTCGGCTTCCCGATCTCGCGCAGCTTGTCGTGCATGTCCTTGAACGCGCCGAACCACTTCCAGTACTCCCGCGGCTTGCCGAGGTAATCCGCGGCCCACGACTTCAGGTCGGCGCCGACGCAGAATGCGCGCCCGTTCCCGGTGACGATCACGGCGCGGATGTCGTCGTCCCACGACGCGTCTTCGCACGCCCGCGCGAGCTCGCGCAGCATCCGGAAGTCGAACGCGTTCAGGACCTCGGGCCGGTTGAGCGTGATCGTCGCGCGCGGAGGCGCTTTCGCGTAGACGATCGTCTCGAAGCCGAGCTCGTCAGGCGACTGCGGTCGCGGATGCGTCGGCTCAGGCAACTTCGCCGAACATCACGTCGAACTTGCCGCCGATCTCCATCGCGTCCTTACCGGTCGCCATGAACTCCGGCGACCGCGACGCCTCCTTGAACGCGTCACGGTCGGCGAACTCCCACTCCGCGTAGTACCGGTAGCGCGGCTCGCCCATCGGCGCGCCGAAGATCGGCCCGTGACGAAAGGCAGTCGCGCCCGGCACCTTGCGGCACAACTCGACGTGCTGCTCGTACCGTGCCGCCTCCGGCTCGTCGGCGTATAGGACGATCGCGCGAACCATCCGCCTCCCCTTCGTCGTGGAGGCGTGAGCGTATAGCTTCACTCGCGAAAGGAGGAACGATGGGCAAACGTGTCGTGCACGTCGAGTTTCCCGCGCAGGAGGTCGACCGCGGCCAGCGGTTCTGGGAGCGCGTCGGCGGTTGGTCGATCGAGGACAGCGGCATGCCGGGGATCGAGTACCGGATGTACCGGGAGGGCGATCAGGGCGGCGCCGTGTACACGAGCGACGGCAGCATCCAGGGACCGATTCTCTACTTCGGCAGCGACGACATCGACGCGGATCTCGCGACGGTGCGCGAGGCCGGCGGCGAGGCCGGGGAGAAGCAGCCGATCCCGCACGTCGGGTGGTTCGCGCGCTGCAAGGACACGGAAGGGAACTCGTTCAGCCTGTTCCAGCGCGACGAGTCCGTTCCGGCGCCCGCGCAGTAGGTGTCGCCGGCCGCCGTCGTCCTCTCGTTGATCGCCGGGATGGCGGGGTCGGTCCAGGTCGCGGTGATGAGCCGGTTCGGCGACCGGGTCGGAATCCTGGAGGCACTCGCGTTCTCGGCGCTCGGCACGGCGGTGATCACGGGCGTCGTCCTGCTCGCGGTTCGTCACAGCTTCGGCGGCTATGCCGCAGCGTCGCGGCAGCCGCCGTGGCTGTGGATCGGAGCGCTGATGGGCGCGATCGTCGTGTTCACGATCACGTTCGCCGGCCCGCGGATCGGCACGGCAGCGACGATCGGCCTGCTGATCGCCGGCCAGCTCGCGATGGGCGCGATCATCGACCGCTACGGCCTGTTCGGCCTCGACCGGATCGCGTTGCACTGGCCGCGCATCCTCGGCCTCGTCCTGCTCGGCGTCGGCGCCGCGCTCTCGCTCAAGAACTGATGCCGGGATGAGCCGGCAGGACGATCGCGTCGATGCGTTTCGGCGGCTCCACGACGAGGGCTGTTTCGTGATGCCGAATCCATGGGACGTGGGCACCGCGCGTGCCCTCGAGCAGATGCGCTTCCAGGCGTTGGCGACGACGAGCGCCGGCTACGCGTGGACGCTGGGGTGCCAGGACAACCAGCTCCGCCTCGACCAGGCGTTGGCGCATCTTCGTGACGTCGCCGGTGCCGTGAGCGTCCCCGTCAACGCCGACTTCGAGGGCGGTTTCGCGGACGACCCCGAGCAGGTCGCGGCGAACGTGAAGCTCGCGGCCGCGACCGGGATCGCCGGGCTGTCGATCGAGGACTCGACCGGAGATGCGGCTGCGCCGCTCTATCCCGCCGAGCTTGCCGTCGAGCGAGTTCGAGCGGCGCGGCGGGCGATCGACGAGAGCGGCACGGGCATCCTCCTGACAGGGCGATCGGAGGGCTTCATCGTCGGCCGACCGGACATCGACGAGACGATCCGCAGACTGAAGGCGTACGCCGACGCGGGAGCCGATTGCCTGTACGCGCCGCGAATCACAACGACCGAGGACGTGTCGGCGGTCGTGGCTGCCGTGTCGCCGAAGCCGGTGAACCTTCTGGTCAACGCCCCCTTCGTCACAGCCGCGGCCGCTGCGTCGCTCGGTGTCCGCAGGATCAGCGTCGGCGGCACGCTCGCCCGCACCGCCTGGGCCGGCTTCCTCGCGGCCGCACAGGAGATCGCGGCCGACGGCACGTTCTCGGCATTCGAGGGGCTGCCCGATGTGGATGCGCTCTTCAGCAAGGAACGCCGCGGTCTTTGACCAGCCGCGATTCGGAAGTCAGCTATCTGCGGCGGCGCAGCCCGGCGTCCTCCACCACCGCGTCGATCAGCGGCTCGTAGCGGCCGTCCGCGAGGTCCCCGAGCGGGTCGCGCGTGTAGCGCAACAGCTGCGCATACGGCAGCGAGAACGCGGCACGCATCGCCACCGCACGACGACGCTCCGGGTCGTCCGCGGTCGCCAGGACGCGTGCAGCGGTGTTCAGGCGGCGGACCGCCGCAATGCGGTCCGGGAGCGCGCGCCACAGGAGCAGAACGGCCGGGATCGCGAACGTGAGCAGGCCGAGGAGGTTCGCCGTATCGTGCACCGCGTTCTCGCCTTCCTCGCCCGCGTCCTTGATCGGGCCGCCGACGAGCGGGACGTTCTCGCCGACCTTCTTCACCCCGCTTCCGACGACCGCGACCTTGTCGATGGTGTCGTGGACGCGCAGGCCGAGCCACGCGAAGATCACGAGCAGGACGATCACGAGCGCATCGGTCAGGAGGGCGGCAGCGCGGCGTGCGGGGACGTCGGGGTACAGGCGCACGTTCGGGCGGTACCCGCGTCGCCGACAGCTCACTCGCCGATGACGACAGGCGCATCTCCCGGTCCTTCGATCGCGAGCCCGAGGCGCCGCACGGACCAGAACCCGAGCTCGACCGCCGGCCCGATGGCGAGCGCGAACGCGACCGTGCCGACGCCGAACGTGCCGCCGAGCGCGATGCCGATCGCGAGCGCCGACACCTCGATCGCCGCCCGGACGATCCCGACACGCCGGCCCGTGCGGTGCGCGCCGACGAGCATCAGCGTGTCGCGAGGCCCGGCGCCGAGGTTCGCGCCGATGTAGAACGCACTGCCGGGTGCAGCGAGCGCGATCCCCACCGCGAGCAGGGGAATCCGCACGCCGAGGCCGTGATCCGACAACGCGTCAATCGCGGGGACGGCCGTCATTCCCTGGATGAACAGGCCGATCAGGACGGCGTTCGCCACTGTGCCGATGCCGGGCGTCCCACCGAGCAGCCACGCCACAACGAGGATGACGACGCCGACGCACACGTTCGCGAGCCCGAACGTCAGCGGCGTGTGCCTGGCGATTCCCTGGTGCAACACGTCCCACGGCCATAACCCGAGGCGCGACTCGAGCGTCAACACGATCGCTGCCGCGAAGAGCCACAGCCCGAAGACGAGGCTGACGCAGCGAAGCGCGAACCCGCCGCGGATGACGGGATGCGTCGTGTGCGCTACA
>JBJMJS010000043.1:0-34362 GCA_045806225.1 Gaiellaceae bacterium
GATGCGATCGAGCGCGGCATCGGCATGGTGCACCAGCACTTCATGTTGATTCCGGTGATGACCGTCGCCGAGAACATCGTGCTCGCGAACGAGCCGACACACGCGGGCATCCTCATCGACCAGAGCGCGGCGGAGCGACGCGTGCGCGACATCGCCGACACGTTCAAGTTCGCGGTCGACCCGCACGCGCGGATCGAAGACATCACCGTCGGGCAGCAGCAGCGCGTCGAGATCATGAAGGCGCTGTACCGGAACGCCGACATCGTCATCCTCGACGAGCCGACTGCCGTGCTGACCCCGCAGGAAGCACGCGAGTTGTTCGGGATCATCCGGACGCTGACGCAGGAGGGCATCTCGATCATCTTCATCAGCCACAAGCTCAACGAGGTGCTCGAGATCGCCGACCGGATCACGGTCCTGCGCCGCGGAAAGCAGATCGAGACGATCCCCCGCGAAGGCGCGACGGAGGCGGGCCTCGCGCGCTCGATGGTTGGGCGGGAGGTCCTGCTCCGCGTGGACAAGACAGCGCCCTCGCCGGGCGAGACGCTGCTCGAGGTCGAGGACCTGGAAGTGATCGACGACCGGGGGCTCGCGGCGGTCCGCGACGTGTCGTTCGCCGTGCGAGCGGGCGAGATCGTCGGGATCGCCGGCGTCGACGGGAACGGGCAGACGGAGCTGATCGACGCGCTGGCGGGATTGCGAAGGCCGGCCGGCGGAAGCGTCCGGATCGGCGGCCGCGACCTGACCGCTGCGAACGCGCACGAGCATCTGGAGGCAGGGCTCGGCCACATTCCCGAAGACCGCCAGCGCCGAGGGCTCGTGCTCGAGTTCTCGCTCGCGGAGAACCTTCTGCTCCACGACTACGACAAGCCGCCCTTCGCGAAGCTCGGGCGCCTGTCGCCGCGCCGGATCGTCGAGAGCGCCCGGTCGCTCCTGGGCGAGTTCGACGTACGCGGCGGCGGGCCGCGCACGCTCGCGTCAGCGCTGTCGGGCGGGAACCAGCAGAAGGTCGTCGTCGCGCGTGAGGTCTCGCGCGACCCGCGCGTCCTGATCGCGGCGCAGCCGACGCGAGGGCTCGATGTCGGCGCGATCGAGTTCGTACACAAGCGGCTCGTCGCCGAGCGCGACGAAGGTCGCGCAATCCTGCTCGTGTCGCTCGAGCTCGAGGAGATCCTGTCGCTCTCGGACCGGATCCTCGTGATCTACGAGGGCCGCATCGTCGGCGAATACCCGCCCGACGTATCGGAGGAAGCGCTGGGCATCGCGATGACCGGAGCCGGAAGCGAGGCCGCAGCGTGACCGACGCACTGCCGCCGGACGAGAACCTCGACGACGGCGGCGAAGAGGGAATCGTCACCGCGCCGGAGCCGCTCTCCGCAGAACCGACCGCCTACGCGCCGACGGTGGCGGAGCGCCTCGCGACCTATCAGCGGCTCGGCGGGATCGTCACGCCCGTCATCACTGCGCTGTTCGCGTTCCTGATGGGCGGCATCGTCGTGCTTGCGACGGGCCACAACCCGCTCAAGGTCTACAAGGGAATCTTTTCCGGAACCGGCCTCGACTGGTTCTTCCACTTCGGCCACTACCACATCGACATCCCGTTCACGAACCACCACGTGTTCTTCTGGTGGAACACGTCGATCGTCAGCAACTCCGCGTACAACCTCCAGCAGACGCTGATCCTGACGACGACGCTGATCCTGACCGGCCTCGCCGTCGCGTTCGCGTTCCGTTGCGGACTGTTCAACATCGGCGGCCAGGGCCAGTACCTGATCGGCATCATCACCGGCCTCTGGATCGGGACGAGCTTCCCGCACATGTCGCACCTGCCGCACGTGTTGCTGACCGTCGTCGTCGCTGCGGCTGCGGGTGCGTTGTGGGCGGCGATCGCCGGTTTTCTCAAGGCGACCACCGGCGCGCACGAGGTGATCACCACGATCATGCTCAACTGGATCGCGTACTGGATCGGCAGTTGGGCGTTCGGACAGGGCGGCGCGCTGCAGAACACCACGAACCCGTCGCTCCCGGTGTCGAACGACGTCGTCCCGAGCGCACGGCTCTGGGCATTCTGGGGCAACCCTGCGCTGCAGGCGCTCCACATCGGCTTCTTCATCGCGCTCGCCGCGCTCGTTGCGTTCTGGTTCACGCTCAACCGGACGACGCTCGGCTACGAGGTACGCGCGGTCGGGTTCAATCCCGAGGCGGCGCGCTATGGGGGGATCAGCGTCTCGCGCAACTACATCACCGCGATGGCGATCTCCGGGATGTTCGCCGGGCTGGCCGGCGTCCTCGACATGACCGGCTACCAGTACCGCTTCGGCGTCCTCGACGTCCAGACGTCGCAGCTCGGATTCATCGGAATCGCGGTGGCGTTGCTCGGTCGCAACAAGGCAGTCGGCGTCGGGTTGTCGGCGCTCCTGTTCGCGTCGCTGCTGTACGGGACGTCGACGCGAAGTCTCAATCCCGACGTGTTCCCGCCGACGCTCGCCGGCAACTTGACCTGGATGATCCAGGCGCTCGTCCTGCTGTTCATCGGCGCCGACGTCCTGATCATCTACGTCTGGCAGGCGCGGCGGAAGGTGCTGAAACCGTTCGGCATCGGCGCGTCGCCGAGTCGCGCCGAGGGCGGCGTCTGATGGCGGTGCGCGCGGAGACCTTGCCGCGCTGGCGCGACAACCCCGCGCGGTCCGTCGCGGTCGGCGGAATCGTCCTCGGCTGCCTCGCGTTCCTGCTCGCGCTTCCGCTCGGCCGGCACATTCCGACGCGTGAGCCATGGGTGCCGGCGGCCGTCGGGATCCTCGCGATCGCCGCTGGGATCTGGGCGGTCTCGCGCCGCGCGCACCGGCTCGGTTGGCTGGCCGTCGCGGCCGGGGTGATCGGGATCGGGATGGGGATCCTCGCGACGCATGCGGCCGCGGGGAACCTGCACTACGTCGTCTCGTGGACGCCGCTCTTGAGTGCGATGTTCATCTTCGCGACGCCGCTGACGTACGCCGCGCTCGGCGGCATGTTCTGCGAGCGCAGCGGCGTCGTGAACATCGGCCTCGAAGGGATGATGCTGACCGGCGCGTTCTTCGCGGTCCTCGGCGCCGACAAGCTCGGAAACTGGACGCTCGGCATCGTCTGCGCGATCGTGGCCGGCGGGCTGATGGCGCTGATCCACGCGTTCGTCTCGATCCAGCTACGCGCCGACCAGATCGTGAGCGGGACGGCGATCAACTTCCTCGCGCTCGGGATCACCGGGTACTTCTTCATCCAGGTCTACGGCGCGAACGGCACGCCGGGCTCGATCTCGCAGGTCCCCGATGTGAACCTCCCCGGAGCCGATCACCTCGGTGCGATCGGTCGCATCTTCGGCCACCTGAACCTGCTGATCTGGGTCTCGTTCCTCATGCTCTTCGTCTCGTACGTGGTCATGTTCCGCACGCCGATCGGCTTGCGGATCCGATCCGTCGGCGAGCACCCGCGCGCGGCCGACACGGTGGGGATCTCCGTGTACGGGATCCGGTACGGCGCGACGGTCATGTCGGGCATGCTGGCGGCGCTCGGTGGCGCGTATCTCTCGATCGGCTTCGTCGGTTCCTTCAACGAGAACATGACCGCAGGGCGCGGCTTCATCGGGCTCGCGGCGTTGATCTTCGGCAACTGGCGGCCGTTCGGCGCCTTCGCGGCCGCGCTCCTGTTCGGGTTCTCCCAGG
Organism: Gaiellaceae bacterium; assembly: GCA_045806225.1. Taxonomy (GTDB): domain Bacteria; phylum Actinomycetota; class Thermoleophilia; order Gaiellales; family Gaiellaceae; genus 3-1-20CM-4-69-9. The sequence goes on from JBJMJS010000043.1 coordinate 3,699, forward strand.
CGCTCGCGTTCCGCCTGGCGGAGCCGTGGGGGAACTCGGCGGTGCTCTTCCAGGCGCTGCCATACGTCCTGACGCTGATCGCGGTGGCCGGCGTGATCGGCCGGTCTGTCCCGCCGGCCGCGAGCGGCCGCCCGTATCGGAAGCAGTAGAACCGCCTCTGTGCAGGGATGTGTTTGGAGGCAGCCCTTTGAGGTACGCGAAAGGAAAGAGGCAACGAAAGGACACTGATGTTCGGACGCAGCAAGACACAGAAGCTGAAGGACACCGGCGCGAGCGGTGCAGAGCTCGCGGCGGCGCTCGCGAAGGACAGGAAGTTTCGACGTGAGGTCGCGGCCGCGATCGGCCACGGCGCGAAGGCGCGGCGGAGTGCGACGCGGCAGATCGGTGCCATCGCGGTCGCGCGGCGGCTCGCCACCGACGAGGCGCTGCGGCGGCAGATCGCCGAGATGGTCGAGAACCTGAACGGCGCGTGGGGCCGCGTCGAGAAGAAGCGGAGCCACCGGCTGAGAAACACCCTCCTCCTGCTCGGGATCGGCGGGGGCGTCGCCGCTGTAGCGTCGCGCCGCCAGACGCGGGACCTCGTCGCGAAGGGCACGGGGACGGTCGCCGGCGGCTCGCTGTCGCAGCCGCGAACGATCACCGAGACGATCGAGGTCGCGGCGCCCATCTCGGCTGTCTACAACCAGTGGACGCAGTTCGAGGACTTCCCCCTGTTCATGGAAGGCGTCGACCACGTGCAGCAGCTCGACGACACGCGGCTGCATTGGTCGGCGACCGTGGGCGGGAAGCGGAACGAGTGGGACGCCAAGATCCTCGAGCAGCACGCGGATCGCCAGATCAGCTGGATCAGCGAGGACGGGAAGGCGACGCGTGGCACCGTCACGTTCGAGCAACTCGCGCCCGAGCGCACCCTCGTCCGGCTCTCGATGAGCTACAAGGCGCAGGGCGTCGCCGAGACGGTGGGCTCGGTGGCCGGGATCGACCGGCGGCGCGTGCGCGGGGACCTCGACCGGTTCAAGGAATTGATCGAAAGTCGCGGCTCGGAGAGCGGCGGCTGGCGCGGCGAGATCAAGGAAGGCGAGGTCAAGCAGTCGTAGTAGGAGCGCAGCGGCGGGCGTCCCCTTCGCGGACGCCCGTCGTCGCCGAAGCGGTTCCCGGCCCGGGCCGTGGCCGCCAGCCGTTTGAATAGGCGGCTGCCGCATGGCCGCAGGTCGCTCCCCCTACGACAGCAGTCGACGCCGCGCTCGGACCGCGCTCGTCCTCGGCACCGCCGGCATCCTCACGCTGCCTGCCGCGGTCGCGCTCGCCGACCAGTCGCGCCGCGTCACGCTGCTCGAGGCGGGGTGGGCCGTTCCGCTCGCGCTGCTGCTCGGCGCGCTCGCGGCCGGGATGGGCCACCGGGCCAAGCGGAACCTCGACTGGCTCCGCCTGGACGGCCGCGGGAGCGCCGTGGCACGCGTCGCGCGCACGCTCGGCGTGCTCGCGCTCTCGCTCGCGCTGATGGCAGGGCTCTCGATCGTCTTCTACGAGGCCGTCCTGTACTACCAGCGGCATCGCTAGCGATCGGCGGCGGCGCCCGGCGCGCCGATGAACCGCGATACGATCCGCCGCGCCGCCATGTTCGAAATCGGAAGCAGCCTACGAGAGGCGCGCCTGCGCCAGGGTCTCGACTTTCCCGAGCTCGAGCAGACGACCAAGATTCGGGGCAAGTACCTGCGCGCCCTCGAGGACGAGCAGTTCGACGTCCTCCCGGCGCAGACGTACGTCAAGGGCTTCCTGCGCAACTACGCGGAGTTCCTCGGCCTCGACGGCCAGCTCTACGTCGACGAGTACAACTCGCGCTACGTCATCGGCGAGGACGAGCCCGTCGCGGCGCGGCCGCGGCGCTCGCAGCCGGCACGGAAGGCGCCGCGGGTCCAGAGCCGCGTCGTCCTCCTGACGATCCTCGGGATCGCCCTTGTCACAGGCCTCGTGATCGTCGCCTGGACGCGAGGCGACGGCCAGAAGCAAAACGTCTTCGGGCTGCAGTCGACGCCTGCAAAGACGCCGGCTGGAACGCCCGCGACCGCGAAGCCGAAGCGCTCGGCGGTTCCCGTCCGTCTCGTCATTCGCGCAGCGAACGGAAGCTCGTGGATCAAGGTGCAGCGCGACCCGCCGCGCGGCGCGCTCCTGTTCCAGAGCTGGCTCGACCTCGGACGCACGCGCGTGTTCACCGGGCGTTGGCTGCGGATCGAGGCGCGGACGCCGGATGCGTTGACGGTGTGGGTGAACGGCAAGCGCGCGGCGTTCCCGCCGGGTGCGCAGGCCGTGCTCGCGACGACGCGCGGGCTCGAACCGTTCGGTTGAACCGCCCGCGGGCGGTCCTCGTGATCACCGGGAGCGAGCTCGTCCGCGGCGACCGCACGGACCGCAACGGCCCGTTCCTCGCGCGCGAGGTCCTGCGGCTCGGATTCGACCCTGCTCGCATCGAGATCGTCGGCGACCGCGAAGACGAGCTCGAAGGAGCGCTCCGCGACGCGCTTCGGGCAGACCTGTGCGTTGTCTCCGGCGGGTTGGGGCCGACGCACGACGACCGTACCGTCGAGCTCGTCGCACGCGCTGCAGGCGCGCCGCTCGAGACCGACGGCGAGCTGCTCGCGCAGATCGGCGAGGTCTCGCGCCGCTTCGCGGCGCGCACCGGGCGTGCCTACGCCGATTTCGAGGCCGGGGTCCGCAAGCAGGCGACGATCCCCCGCGGCGCGGTCAACCTCGGCCTGGCAGGGACCGCGCCCGGGCTCGTGCTGCGGACCGAGCGCGCAATCGTGGTGGTGCTACCCGGCCCGCCGGCGGAGCTCCAGCGGCTGTGGCCACGCGCGCTCGAGACGGAGGAGCTGCGGTCGCTGCTCGCGCGGGTCGAGCCGCCCGAACGCCGGTTCCTGCGCTTCTTCGGCGCGAGCGAGTCTGCGGTCGCGAAGGCGCTCGAAGCGGCGGGCGGAGACGGCGACGGGGTCGAGGCGACGATCTGCGCACGCGACTTCGAGATCCATGTCGACCTGCTCGTCGAGCCCGGCGCTGCGGCGCGGGCAGATGCGCTGACGCGGGCGCTGGTCGAGCCGCTCGAGCCATATCTCTTCGCGGAGCGGGAAACGTCCGTTGCGGCGCTCGTGCTCGATGCCTGCCGCGCGCGCGGCTGGACGCTCGCGACCGCCGAGTCGTGCACGGGCGGCATGGTTGCCGAGCGCCTGACCGAGGTCCCCGGCGCAAGCGACGTCTTCGTCGGCTCGGTCGTCGCGTACTCGGACGCGATCAAGATCCGTGCACTCGGCATCGGGCAGGACGTCCTGAGCGCGCGCGGCGCGGTGTCGGCGGAGGCCGCGCGTGCGATGGCGAGCGGCGCGCGGGAGCGGCTCGGCGCGGCCGTCGCCGTCGCCGTCACCGGCATCGCCGGCCCGGGGGGCGGGAGCGACGAGAAACCGGTCGGGCTCGTGTACCTCCATGCGGTGACGCCGGACGGAGAGCACGGTGTCGAGTTTCAGTTCCCCGGTGATCGCGACAGCATCCGCCGGCGCGCGACCGTGACCGCGCTGCATCTCGTCCGGCGGCTTTTGACACAGAACGGCAACGAAGCTGCGTGAGCCACGCGGCTAGCGTGGCAGGGCGTGATCGCCTTCGGCTCTTCTGCGCGCTACGACTTCCCGACGACGTCCTCGACGCGATCGAGCGGTGGGGGCGAGACGCTTTGGCCGAACGCGTCGTGCGGCGGGAGAACCTCCACATCACGCTCGCGTTTCTCGGACCTCGTCCGGCGGGCGAGCTTGCTGCGGTCGTCGAGGCGACGGGGGACGCTGCACGTGCAGCGCGACCGATCACCCTGGTGCCCGTCCGGTACCGCGAGACGCGCAGCGTCGGCATGCTCGTCCTGTCCGACGAGCACGGCGCGGCCGGCGCGTTCGCGGCCGACCTGTTCGCGCGCCTCGCTGCACTCGGCGTCTATGAGCCGGAGGCGAGGCGGTGGCTTCCGCATGTCACCGTCGTCCGCTTCCGCCGGCGGCCGCGGCTCGACCCGCCGCTGCCGCCGATCGGGCGGTTCAGTCCGTCCGATGCCGCCGTCTACCATTCGGTGCTGCGGTCCACGGGGGCGCAGTATGAAGTCGTCGAATCGTTTGCCCTAGGAGGTTAACCAGGTGGATCGCGAGCAAGCTCTGGACGTCGCGCTCGGACAGATCGAGCGGCAATTCGGCAAGGGCTCCGTCATGAAGATGAATGATTCCGCCGCCGTCTCGATCGGCGCGATCTCGACGGGGTCGCTCGCGCTCGACCTCGCACTCGGCATCGGCGGCCTGCCGCGCGGCCGCATCGTCGAGGTCTTCGGCCCGGAATCGTCGGGCAAGACGACGCTCGTCTACCACGTGATCGCCGAGGCGCAGCGGCGCGGCGGCATCTGCGCGTTCATCGACGCAGAGCACGCGATGGACCCCACATACGCGAAGCGGATCGGCGTCAACATCGACGATCTGCTCGTGTCGCAGCCGGACACGGGCGAGCAGGCGCTCGAGATCGCCGAGCTCCTGATCCGGTCGGGCGCGCTCGACGTCGTCGCGATCGACTCGGTCGCCGCGCTGACGCCGAAGGCCGAGATCGAGGGCGAGATGGGTGATTCGCACGTCGGCCTCCAGGCGCGGCTGATGTCGCAGGCGCTCCGCAAGCTCGCCGGCACGCTGAACCGCACCGACACGATCTGCCTGTTCACGAACCAGCTGCGCGAGAAGATCGGCGTGATGTTCGGGAATCCCGAGACGACGCCCGGGGGGCGCGCGCTGAAGTTCTACTCGTCCGTCCGGCTCGACATCCGCCGCATCGAGACGCTGAAGGAAGGCGTGGAGGCGATCGGCAACCGGGTGCGCGTCAAGGTCGTCAAGAACAAGGTCGCGCCGCCGTTCAAGCAGGCCGAGTTCGACATCATCTACGGGTCGGGCATCTCGTGGGAGGGCACGGTCCTCGACGCGGGACTCGAGCGAAAGGTCGTGCAGAAGTCGGGCTCGTACTTCTCGTTCGACGAGGAACGGCTCGGTCAGGGCCGCCAGAACGCGACGGCGTTCCTGCGCGAGCACCCGGACGTCTGCCAGGGGATCCTCGCGAAGATCCAGGCCGAGCTCGGCGCCGAGCAGGTCGCATCGGCACGACTCCTGCCGTCGGCGACGGATGCGGCAGCGACGAACGGGAAGGCGGCCGCGGCCGAAGAGGCGATCGCGAAGGCGTAGCGGTGGCGACCGTTACCGCGTTGCGAGAGCTGCCGCGCGGCCGCGTCGCCGTCGAGCTCGACGGTGCGCCGTGGCGCGTGCTGCCGGCGCTCGCGGTCGTGCGGGCGGGCCTCGCAGTCGGCCGGGCACTCGACCGGCCGGGAGCGCGCGCCCTCCGGCGCGAGCTGAGGCGGCTCGACGCCCAGGAGATCGCCGTTCGGGCGCTGCGAGCGCGTGATCGGTCGAGGGCGGCGGTCGGCCGGCGGTTGGCGCGCGCCTCGGTGGCACCGGACGTTCGCGCCGAGACACTCGAGCTCCTGGCACGGAACGGCCTCGTCGACGACGCGCGGTTCGCCGTCCGGCGAGCCGAGGCGCTCGCCGAGCGCGGCTACGGCGACATCGCGATCGAGGCCGACCTCGAGCGCGAGCAGATCTCCGCCGACGAGCGTGCGGACGCCCTCGCGGCGCTCCGGCCCGAGCTCGAGCGGGCGGAAGCGGTGATAGCGCGGCGCGGGGAAGGGCCGCGGACGGCGCGTTTCCTCGCCGGCAAGGGGTTCGGCGAGGACGCTGTTGCGGCGGCGCTCGGGCGCGACTTTGCGTCCGACGGCTGAGCAGCGATAGGATGCAGGAACTTCATCCGACGTTTCTCCTGCACAACGGCTTTTTCCGAATCGACAACGCGTCACTGAAACCAATGGTCACCCTCGATCAGCACTCCATCGGAAGGACGTTGCAAGCGACGTCCTAGAGCTTCGCTTCGCCGAGCCGCGGTGACGGCTCGTTTCAGGATTCGGAGATCCCCGTTCGCCGGCGCGGCGTCGGGTGCGGTCGCGGTAGCTCCGCGTACAAGCGACCCAGGAGCGCAGCGTGCTGATCGCAGTTGGGATCCTGATCGGGCTCGTCGTCGGAGGCGTCGGCTGTGCGCTCGTGCTGGGCGGCACGGAGCGCTCGCGCATCGGGCAAGCGCGGCGGCTTCGCCACCAGATCGTCGACGACGCGCGGCGCGAGGCGGACGCCCTTCGCCGTGAGGCGGAGATCGCGGCGCGCGAAGACGCGGTGGGGATCCGCGCGCAGCTCGACGCCGAGGTCTCCGAGCACCGGACGCGGACGGTCAAGGTCGAGGAGCGCGTGCTCGCGAAAGAGGAGGAGATCGACCGGAAGCTGACCGAGCTCGCGCGGCGCGAGCAAGGCCTCGCCGACCGCGAAGCGCACCTTCGCCAGCTCCAGGAGGAGCACAAGAACGCGCGCGAGGAGCAGCTGACGGAGCTGCAGCGGATCTCCGGCCTTACGGTCAACGAGGCGAAGCAGCATCTGCTCGAGCGTGCAGAGGATCTGGTCCGGCATGAGCTCGCGCGGCAAGTCCGCCAGCTCGAGGAGGAGGCGCGGATCGAGGCGAAGCGCCGAGCGCGCAACCTCGTCGCCGACGCCCTCCAGCGCGTCGCGGCGAGCCACGCTGCGGAGACCACGGTTTCCGTCGTCGAGTTGCCGTCCGACGACATGAAGGGTCGGATCATCGGCCGCGAGGGCCGGAACATCCGCTCACTCGAGCACCTGACCGGTGTCGACTTCATCGTCGACGACACGCCGAACGCCGTCGTCCTCTCGTCGTTCGACGGGATCCGGCGCGAGATCGCGAAGCTGACGCTCCAGAAGCTGATCGAAGACGGGCGCATCCACCCGGCGCGGATCGAGGACACGTACTACGCGTCGAAAGCCGAGATCGACGAGCACATGCTGCAGGCCGGCAAGCAGGCTGTCTTCGAGGCGAACTGCGGCGACTTCCCCGAGGACCTCGTGAAGATCCTCGGGCGCCTGCGCTACCGGACCAGCTACGGGCAGAACGTGCTCCGGCACACGCTCGAGGTCGTGCACCTCGCGGGGATCATGGCCTCGGAGGTCGGAGCGTCGGTGAAGGTGACAAAGCGCGCCGCGCTGCTGCACGACGTCGGCAAGGCGATGACGCACGAGGTCGAGGGCTCGCACGCATCCATCTCGGCGCAGCTCGCTCGGCGGCACGGCGAGACGCAGCACGTCGTGCACGCGATCGAGGCGCACCACTACGAGGTCGAGCCGCAGACGGTCGAAGCGGTGCTGCTCATCTCTGCCGACGCGATCTCGGCGTCACGGCCCGGCGCGCGCGGCGAGAGCCTCGAGCACTACATCAAACGGCTCGAAGCGCTCGAGGAGCTGGCGGCGCGGCGGCCCGGCGTCGAGAAGGTGTATGCGCTCCAGGCCGGCCGCGAGATCCGCGTGATCGTCCATCCCGGCGAGGTCGACGACGACGGCGCAGTGCTTCTGTCGCACGAGATCGCCCGCGAGATCGAAGACCAGCTCGACTACCCGGGGCAGGTCAAGGTGACCGTGATTCGCGAGAGTCGCGCCGTCGACGTCGCGCGGAACGCGACCGGTCACATGAACCACGCGGCCTAGCAAGCTACGCCGAGGGCGACGGAGGACGAGGCCCCGAGCCGTGGCGGGTCGCAGCCGAGCCCGGAAAGGCCACCGGTACCATTCCCGCCCGTGCGGCGCTACCACGTCACCACGTTCGGCTGCCAGATGAACGCGCACGACTCGGAGCGGATCAAGGGCATGCTCGAGGAGCTCGGTCTCGGCGAAGCCCCCTCCCAGGCGGAGGCGGACGTGCTCGTGTTCAACACCTGCACGATCCGTGAGAAGCCGGATACGAGGTTCGCCGCCCATCTCGGCCACGCCGTCGCGCAGAAGCGCGCGAACCCCGAGACCGTGATCGCGGTCGGCGGCTGCTACGCCGAGGCGCAGCGCGAGCGGCTGTTCGCGTTGTACCCCGAGGTCGACGTGGCCTTCGGCCCGGGGTCGATCCCGCATCTCGGAGAATGGCTCGGCGTAGGGGGGACCGGTGTCGCGCGCGGTCGCTTCGGTCTCGGAGATCGCACCTTCGCGGGCGCGCTTCCGATGCATCGGGAGCGGTCGTTCCAGGCCTGGGTGCAGATCTCGATGGGGTGCAACTCGAAGTGCTCGTATTGCATCGTCCCGGCGGTGCGCGGCCGTGAGTCGTCGCGTCGGCCGGGCGAGATCATCGCGGAGGTGACGCGCCTTGCCGCCGACGGCGTCCGCGAGATCACCCTGCTCGGCCAGAACGTCAACTCGTGGGGACGCGATCTTCTGCCTGACGTGAACACGGAGTTCGGCGAGCTTCTTCGCGCGTGCGACGCCGTATCCGGCCTCGAGCGGATCCGGTTCACGAGCCCGCATCCGAAAGACTTCCGTGCGCCGGTGATCGCGGCGATGGCCGAGTGCGGCACGGTCTGCGAGCACGCACATCTGCCGTTGCAATCCGGCTCGTCGCGCATCCTGAAGCTCATGCGACGGACGTACACGCGCGAGCGCTATCTGAAGCTCGTCGCCGAGCTGCGCGCGGCGATCCCCGATCTCGCGCTGACCACCGACATCATCGTCGGCTTTCCCGGCGAGACGGAAGCGGATTTCGAGGAGACGCTGGAGGTGGTCGATACGGTCGGATTCGACGCCGCGTTCACATTCGTGTACTCGCCGCGCGCCGGCACCGAGGCCGCTGCGAGGCCCGATCAACTGACCGACGATGTGAAACGCGACCGCATCGAGCGTCTGGTCGATCGCGTGCAGGCGATCGCACACGAGCGCAACCTCGCGCGCGTCGGGGGCGTCGAGCAGGTGCTCGTGGAAGGGCCGAGCAGGACCGATCCTTCGCTGCTGCGCGGACGCACGCGACGCAATACCACTGTCAACTTCGCCGGCTCCGCGGAACCGGGCGGTCTCGTCCCCGTGCGGATCGACGGCGCGACGTCGACGACGCTACGCGGCGAGCAGGCGGTCGCGGTCGCCGCATGAGAGTGCTCGTCACCGGCTCGTCCGGGCAGATCGGCACGAACCTCGCGCTCCGCCTCCTCCGAGACGGTCACGACGTGTTCGGCGTCGACAAGCGGTTGAACACGTGGACGGACGACTTCCGCTACCTGCTGCAGGACCTCTCCGGCCACTATCCCTCGTTCCCGGGCGGAATCGGCGGCGTCGAGTACCCCGACGTCGACCTCGTCGTGCATCTCGCCGCGCACGCGAAGGTCCACCAGCTCGTCCGACAGCCGCACCGTGCGCTCGAGAACGCAATCATGACGTTCAACGTCCTCGAGTTCTGCCGGCAGCAACGCCTGCCGATCGTGTTCTCGTCGAGCCGCGAGGTGTACGGCGACGTCCATCGTTTCGCCGAGGAGGAGGCGAAGGAGACGAGCGCCGACTTCGCCTACACGGAGTCGACGTACTCCGCGTCCAAGATCGCTGGCGAGGCGCTGATCTACTCGTACGCGCGCTGCTACGGCCTCAACTATCTCGTGTTCCGCTTTTCGAACGTCTACGGGCGCTTCGACAACGACCTCGCGCGCATGGTTCGCGTCATCCCCCTGTTCATCCACACGATGCAGCGGGACGAGCCGATCACGGTCTTCGGCCCCGACAAGACGCTCGACTTCACCTACGTCGACGACTGTGTCGACGGGATCGTCCGCGGCATCGAGGCGCTCGGCGAAGGTCGTGTCGTGAACGAGACGATCAACCTCGCCTACGGGCAGGGCAACACGCTCGTCCGTGTCGCCGAGTTGATCGCCACGGAGCTCGACACCGAGCCGAAGATCGCGCTTGCCCCGTCGCTCCTCGGCGAGGTGACGCACTACGTCGCCGACCTGTCGAAGGCGCGCGAGCTCCTCGGCTACGAGCCGCGCGTCGCCGTCGACGAGGGAATCGCGCGCGCCGTTGCTTGGTTCCGTGAGCACCGCGCGGCGCATCCCGAGGACGAGGCGGCGCTGCCGGCCGACGCGCTGTTCCCGCAGGACCTCGACGTCGGCTGGAAGTCGGCCGCGCCTGTCCGGCCCGCCTCCTAAGCCGCTCGTCTTCGCGCTCTTCGGTCCGACCGCGTCCGGCAAGACCGACGTGGCCGAAGTCATTGCCGACCGCATCGGCGGAGACGTCGTCTCGGCCGACTCGATGCAGGCGTACGGCGGGCTGCCGATCCTCACCGCGCAACCCGCGCGCCCGACGCGGCTCGTCGGCGTGTGGCCGTTGTCCCACGACGGATCGGTGGCCGAGTACGCAGCTCTGGCGCACCGCGAGATCGACGATCTGCTCGCGACCGGGCGCACGCCGGTCGTCACGGGCGGCACCGGTCTCTACCTGCGCGCGGCACTCGCGGAGCTCCGGCTGCCGCCTGCGCCGTCCGTCGAGCAGCGCCGCCGGTGGGAGCGGATCTACGACCGCGTCGGCGGCGAGGCCGCACACGGGCTCCTGGCCGAGCGGGACGCCGACGCTGCTGCGCGCGTGCACGCGAACGACCGCCGGCGCGTCGTCCGCGCGCTCGAGCTGACGGAGCTCGGTTCGTCGCTGCGCGCCGACCGCAATCGCCTGTGGTCGGACGAGGTGCGGTACCCGACGCTCGTGTTCGGGCTCGACGTGCCGCGTGACGTGCTCGACGCGCGGATCGAAGCGCGTGCACGCTCGATGTTCGACCGGGGCGTCGTCGAGGAGGTTCGGGACGCCCTCACGGCAGGCGTGTCGGCCACGGCGATCCATGCGCTCGGACTGCGAGAGATCGCGGAGCTGCCGCAGGAGCAGGCATTCGCCGCCGTCGTCACGCGGACGCGTCGCCTTGCTGCGTACCAGCGGAAGTGGATGCGTCGCATTCCCGGCCTTGTTAGCGTCGCCGGCGATCGCCCTGCGGACGAGATCGCGGATGAGATGCTCGAAGTGGCACGCGCTCGGCAACGACTACCTGCTGGTCGAGCAGGCTGAGCTCAACACGCCCCTGACGCCCGACCGGGTCCGCCGCCTCTGCGACTACCACTACGGCGTCGGCTCGGACGGGCTGCTCGAGGTGACGGCGGTCAGCGGCCCGACGGCAGACGTCCGCATCTGGAACCCGGACGGTTCGACGGCGGAATTGTCGGGGAACGGCGTCCGGATCGTCGCGGCGTGGCTCGCGCGACGCGCCGGCGAGCGAGCGGTGCGCATCCGCGTCGGCAGCCGCGAGGCGACGGCCGAGGTGCGCGAGGACGGCCAGGTCGTTCTGGACGTCGGAGTCGTCGACGTCCGCGCGGCGGAGCGCCTCGACCTCGGTGGGGAGCGGGTCGAGTTCACGCCGGTGTCGGTCGGCAACCCGCATGCGGTTATCCGACGGGAGCCAGAGCGCGGCGAGCTGCGCCGTCTGGGGCCGCGTGTCGAGCGTCACGGCCGGTTTCCGGAGCGCACGAACGTGCAACTCGTCCGGATCGACGGCCCGCACGACCTGACCGTCGGCGTGTGGGAGCGCGGCGCGGGGGAGACCCTCGCCTCGGGCACGAGCGCCGTGGCCACCGCCGCGGCCGCCGTCGTCAACGGCTGGTGCGCAAGCCCCGTTCGCGTGCATCTGCCCGGCGGTGAGCTGCTCGTCGAGATCCACGCCGATCGGCGCGCGACGCTCACCGGCCCGGCCGAGGAGATCTGCCGCATCGAACTCGTCTGACGCGGCCATGTCCAAACCGCACCCCCACCCATTCGAGGGTGGGGCTGAACTGCCCGCCACCCTCGTGGTCGACGCTACCCGTCGTCGGCTGACGTGTCTGCGCCGGTTGTGTGTCGGTTCTCAGGCCCCGAGACCGTGCTCGCGCAAGGCGTCGTTCAGGCTCACCTTCAGTTCGGTCGCCTCGCTGCGCCAACCGATGATCAGCGCGCACGCGAGGTGGTATGTCCCCGCCGGGAACTCACGCGGCCGCGTTCCGGGGACGACGACCGCGCGTGGTGGGACGACGCCGCGGTGCTCGACCGCTTCGTCTCGCGTGACGTCGATGATCGGAACGGTCGCGGTCAGCGACACGTTCGGGCCGAGGACGGCGGCCGCGCCGACGCGGACGCCCTCCGTGAGGATGCACCGCGACCCGATGAACGCGCCGTCCTCGACGATCACGGGACGCGCGCCCGGCGGTTCGAGCACGCCGCCGATCCCGACGCCGCCGGCAAGATGGACGTCGGCGCCGATCTGCGCGCCGGACCCGACGGTCGCCCACGTATCGACCATCGTTCGCGGCCCGACCCAGGCGCCGATGTTGACGTAGCTCGGCATCATCACGACCCCGGGCGACAGGAACGACCCGTAGCGCGCGACCGCCGGTGGAACGACGCGAACGCCGAGGCGCTCGTAGTCATGCTTGAGCGGGATCTTGTCGTGATACTCGAACGGCCCGACTTCCTCGGGCCGCATCTGGCGCACGCGGAAGTACTCGAGAATCGCGCGCTGCGCGTCCTCGTTGACGCGCCAGTCCCCGTCGCGCGGCTCCGCGACGCGCACCTCGCCGCGGTCGAGCGCAGCGATGATCTCCTCGATGCGCTCCGGCGTCAAAGCACGCGCTCGAGGATCTCGGCGGCGCGTGTGCACTCCTCCGCGGTCGGAACGAGCGCGATCCGCCAGTACCCCTCGCCCGCCGTGCCGAAGAACGAGCCCGGCGAGACGATCAGGCCGTGTTCGAGCAGGCGCTCCGCGAATGCCTCGCTCGACTCCGACCCGGGAACTTCGAGCCACAGGAACATCGTCGCCGCGCCGCCGGCGGACCGGATGCCCTTTCGCTCGAGGACAGGTAGGAGGATCTCGCGCTTCGCGCGATACGCCGCGCGCGTCCGCTCGACATGCGCTTCGTCGTTCCACGCGACGACGGATGCGCGCTGGACGAACTCCTGCGGCGCCGTGCCGACCGTAGGGCGGAACTGCTTCAGCGCGGCGATCACGTCCTCGTCTGCTGCGACGAATCCCGAACGGTAGCCCGTCATCGACGACCGCTTGCTCAGCGTGTTGAAGACGGCGACGTTGCCGCGGTCGCGCACCTCGAGCGCAGAGTGCGGCGGCGTGTCGAACCACAGTTCTGTGTACGCCTCGTCCGACGCGAGCAGAAAGCCGTGTTCGCGCGAGAGGTCGGCAAAGCGCTCGAGGAACGCAATCGGCGCGGCGGCGCCGGTCGGATTGTTCGGATAGTTGATCCAGGCGATCGCGACGCGCTCCCAGACAGCGTCGTCCACCGCATCGAGGTCCGGCAAGAAACCGTGCTCCTCCCGCAGCGGCAACTGTCGCACCTCGCCACCCGCGAAGGTGGCGCCACGATCGGGCACCGGATATCCCGGCTCGGTCGTCAACACGACGTTCCGCTCGGAGTCGCGGTCGACGAGGACCTGCGCCAGCAGGAAGATCGCCTCCTTCGACCCGTACGTCGGGACGACCTCCGTGTCGGGATCGACGGCAACGCCGAAGCGGTGTTCGCACCAACGTGCGATCGACTCGCGCAGCTCGGGCAAACCCTCGGCGAGCGGGTACCCCATCCGCTCTCGCAAGCCCGCGACGAGCGCGGCGCGAATCGCCGGATCGGTCGGCTCCATCGGGTCGCCCTTGCCGAAGTCGACCAGCTCCACGCCCTGAGCCGCCAGGCGCCGCTTGGCCTGCTCGAGCTTGACGAACGGATACGTGCCGGTGGCGCGCAGCGCGGGAGAGACCTGCATCGCCTGCATAATGCTGAATCGTGATCCCACGCCAGCCGGAACCCGCGCTGGAGCGGGGGTTGATCGCCGCCGTGCTGGCCCAGGGAGTCGATCCCGACGACGAGCTGGCCGAGCTGCGAGAGCTCGCACGCACAGCGCTCGTCGACCCGGTCGGGGAGGTCGTCCAGCACCGACCCCGGCCGCAGAACCGCACCTATCTCGGCAAGGGGAAGCTCGAGCAGCTGAAGCACGCTTACAAGGAGGCGAACGCCGAGGTCCTCCTCGTCGACGACGAGCTCGACCCCGCGCAGCAGCGCACGCTCGAGGACGTTCTCCAGGCGCGCGTCGTCGACCGCACGCAGTTGATCCTCGACATCTTCGCGCAGCATGCGACGAGTGCAGAAGGGAAGCTGCAGGTCGAGCTCGCGCAGCTCGAATACAACCTCCCACGGATGCGCGGCATGTGGCAGCACCTCGAGCGTCTCGGCGGCGGCGTCGGCACGCGCGGGCCCGGCGAGTCGCAGCTGGAAACAGATCGCCGGATCGCGCGGCGGCGGATCACGCTCCTGCGACGACGGCTCGCGGAACTGCGGAAGCAGCGCGACGTTCGCCGCAAGGCGCGGCGCCGCGCCGAGACACCGACGGTCGCGCTCGCCGGGTACACGAACGTCGGCAAGTCGACATTGCTGAACGCGCTTACGGGTGCGGACGTCTCCGTCGAGAACCGCCTGTTCGAAACACTTGATCCGACAACGCGTGGCTTCGACGTCGACGGTCGGCGTTACCTCATCACCGACACGGTCGGGTTCATCCGGCGGTTGCCGACGCAGCTCGTCGAAGGATTCGCTGCAACACTCGAGGAAACGCTGGTCGCCGACCTCGTCTTGCATGTCGTCGATGCCTCTGTCACGGACGAGCGCCTGGACGAGCAGATCGCCGCCGTCAACGGCGTCCTCCACGAGATCGGCGCCGACGATCTGCCGGTCGAACTCGTGTTGAACAAGGCCGACGCGGTCGACGGCCTTCGCCGGCGACGGCTCGCGAACCGCTTTCCCGACGCGACGCAGGTCTCCGCGCTGACGGGGTTCCAGCTCGACGAGCTGCGCAAACGAGTCGCCGCGCGCTTCGCCGACCGGTTCGAAGCGGTCGCGTTGTTCCTGCCGTACGACGAGGGTGGAAAGCTCGCCGAGCTCTACGCGCTCGGCGCGCCGATCGAAGCGCGGGAGGACCGCGAAGGCGGTGTGCTCGTGCACGCGCGGCTGCCGCGACGGGAGCTGCGGCGATTCGCGCCGTATCTCGTCGCCGAGGCGCGGTCGGAACGGGCGTCGCGCGCCCAGTGATCGAGCTGCCGATCCGCCGACTTCGGAGCGATGTAACGTTGCCCGAACGCGCGTACACGGGTGACGCGGGCGTGGACCTCGCGGCCTGTGAGCGAGTCGAGCTCGGGCCAGGCAAACGCGCCGTCGTCGGAACGGGGTTGTCGGTCGCGATTCCCGACGGCTACGCCGGCTTCGTGCAGCCGCGCTCCGGTCTCGCCGCGCGACACGGGATTACGATCGTGAACACACCGGGGCTCGTCGACTCCGGTTACCGCGGCGAGCTGCGCGTCGTTCTCCTGAACACGGACGTGTCGGACTCGTTCGTCGTCGAGCCCGGGATGCGAATCGCGCAACTCGTGATCGTGCCGATCCCTCAAGTGGCCCTCGTCGAGGTCGACGAGCTGCCGGCGAGCGAGCGCGGCGTCCGGGGCTTCGGCTCGTCTGCCGTGTGATGGAACCGCGGATTCGGGTCTCCGCACTCCTGCGCTGGAAGGAGCGGTTTCTGCTCTGTCGGCATGAGAAGCCGGGGCGCGAGTACTGGCTCCTGCCGGGCGGTGGCGTCAACTCGGGCGAGTCGCTCGTGGACGCCCTCCACCGAGAGCTGTCGGAGGAGATCGGCATCGACGACGAGCTGCCGGTGGAGGGACCGGTGGCGATCGTCGACTCGATCTCTCCGGAGCGGAGCGTCGCGCCGAAGCACGTCGTCCACATCATCTTCGCCGGCGATCTCGGCGGCCGCTCGCTCGAGGCCGTCACCTCGCACGATGCGGCCGTGCGCGGTCACCGTCTGTTCGCGGCCGGCGAGCTCGACGGCGTTGTCCTGCACCCGCCGATCCAGCGCTTCCTGATGCGCTGGCAGCCCGGCGACCCGGTCGTCTATCTCGGGGCGCTGTGGGCACCTTGACGCGGATTCGGCGCGCTCGTGTTCACCACGTGTGCGTCGTAACCACGTAACGTCCACCACGAGGGTGGCGGGTTGAGCCCCACCCTCCGAGGGTGGGGGTGCGGATCGAGACGGGGCCGGATCGGACACGGCCGACTCGGGGCTCAGTAGCGGCCGCCGCGGGTTTCGGCTCGTTTGGCCGAGATCGCGTGGGCTTCGTCCTCGAGCTGGTCGGCGAGCGGCTCGAGCGGCGTCGGCTCGGTGCCGCCGGCGTGCGCGAGCGCCTGAGCGAGGACCCAGTCGGCGAACCATGGGTTTCTCGGCAGGAGCGGCCCGTGCAGGTACGTCCCGACGGCACGGCCGACGCGGCAGCCCTCGAAACCGCTGTCGCCGTCGTTGCCGAAACCGAAGACGACGCGGCCGAGCGGTTGCGCGTCGGCGTCGAGCCGTGTGCGGCCGGCGTGATTCTCGAACCCTGCGAGGGTTCTGCGCACGCCCTCGTCGAGCTCGCACTCGAGCAGGACGTCGCCGATCATGCGCCGGTCGCCGGCGACCGTGTCGAGCGGGAACAAGCCGACGCCCGGCAGGTCCGTGTCGTGGAAGTCGCGGTACGAGCGCCCGAGCAGCTGGTAGCCGCCGCAGACGGCGAGCACCGCCGTCCCGCCGTCGACCGCGCCGCGGATCCCCTCGCGTTTCGTCACGATGTCGTTCGCGACGAGTGCCTGCTCGCGGTCCTGGCCGCCGCCGACGTACAGGAGGTCGTACATGCCTGCGCTGACCTCGTCGCCCACTGACACCGCTCGCACTTCGAGCTCGTGGCCGCGCCACGCCGCCCGCTGCGTCAGCACGGCGATGTTCCCGCGGTCGGCGTAGATGTTCAGGTAGTCCGGGTACAGGTGCCCGACTCGGATCTTCATGCGGCGCGCTCCCAGTACGGCCGCACGAATCCACGCTCGGCGACGATCTTGCGCAGCGCGAGCATCGCCGTATACGTCGGCAGGAGCACCAGCTCGCCGGCCGGCGGCGTGAGCGCGAGGCCGCGGTCGAGCGCGGTCTCGAGGTTCGGCACGACCTCGATGCGGTCCGGGTCGAAGCCGGCGTACTTGAACCGGAGCGCGAGCTCGGCTGCGCGCTCTCCCGTCGCGACGAGCGTGCGGAGCGACCCGAGGAGCGGCTCGAAGTCGACGTCCCAGATCCACGAGACGTCGCGTCCATCCGCGATCGCGTCGTTCAGCGCGATCACTGCGACGTCGGGCGCGCCGCCCTCGACGATCGTCCGCACAGCCTCGTTCGCGCCGGCGGGGTTCTTGATCAGCAGCATCAACAGGCGGCGGTCGCCGACAGCGATCCGCTCGAAGCGGCCGAATGCCGCCCCGAACCGCGACAGGCCCGACACGATCGCATCGGCATCCGCGCCGAGCGCCGTCGCGAGCGACGCCGCCGCGAGCGCGTTGTAGACGTTGTAGAAGCCCGGCACGCCGAGACGCACGTCGTGCGTCCCCTCGGGCAGCACGAGACGGAACGAGACGGATTCGAGCCCGTGCAGCTCGATGCCGGTCGCGCGGACGGTCAGCGGCGGACGCGCGTGCCCGCACGCAGGACAGCGGTAGTCGCCGAGGTGGCCGACGTACGCGGCTGCGTAGACGTAGGGCGTCCCGCAACGAACGCAGTACTTCGAGTCGGCGGCATGCTGAAGCGACGGCCGTCCGTGCCGCGGGTCGTCGACGCCGAACACGATCGCGTCCGCCCGACCACGCGCGAGGTCTCCGACCTGCGGATCGTCGCCGTTGACCACGAGCGACGCCCGCCGATCCAGCCGCTCGACCGCCGTGCGCCACCGCTCCGCCACGTGCTCGAGCTCGCCGTAGCGATCGAGCTGGTCGCGGAACAGGTTGCCGAGGCAGATCGCGCGCGGTCCGACGCGTGCCGCGACCTCGGGCAGGGCGGCCTCGTCCACCTCGAACAGGCCGAGCTGGGCGTCGCGCGCGTCGAGCAGCGCGGACGCGACGCCGGAAACGAGGTTCGCGCCGGCGCGGTTGTGTGCAAGCCGTAGGCGCGGCTCGAGGATCGCCGCCGCCATCGCCGCGGTCGTCGTCTTGCCGTTGGTCGCGGAGATGAGCGCCGACCCGAGCGGCAGGCGTGCGGCGAGCCGGTCGACGGCACCCGGGTCGAGCTTCCAGAGCAGCTTTCCCGGCATCGTCGTGCCGCCGCCCGCACCTGCGAGCCGCGACAGGCGCCCCGCCGCGCGGGCCGCGACGATCTCGGCCGCGAGCGGGACGGGAAGACGCATGGGCAGGAGGCTATCGGGCGCATCTCGCGGCGCCGGTCGCCGCCTCGCGCTCACCCTTTCGGGTGGATCGTTCGAGTGAAACCCGAAAGGGGGATGATCGGCCGCCTGGCCGCCCCTAGCTTCCGTGATGCGCAAGGGCGGGTGGCCCCGTCTGTAAGACGGACGAACCCTTCTTGACTGTGGCCCTCCGGAAGGCAGGAAGAAGGACGAAAAAGTGAGCGCACTCCCAAGCGATATCGCTATGGCACCGGACCCACCGGTCCGGAACGAGCAGCTGCCGCTGAGGGCGCGCATCTACTTCTTCGCGGTTGCATCCGCCACGGCGGCGTCGACGCTTCCCTTCCTCGGCCGCCTCCAGCACACGCACGACTGGATCGCCTTCCTCGTCCTCGGCACCGCTGCGGCGACGGCGCAGGTGTTCGTCGTTCGCACACCCAACAACCAGGCGTACCACACCGCGATCCCGTTCGTCCTCGCCGCGGCGCTCCTCCTGCCACCCGAGCTCGTCGCATTGATGGGGATCGTGCAGCACGTCCCGGAATGGCTGCGCATGCGCTACCGCTGGCACATGCAGACGTTCAACATCTGCAACTACGTGCTCGCGTCGATGGGCGTGTGGTTCTTCGCGCAACACCTGATCCTCAGTTCGAGCCTGTTCGGGAGCGAAACGGCGCGTGCGACCCTCGCCGGCATCGTCGCCTGCGTCGTCTTCGTGACGCTGAACCACGCGACGCTCGCGATGATGCTCCGCTCGGCATACGGGTTCAGCTTCCGCGAGACGGGCCTGTTCGAGATGGAAAACCTGTCGACCGACCTCGTGCTCGCGGCGCTCGGCGTCGCGACCTACGCGTTCTGGCAGACCAACCCGTGGCTGATCCCGTTCGTGGTCGCTCCGCTGATCCTCGTGCACCGGTCGCTCAGCGTCCCGCAGCTCCAGGCGGAGGCCCGCGTCGATCCGAAGACCGGTCTCTTCAACGCGCGCCACTTCGCGGCGGCGCTTGCGGAGGAGCTCGGACGCGCCCAGCGGTTCGAGCGCCCGATGTCGCTGATCATGGCCGACCTCGACCTCCTTCGCGACATCAACAACACGTACGGACACCTCGCGGGCGACGCAGTCCTCAAGGGGATCGCCGAGGTGTTCCGTGCGCAGCTTCGCCACTACGACGTCCCCGCGCGCTTCGGCGGCGAGGAGTTCTCGATCTTGCTCCCGGAGACGCCGCCTGAACAGGCGCTCGAGATCGCCGAGCGGATTCGCCGCGCCGTTGCCGAGGGGATGTTCGACGTCGAGACCTCGAGCGAGCCGATTCGCGCCACCGTCTCGATCGGCGTCGCCGGCTATCCGAAGGATGGCACCGACGCCAACGAGCTGATCCACCAGGCCGACCTCGCCGTCTACCGCGCGAAGCTCCAGGGACGCAACCGCGTCCTCGGCGCGAGCTCCGAGCCGCTGCTGATGCCGGCCGAGCGGCAGACGCGGCTCGTCGCGGTTCCCGAGGACGGGCAGCACCACAGCGTCCTGCCGCCCGCGGGCCCGGTGCAGCCGAAGGAGGAGCGGCGCAGCGACCCGCATCCGCGGCCGCACGCCGTCCACGGGCCGCGCTTTCTTGCGCTGTCGTGGCGGCTCGGCCTGATCGTCGGGCTCGTCAGCGCGGCCGGAGTGGGGGCGGGCATCGCCGGCCTCGTCGTCACCTGGACGTCCAAGGACATTCTCGGCCTCCTGACCGTGATCGCGCTGATCGGCATCGGCCAGGCGCTGGCGCTCGAAGCCGAAGGCGGCTCGATCTCGATCGGCGCCGTCGGCTGCCTCGCCGGCGCGGCGCTGTTCGGGCCGCGCGCGGCGCTCGCCCTCGCGATCGCGAGCGCGGCCGTCGAGTGGAGCGCGCGGCGCTCCGAGCTGCACCGCGTCCTCTTCAACGTCGGCGCGCTGACGCTGGCGTCGCTCGCAGCGGCGAGCGTGTTCAAGCTCGGCGACTTCGTGCCGGACGGGACGCAGCACCGCCTCGCCGTCGCGGGCCTCGGGCTCGGCGCGGGCGCGGCGTACTTCGCGGTGAACATGGGCCTCCTCTCGTTCGCGCTCGCGGTCGAAGGCCACGAGCGCTGGTGGGCCGTCTTCCGCGAGCGGTTCGCGTGGCTCCTGCCGCACTACCTCGTCTACGGGTTCATCGGCGGCGTCATGGCGCTCGCGTACGAAGCCGTGAAGCTGTTCGCGCTCGGCGTCTTCGCCGTGCCGCTCGTGCTCATGCGCAAGACGCAGGAGGCGTACCTCAAGCACACCCAACGCAGCGCCCAGAAGCTGCGCCAGGCAGCCGAGACGATCCAGTCGCAGAACGTCTCGCTCGAGCAAGCGAACAAGCTGCTCAAGGAACGCTCGACCGCGGCGATGGAGTCGCTGTCGGCGACCGTCGACGCGCGCGACTCGTACACCGCAGGTCACTCGCGTCGCGTCCAGCAGTTGGCGCTCGCGATCGGCCGCGAGCTGGGGCTCTCGCAGGCAGAGCTCGACCTGCTCGGCCACGCGGCCCTCTTCCACGACATCGGCAAGCTCGCGATTCCGGACGCGATCCTGCTGAAGCCGGCGAGCCTTACGCCGGACGAGTGGTCGCTGATGCAGCGGCATGCGGAGGAAGGCGCGCGGATCATCGACCGGCTCGGCTTCCTGAACGACGCCGTCCCCGCGATCCGCCACCACCATGAGCGCTTCGACGGGACCGGCTACCCGGACCGCCTGCGCGGCGAGGAGATCCCGCTCGGTGCGCGGATCATCCACGTTGCCGACGCGCTCGACTCGATGCTGACGACGCGGATCTACCGCGCCGCGCGACCGGCCGCCGAGGCGCTCGCCGAGCTTCGCCGCGCGGCCGGGACACAGTTCTGCCCGCGCTGCGTCGGCGCGCTGGAGCGGATCCTGCCGCTCGAGACGCTGGAGTCCGACGCCGAGCGCGCGCCCGCAGCGTCGGTCGCCTGACCGACGCCTGACCTTCGGACATGCCGTGCCGGGCACCGGCAGGGCGGCAAGCGTCACGGCTGCTCGGCCGCTCTTGCGGTTTTTCCAGACTGCTCTATCCTGTTTGGCATGGCCCGGAAGCAGCCCTACCGGGCGGTCGCCGGCATCGACCCCAAGGCGCTCGCGTCGTTCCAGGCCGGCATCCGGAAGCGCTACTCGGACGAGCAGATCCTCGCCGAGCTGCGCGCCTGCGCCGAGCGGCTGAACCGCTCACCGACGATGCGCGAGTTCGCCGCCGACCCGAAGACGACGGTGCATCCGCAGACGGTGATCGAGCATTTCGGCAGCTGGAACGAGGCCAAGCGGGCTGCCGGGCTCGTGCCGCGCCGCTTCGCGCGCCGCGACGAGCTCGTGGGACTTCTGAGGCAGCTCGGCGACGAGCTGGGTCGCGTCCCGACGGCGAAGGATCTGGACGAGCGGCGCGGCTCGATGCCGTCGAAGTCGCTCTACTGGCACACGTTCGGCTCGCTCTCGAGCGCGCTCCGCGAGGCGGGGTTCGACGTGCCGGTGGGGGAGGAGCGGCTCGAGCGCGCGGTCGAGCAAGGCGTCGCGCTCGCGCGCCGGCTCGGGCGCCTGCCGAAGTTCGCCGACTGGACGGAGGCCCGCAAGAACGATGACGCGCTCCTCAGCGAGTGGCAGGTCTACCGGATGTTCGACGCGCGCCGCGGCGCGTGGTCGACGTTCCAGTTCCTGATCCGCGAGCGCCTCGGCGAGGAGGGCGTGCAGGTCGGGCCGGACGGGGCTCTTATCTAGGCGGCGTGGAGCGCGGCGAGCCGGCGGAGCGTCGCTTCGCGCTCGTGCGGCGCGCGCACGGCCGGGAGCTCGTCGGTCTCGACGAACGACATGTCCGGGCGGAAGGACGCCCGACCGACGACCCGCCCCTCGTCGACCGCGAGCACGCGGCCGGTCCCGAGCTCACGCTTGCGGAGCCTGACCGGTGTGTAGGTCTCGACGAGCTCGAGCGCCTGCCGCGTCGAGGCGAAGAACAACGCCCCGTCAGCTGTGCCGATCCAGAGCGGCCGGCCCATTCCGCGCGCGAGCAGCAGCTCCGGCCGCCCCTCGTCGAGCCACGCCGTCGCCATCGAGCCGACGAGCCGCTCGAGGGCCCACGCGGTGCGTCCCCGGGCACGTTCGGCCAGCGCGAAGATGATCTCGGAGTCGACGCTCATTGCGGGCTCAGCGCGCGCGATCCGCTCGCGCTCGAACAGCTCGTCGTCGTTGACGATGATCCCGTTGTGGATGCCGACCACCGATCCGTGGCGGACCGGGTGGTTGTTGGCCTCGAGGCTCGGATGGCCCTTCGTGTAGTCGCGCACATGCACGAGTAGCTGCGTCGCCGAGCCGGGGACACCGATGTGCTCGACCAGCGCGCTCGCGCCGCTCCGCTGCTTGTGGACCGTGACGTCCGGTGTCTCGCCGCGATACGCGTAGCCGACAGCATCGGCGCCGCGCTCGGCGATGCCCGCGAGCAGTGCCCGCGCCGCGACCGTCCGGTCGAGGGGCGCAGCAGTGCTCAGGCTGTATCCGGCAATGCCACACATATAAGGAAGAACGCGCTCGGGGCCGTCCTCGGTTCCATGGTTCTAGACGCATCGGCGGACATCGGAGTTAGGTCAAGGTTTTGTGAGGTACCTGCATCCCTCGGAGGAGGGTTGACGGATCGCTCAAGAGTCCTCTCGCGGCGGCCGATATCCCTCGCATGATGGAGCAGCGGCCGCTCCCGGACCTCCCGCTCGAAGCGCCCCTCGTCGTCGAACCGCGGCTGGAGCTTCTGCCGGAGGTCGAGGAGGAAGACGAGACCGTCGAGGCTTCCGCCGACGAGGCGGAGGCAGAAGACGACGACGAGGTCGAAGCGCCGCGCGCCGCGCAGGCCGAGGCGACGCAGGATCCGCTGAAGCTCTACGTCCGGGCGATCGGCGATGGCCCGTTGCTCACGCCGGCGGAGGAGCGCGAGCTCGCGCGCCGCAAGGACGACGGCGACGAGGCCGCGAAGAAGAAATTGATCGAGTCGAACCTGCGACTCGTGATGTCGATCACGCGCAACTACACGAAGGCCGGCGTCCCGCTGCTCGACCTGATCCAGGAAGGGAACCTCGGGCTGATCCGCGCGGTCGAGAAGTTCGACTACAAGATGGGCTACAAGCTCTCGACGTACGCGACGTGGTGGATCCGCCAGGCGGTCACACGTGCGCTCGCCGACCAGGGCCGGACGATCCGCCTGCCCGTCCACGTCGCCGACCAGGTGCGCCGCTTGATGCGCGCGCGCCGGCAGCTCGCGCAGAAGCTGAACCGCGAG
This sequence comes from Gaiellaceae bacterium, assembly GCA_045806225.1. Taxonomy (GTDB): domain Bacteria; phylum Actinomycetota; class Thermoleophilia; order Gaiellales; family Gaiellaceae; genus 3-1-20CM-4-69-9. The sequence continues at coordinate 27,209 of JBJMJS010000043.1, forward strand.
CCGACGCAGGAGGAGCTGGCGAAGGAGAGCGGCTTCACGCCGCAGCGCGTGCAGGAGCTGCTCGACCTCGTCGAGGATCCCGTCTCGCTGGAGACGCCCGTCGGCGACGGTGAGTCGATGTACGCCGATCTGATCGAGGACGTCAACTCGGAGCGACCCGACGAGACGACCTCCACGAAACTCAGGCGCCATGAGCTCGCCGAGGCGCTCCTCCGGCTCAACCCGCGCATGCGACGAGTCCTTGCGCTTCGCTTCGGGCTGAACGGCGAGGCGCCGCAGACGCTCGAGGAAGTCGGGGCCGGGCTCGGCATCACGCGCGAGCGTGTCCGTCAGCTCGAGTCGCGCGCCTTGCGGGAGCTGCGGATGGTCGCTCCCGACCTCGAGCTGTACCTCCGGACCTAACCGCTACGGTGCGAGGCATGGAGCCTCGCTTCGTCGACTGCCACTCACACGTCGCGCCGTCGGGTGACGACGGGGCAGAAGACCTGCAGACGGGCGTTTCGCTTTGCCGGGACGCGGCGCAACACGGCACGCGGATCCTGTTCGCGACGCCGCACGTCTGGCCCCACCTGCCGCTGACCGAGGGACGCGAGGAAGACATCCGCCTCGCATTCGCGCGGCTACGTACCGAAGCGCCGCTAGAGCTCCGCCTCGGCTGGGAGCTGACGCCGACGCGTCCGCTGCTCGCGGAAGACCCGCACCGCTACCTCCTCGAAGGCACCGACTGCGTCCTGATGGAGGTCCCGTTTGTCGGCGACGCGGGTGTGCTCGTCGCGCTGGCGGAGCACGTCGAGTCTGCGGGGCTGCGCCCCGTGATCGCCCATCCGGAGCGCACGGAGGCGGTGCTCGACCGGCCGGCGCTCGCCCACGAGCTGGGCGACCGCGGCTGGACGCTGCAGGTCAACGCCACGTCCTTGCTCGGACGCCACGGCGAGGATGCGGCGGAGGTTGGCTGGGACCTGCTCGAGCGCGGGGTTGCGACCATCGTCGCGTCCGACGGCCACCGGCGCACACGCCCGCCGCAGCTCGACGATGCCTATGCACTCGCGGCCCGCCGTCTCGGCGAGGACCGCGCGGTGCCGCTGTTCGACGGGACGGCGCTCGGGCTCGCTACGCCGACACGAACTGCATCTCGCGAAGCGTCGAGAGCCGCCTGAGGGATTCCAGCTCGATCTGGCGGACGCGCTCGCGGGTCAGGCCGAGCCGCCGACCGATCTCCTCGAGCGTCTTCGGCTCGGAGTCATCGAGGCCGTACCGCAACACCAGCACGTGCCGCTCGCGGTCCGGCAGCGACGAAAGGGCCGCCGCCAACGCCTGCGAGCGCAGCGAGACCTCGACCTCGTCCTCCGGCAGCGGGTCGTCGCCCGCGACGAAGTCCCCGAACACCGCGTCATCGGCCTCGCCGACCGGTTGGTCGAGCGATGCCGAAGCGCGCGCAGCCGCACGCACTTCGATCGCCTGCTGGAGCGGGAGCGACGCCTCGTCAGCGATCTCCTCGAGCGTCGGCTCGCGGCCCAGTTGCGTCCAGAGCGTCCGCTCGGCGCGGTTCATCTTCTGGAGCCGCTCGACGATGTGGACCGGCATCCGGATCGTCCGGGCCTTGTCGGCGAGCGCACGCGCGACCGCCTGACGGATCCACCAAGTGGCGTAGGTCGAGAACTTGTAGCCGCGCCGCCAGTCGAACTTCTCGACCGCGCGGATCAGGCCGAGTGTGCCCTCCTGGATCAGGTCGAGGAAGGGCAAGCCCTGATTGCGGTAGTTCTTCGCGATCGAGACGACGAGGCGGAGGTTCGACTGGATCATCCGCTGCTTCGCCGCCATGTCGCCGCGCTCGATCTTCTTCGCGAGCTCGACCTCCTGCGCCGCCGTCAAGAGCGGATGCCGCCCGGCCTCGCGGAGAAAGAGCTGCAGCGCATCAGTCGTCGTCTCATAGGACGTCTGGAGCGGGGGAGGCGGCGGCTCCTTCTCCTTCTCGGGATCGATGAGCTCGATTCCGCGCCGCTCGATCTCGCTGAAGAGAGCGTCCGTCTCGAGCGCGTCCAGCTGGTGCGCCTCGATCACCTCGGCGAGATCAGGCTGACGCACCGACCCGAGCGCCTCAGCGTTCTCGAGCAGGAGCTGAATGTCCTCGTTCTCGAGGATGCTCTCGATTTCGACCGTCATCGTCCCGCGTTCGGTCCTTGCCTCGTCCTGCCCGATGCCAAACCCCAAGCTGCAAACCGCAAACCCCGGCGGCGCAGACTCGCAGGCGGCCGCTCGGCGGTCAAGGGTAGTGTCCGGCGCGGTGGGGGCGATGGTTCCGCAGGACGTCTTCGAGCTGACAGGCGTCGCCGATCCGCGTCTGCGACCCGGCGGACGCGAGGTCGCGTACGTCGTGTGGTGGATCGACCCGGAGGTAAAGGACTACCGCAGCGCGATCTGGCTCGTGTCCGTCGATGGATCGACGGCACCGCGCCAGCTCACGTCAGGGGCGAAACGCGACTCGTCGCCACGCTGGTCTCCGGACGGGAGCCGCCTGGCGTTCACGTCGTCGCGCGGGGAGGAGAAGACGGCCCAGCTGTACGTCCTCCCGCTCGCCGGCGGCGAGGCGCGGAAGATCACCTCGCTGAAGGAGGACCCGAGCGAGCCTGCGTGGTCGCCGGACGGGACGAAGATCGCGTTCGCGGCGCGCGTCCGCAACGACGCGTATGAGGAGGAGGACGATCGCAAGCGCGCGCCGCGGCGGTTCACACGTCTGAGCTACAAGCTCGACAACGTCGGGTGGACGGGCGACCGCCGGACGCATCTCTTCGTGGTCGACGTCGACGGCGGAGGCGAGCCGGTGCAGTTGACGACCGGCGATTTCGAGGACGGGACGCCGGCGTGGTCTCCCGACGGAACGAGCATCGCGTTCATCTCGGCGCGCGACGACGACTGGGACATCAAGCTCGCGAGCGACGTCTACGTCGTCGACGCAGCCGGCGGCGAGCCGAACAAGATCACGCGCACGGACGGCGGCTGCGGATCGCCGGTCTGGGCGCCCGACGGTTCGCTGATCGCGTTCACGTACTCCGAAGGGACGATGGACTGGCCGCGTCACGGTCAGATCGCCGTCATCGCTCCCGGCGGAGGCGAGTCGCGCGTGCTGACGACGGACCTCGACCGCAACTGCACCCCGCATCCGCCGCTTCGCGATCCGCTGTGGGACGGCGAGAAGATCGTCTTCGCCGTCGAGGACGGTGGGAACACGCACGTCTACGCCGTCGCGCCGCGCGGCGGCGCGCCCGAGCGGCTGGTGGCGGGTGAGCAGGCGATCACCGGCTTCGACGCCGCAAACGGCGTTGTCGTCCACACCGCGTCGAGCGCGACCACGCTCCCGGAGCTCTTCTCGGGTGGCCGGCAGCTGACGCGCCACGGCGCGCGGTTCGCCGACGGCCGCTCGCTCTCGACACCGGAGCGCTACACGGCGCGGTCGGAGGACGGGTCGGAGGTCGATTGCTGGATCGTCCGCCCTGCCGGCTCCGAGGAAGGCCGCAGGTACCCGACGCTGCTCTCGATCCACGGCGGCCCGTTCACGCAGTACTCGACCGGGTTCTTCGACGAGTTCCAGGTATACGCCGGCGCGGGCTACGCGGTCGTGTATGCGAATCCGCGCGGATCCTCGGGGTACAGCGAAGCCTGGGGACGCGCGATTCGCGGGCCCTCGAACGACCAGGGGCCCGGTTGGGGGACCGTCGACTACCAGGATCTGACGGCCGCGATCGAGACCGCGGTCGAGCGGTTCGACTTCGTCGACGCGGACCGCCTCGGCGTCCTCGGCGGCTCCTACGGCGGGTACATGACGTCATGGATCGTCGGCCACACGAACCGCTTCAAGGCGGCATGCTCGGAGCGCGCGGTCAACAACCTCGTTTCGGCGTACGGCTCGAGCGACGTCTTCTGGGCGTTCGCCGGCCAGTTCGGCTCGTTGCTCTACGAGGACCTCGACGCGTGGGTCAAGCACTCGCCGTCGACGTACGCCTCGTCGATCGAGACGCCGCTGCTGATCATGCACTCGGAGAACGACCTGCGCTGTTCGGTGGAGCAGGCGGAGCACCTGTTCATCACGTTGCGCCTCGCGCAGAAGGACGTCGAGTTCGTTCGGTTCCCGGTCGAAGGCCACGAACTGACGCGCTCGGGCTCACCGACACACCGCGTGCAGCGCTTCGAGATCCTGCTCGACTGGTTCGATCGCTACCTGAAGTAGCTCGCTTCGGGAAGGCTCGACGAAGCGGCTGGTCGACGGACGCGAACCTCCTTCAACCCGCGGGCGGCGGTGTCCCTCCGGGGCGCCGCCCGCAACCTCCTCGACGTCGCGCCAGATCCGGAGGTGCTACGCGTTGTACTGACCCGCGAGCTCCGCGGCCTGCGGCCGGCCGACGTGCCCGGCCTCTTGCAGAATCGGCGGGACATCCGGGTCGGAGACGAAGCTCTGCCAGCCGTCCGCGTCCCAGTCGAAGATCACCCAGACCCTGTCGTTTTCGGCCGGATCGCGGAAGACGGTCGAGCCCTTCGACCCGTGCTGCTGGCGCTTCTCAGCGCCCTTGGTCGAGAAGATCCTGAGGAAGCGATCCATGTCCTCGACCTTCGTGGTTGCCAGCAGCATGCGGTCCTCCTTGGTTCTCCGCGCCGGGGTCGGCGCCGAGTCCGGCGAGCATATGAGCCTCCGACGCCAGGAGCATCACCCTTGCGGGATGAGCAGGCGGCGCGGCGAGCATCGGATCGAAAATTCGTGGTGAATCTCGCGTCAGTCGCCGGACTGGCTGGTTGCCTCGCGCATGAAATACCGAGCTCCGACTCTACGCGGAGCGAATTTCACGTACGCGGCGATTCCGCAAGTGGTGCGTTCCGAATCCGAGGATTCCGCTTAGCTATGGGAGATCGATGCGAATGCACGAGAACAGGCGTTATGTCAAGTTGGCACGGATCGGATCGGCGATGACCGCGGCGCTCGTCTTCCCCGCCGGTGCCGGCGCAGAGCTCGTCTCCAAGAAGCCCGGGCCTGCAGCGCTCGCCGTCGGGCGCAACGGCACGCCGTACGTCGCGCACGTCGACGGCTGTGCGCTGCACGTCGCACACCGAACCGCGACCGGCTGGCGCGACAGGCTCGCCGTGCGTTGCCTGCCCTTCGCGGCCGGCCGGATCGAGCTCGCCGGCAGCGTCGTCGACCCGCGTAGCCGCGTCTCCGTCCTCGTTCGTGACGCGAACGGCTCGAGAATCGTACTCGTCCGGCAGGGCCCGGCGGGTTTCCGGGTTCAGCCCGTCGTCCGCGCCGCAGCGCGGAGCGTCCTCGGAATCCCCGGCCTGGCGCTCGACGCAGCCGGTGTCCCGGCGGTCGCCTACGCCGTCGCCCGGCCGTCGCGCGACACGTTCCTCCGCCTCGTCCGGCCCGACCGCAGTGGCAGGCTGAAGACGACCGCGATCACGCAGAAGGGCTTCCCGCCGGCGTCGCTCCCGCCGTCGGCGACACCGGTGCTCGTCCGCGGACGCCTACACGTCGTCGAGACGTACAGCACCGAGGGGATCGAGTGGTTCCGGGACGGCAAGCGCTGGCTGGGCCAGTTCCTGTTCGCATCGACACGCGGCCAGGGCGTGGGACCGGTCTTCTCGGCCGCCGCCGGCGACTCGACCTGGACCGCCGCGACGCTTCTCCAACCGACCTTCGGCGAGACCGACGTCCTCCTGACGGAGCGCGCCGACACCGAGACGACCTCGATCGTGTTCAGCCACGCCCTCGTCGCGGGCCTCGCGCTCGCCGACGGCCGCCCTGAGGTCGCTGCGAACGAGAGCGTCGAGATCGGCGACGGTGTCTCGACTGCGGGGCTCGTTGCCGAAGCCGACGGCGCGACTGTCGAGCTCGACGGCGCGGTCGCGGGTTATGCGGTCGACAACCGGGGCTCGCGCCAGCTCCTGCTTTCGACCGGCCGTGGCCGCGAGTGGTTCACCTCCCCCACCCGGCCCGCGACCCGGGTCGAGCTCACCGCCGGCGCGGACGGCGCGCTCAGCGGCCGCGTAGCGGGCGTCGTCAGCGGAACGGTCGACATCTTCCGCGAGCAGGCACGCGGCGCGAGGACGCTCGTCGCGACGGTCCCGCTGGCCGCTGACGGCTCGTTCGCGTTCCGCGACGCCCCGCCCGGCTCCCCCACGCTCTACCGCGCGGTCTACCGTGACCCGGCGAGCGGCATCCCGTTCGCGTCACTCCTGAGGACGCCGGTCGGCTGACGCCGAACTAGACGGATGAATTGGCGCGGATGTCCTCCGCCTGCTCTATCGTCAATACCGTGCGGAACGATCGCCTGCTCGGGCTGCTTGCCGCCCTGCTCGGAATCGTGCTGATCGTCATCGGCGTGATCTACATGGTCCAGAACGCGCACCAGCTCCCGTCGTTCTTCCCCGGCCACTCCTCCCAGCCGACGAGCCACCACCACGTGAAGCACGGCATCGCCGCGATCTTGCTCGGCCTCGCCTGTCTCGCATTCGCCTGGTTCCGCACCGGGCCGCGCGACCGCGCCGCACCTGCCGCATAGTGGTCGTCGCAGCGGCCCACTCGATCTCCTACTTCCAGGCGATCGTCATCGGTCTGCTCCAGGGGATCACGGAGCTGTTCCCGATCTCGAGCCTCGGCCATGCGGTGATCCTCCCGAAGCTCCTCGGCTGGGACCTGAACCAGAAGGACCCGTACTTCCTCGCGTTCCTCGTCGCGACGCATCTGGCGACCGCGATCGTCCTGCTGCTGTTCTTCATCCGCGAATGGGGCCGAATCATCAAGGGACTCGGGCGGAGCCTCCGCGACCGGCAGATCGGGGCCGCCGACCCCGACGCGCGGCTCGCGTGGCTGCTGATCGTCGGCACGATTCCGGCCGGCCTGCTCGGCCTCCTCTTCGAGCACCCGATCCGCAAGCTGTTCGCGAATCCGAGCGCCGCGGCGGTCTTCCTGATGGTGAACGGCCTCCTCCTCTTCGCCGCGGAGTGGCTCCGGCGACGCGCACCGGGCGCCGAGCAGCGGGCGGCCGAGCTCGAGCACCGGCCGGAGGAGCCGACCTCCGAGGAGGCCGAGAAGCGGCTCTCGACGCTCGGCTGGAAGGAAGCGGTCGGCGTCGGGACCGCGCAGGCCGCCGCCCTTTTCCCCGGGATCA
>JBJMJS010000044.1:0-4596 GCA_045806225.1 Gaiellaceae bacterium
ACGGAGAACGGGATCACCGCGCTCCAGATGGACATCAAGATCACGGGCGTCACGCGCGAGATCATGCAGTCGGCGCTCGAGCAGGCGAAGCAGGCGCGGACGACGATCCTCGGCAAGATGCTCGAGGCGATTCCGGAGGTGCGCTCCGAGTTGAACGAGAACGCGCCGCGGATCTCCACGGTCAAGATCGATCAGGAGAAGATCGGCATGGTGATCGGGAAGGGCGGCGAGACGATTCGCGCGCTCGAGGCCGACTACGAGGTGCAGATCGACATCGAAGAGGACGGCACGATCCTGATCTACGCGACCGACGGGACGAAGGCGAACGCCGCGATCTCCGCGATCGAGTCGCTGACGAAGGAGCCGGAGGTTGGCGACGAGTACACCGGCAAGGTCGTGAAGACGACGCAGTTCGGTGCATTCGTCGAGCTGAAGAAGGGCACCGACGGCCTGCTCCACGTGTCGAATGTCGGACCCGGACGCGTCGGCCACATCGAGGACGTGATCCAGCGTGGCGACATGCTCGACGTCGTCGTGCAGGAGGTCGACAAGGCACGCGGCCGGATCGGGCTCAAGCTGGTACAGAAGCACGAGAACGGCCACATGGTGTCGCCCGAGGAGCTGATCGAGCGGGCGAAGAACGCACCGCCGCGCGCGCCTGAGGACGACCGTCCGCCGCGCGACCGTGATCGCCGCGGGGGTCGCGGCGGCCGCGGCGGCGGCCGCGACCGGGACCGCGAGCGGAGCTAACGCTCTCTCGAGGGAACGTGGCGAAGGGCGGCTCCGGCCGCCCTTCGTCGTTCCGGGCGACGGCGCGCCATCCGGCGCCCAATCGCCACAGACACGTGCGGATTGCGCCGATAGGCTCGAAGCGGGTGGAGGGTGGCCGTCTCCCCACCCGGGCGGGGATGCGCGCGCGCGTGGACCTGGATGAGTCGGCGATAGAAGACGCGCCGCCGGCTGAGCGGACGCCACGCTTCCAGGTGTCTACGATCGGCGCGTGCTCGCGCTGAACCACATCACCTTCGCCTGCGACGAGCCGCGGCGGGAGGCGGAGTTCTGGGCTGCGGTCCTCGGCTACGACGTCGCGCAGCGGGGCAAGAGCTGGGCCGCGCGGGATCCACGCGGCGAGGGGCCGCAGCTCTTCTTCAACCGTCTCCCGAAGTCACCGACGATCGAGGTTCCGATCCATCTCGACGTCAACGTGCCCGATCGCGAGGCCGAGGTGCAGCGTCTGCTCGGGCTCGGCGCGCGCGGCATCGTCGCGACGACGACGTTCGCGATCGGAACCCTCACCGAGACGTGGACGGTCATGCGCGATCCCGAAGGAAACGGGTTCTGCGTCCAGGGTCCCGATCCGCGGAAGCCACACCCGTACATCGGCAACGTCACCTTCTCGAGCGCCGACCCGCCGACCCTCGGCGCGTTCTGGTCGCAAGCGCTCGGCTGGCCGGCAGAGGAGGACGACGACCAGTTCTTGCAAATGCTGCGCGACGCGCACGTCGACCCGGCCGAGTTCAGTGCCTATTACGCGATCCGAAGAGACAGGGCGAGCCGGCCGCGGCTGCTTTTCCAGCGCCGCGAGCGATCCCGGCCCGAGTCGTACCCGATCCATCTCGACTTCACCGCCGACGACCGGCCGGCAGAGGTCGAGCGCCTCGCCGCGGCGGGCGCGAGCGTCGTCGAGACGAAGCACGACGAAAACCGGGAGTGGACGGTGCTGCGCGATCCCGAGGGAAACCCGTTCTGCGTCGAGTGATCGGCCTTCAGCTCGCCGCGAGCAACCGGCAGCCGATCCGCCGCGCGGCGCCCTCGCCGCCCCAACGCATGATCCGGTGGTGGTTCCATGCGAACAGCGGCCGTCCGAGCGGCCCGGCCGCGTTCATCCACTCCCGCGTCGTGCCGACCTGCCACTCCCAGGTCGAGGCGGTCCCGAGCTCGCTCTCGTACACGCGCCACGTCCCCGTGCCGGTGAGCTCGCCGCCCGCGCGGCCGACGAGCAGGCTCGGGCGGTCGACCGTCTCGATCGCGAACTCGAACTCGAGCGTGTATGGGAGCACGCTCCGCCACGACGAGCGCCAGAGCGCACCCTCGCCCCGCTCGTCGCCCGGGTCGACGACCTCGGCCCGCTCGACGCCGCGCCACCACGCCGGCCAGTGTGCCGCGTCGTAGATCACGTCCCACACGGGCTCACGCGGCGCATCGAAGAGCCAGGTCGTCAAGAACCGGTACGCGGCGGCCATCAGGCCCGGCCAGGATAATGCGGAGATGCAGAAATACGTCCTCTCGGAGCTCGACAGCGGCGAGCGCGTGATCTCGGAACGGGTTCCCAGCGTTCGCTCGGTCGCGATCGGCTTCTGGATCGGCGCCGGGTCGCGCGACGAGACGGACGCCAAGGCCGGCGTGTCGCACTTCATCGAGCACATGCTGTTCAAGGGCTCACAGCGGTACACGGCGCAGGAGATCGCGGAGATCTTCGACGGTCTCGGCGGCGAGCTGAACGCGGCCACCTCGCGCGAGCACACGATGGTGTACGCGCGCGTTCCCGACGCGCACGCGCAAACCGCACTCGACGTCATGGCCGACATGGTGTTCGCGCCCTCGTTCGCGGATCTCGACTCCGAGCGCGAGGTCGTGCTCGAGGAGATCGCGATGTACGAGGACACGCCGCAGGAGCTCGTGCACGATCTGTTCTCCGAAGCGGTGTTCGGTCGCCACGCGCTCGGCCGCCCTGTGATCGGCACCGCCGACGTGATCTCCACCGTGACGCGCCGCGTGCTCGGCTCGTACCACCGGCAGATGTACGCCGGCGGCAACGTCGTGATCGCGGCCGCGGGGAACATCGAGCACAACCGGCTCGTGAAGATGCTCGGCCGCGCACAGTCGCAGCAAGGCCCGCCCGCATCGACGCGCCGCGTCCGCCGCCCGCTGGTGAAGGCGCCGCCGCCGGGCTTCCGCTTCGCCCGCAAGGACACCGAGCAGTACCACGTGTGCATGGGTGCGCCGGGGATCGCGCGCTCCGACCGGCGCCGCTTCGCGGCGTCGCTGCTCGACGCGATCCTCGGCGGCTCCGCATCGTCGCGCCTCTTCCAGGAGATCCGCGAGAAGCGCGGGATGGCCTACTCCGTCTACTCGTTTGCCTCGCAGTACACGGACACGGGGCTCGTGGGCGTCTACCTCGGGACACGCGAAGAGAACCTCGGCCCGTGTCTGGAGATCGCGGCCGAGCAGGCGGGCGACATCGCGGCCGGAAACATCCGGCCGGCGGAGCTCCTCCGCGCGAAGGAGAACCTGAAGGGCCGGATCATGCTGTCGATGGAATCGACGTCGAACCGGATGAGCCGGCTGGGGAAATCCCTGATCACCGACACGGAGCTGCTGTCGCTCGACCGCATCATCGCCGAGATCGAGGCGGTCGAGGTCGAGGAAGTCGCGGAGCTCGCGGGCCTCCTGCTCGCGCCCGAAAAGCTCTCGATCTCCGGGATCGGGCCGAACGAGCGCCTCTTCCGCTCCGCCGTACGACGTCTGAACCCGTCGGTTCTCGCGCGCGCCGCGTGAGGGTCGCGCTCAACGGGCGCGGCGGGAAGGTCGGACGCGTCCTCGGCCCTGCGCTCGAGAGTGCCGGGCACCGGCTCGTCACGCTCGACGCGGCTGACGGAATGGTCGACTTCACGGTTCCGGACGCAGTTGCCGACAACGTGCGCGAGGCGGCGGCGCGCGGCGTCCCCTCGATCGTCGGGACGACCGGCTTCGATCACGCGGAGATCGATGCGGTTGCGCGCGACGCTGACGTCGCCTGCTTCCACGCCCCGAACTTCGCCCTCGGCGCCGTCCTGATGATGCGCTTTGCCGAGGAAGCGGTGGCATACCTGCCGAAGGCCGAGATCATCGAGCTCCACAGTGAGGCGAAACGGGACGCGCCGTCCGGAACGGCGAGGGCCACCGCCGCACGGATGGGAACGGAGCCGGTGATCCACTCGGTGCGTCTCCCCGGCCTCGTCGCGCACCAGGAAGTGCTGTTCGGCGGAGACGGCGAGGTGCTGACGATTCGCCACGACACGCTCTCACGCGAAGCGTTCGTCCCCGGTGTGCTGCTCGCGCTCGAGAAGCTGCCGTCGCTCCCCCCGGGCCTGACCGTCGGCCTAGAGCAACTGCTCTAGTACGGCGGTGCGGATCGAGCGCGTGACCGAGGCGGACCTCGAGGTCGTGCTCCCGATCGTGCGCGCGTACTGCGACTTCTACGCCGTCGCTCCGTCGGACGCCGCATTGCTGGAGGTCTCGCGCGCGTTGCTCGCCGACCCGAAGCGGGAGGGGGTCCAACTCATGGCGCGCGACGACGCCGGCCGCGCGACGGGCTTCGCAACGCTCTACTGGTCGTGGGACACGTTGATCGCCGACCGCATCGGCGTGATGCACGATCTCTTCGTCGTGCCGGACGCGCGTGGCGGCGGCGTGGCGGAGGCGCTCATCGACGCGTGCCGTGCCGAATGCCGCCGTCGCGGCGCGGCGAAGTTGACGTGGCAGACAGCGCGCGACAACCATCGCGCACAGCGCGTCTACGACCGCATCGGCGCAGAGCGCGACGAGTGGCTCGAC
>JBJMJS010000045.1:0-48114 GCA_045806225.1 Gaiellaceae bacterium
GGCAGCGCGACCGGTCCGATCTCGGCCCGGTGCGCCCACAGCGGCGCCGCGGCGGCCAGGCCGGACGCGGTGCGCCGGGCGGCGGGCGCGGCGGAACGCGGCCGGCGCCGCGCGATCGGGCTCGCGGTCAGGACAACGTCGAGCGTCCGCGCACCGACGAGGCGGCAAAGTCGGCCGAGGGCCGCAAGCAGCCGAACGTCGAGCCGGACGTGCCGGTGACCCCGGCACCCGTCGCCGACGCTCCGGACTCGACGACGCCGAAGCAGCAGAACGAGGATCCGACGAAGAAGGAGAAGTCCGCGGACGCGGACAAGCCGCGCCGCCGGCCGTCGAGCGGCTCCACGAAGAAGAAGGACAGCTGACGCATGCTCCTTCCGAAGAAGACCAAGTTCCGCAAGGTCCAGCGCGGTCGCCGCGCGGGGTTCTCGAAGGGCCAGACCACCGTCCAGTTCGGGGACTTCGGCCTGAAGTCCCTCGAAGCAGCGTGGGTCACGAACCGCGAGATCGAGGCCGCGCGGATTGCGATGACGCGCAAGATCAAGCGCGGCGGCAAGGTCTGGATCAACGTCTTCCCGGACAAGCCGGTGACCCAGAAACCTGCCGAGACACGCATGGGGTCGGGCAAGGGCTCGCCGGAGCACTGGGTCGCGGTCGTGAAGCCGGGGCGCGTGATGTTCGAGCTCGCGGGCGTGCCCGAGCAGCTCGCGAAGGAAGCGCTGCGCCTCGCCGGCCAGAAGCTGTCGGTCAAGACGAAGGTCGTCGCGAGGGAGGCGAGCCTCTTTGAAAGCTAAGGATATGAGTGACCTGTCCGATCAGGAGCTCGAGAACGCGCTCGCGGACCGCCGGCAGGAGCTGTTCAACCTCCGCTTCCAGTCGGCGACCGGCGCGCTCGAGAACACCGCGCGGCTGAAGCTCGCGAAGCGCGAGATCGCGCGGATCCTGACCGTCACCACCGAGCGTGCAGCGAAAGCAGGGAAGGCATGAGCGAGACCGAGAACGAACAGAACGTCGAGAGCGTCGAGAACGTCGACGAGGGCACGCCGCCCGTCGAGGAGGCTGCGACCGAGACGCCCGCCGGTGAGGAGACCTCGCCCGAGGCCCCCGCTGCCGACGCAGCTCCGGCGGAGTCGGCCGAAGCGACGGACGTCCCTGCCGGCGAGGAAGCCTCGCCGGAGGCTCCTGCCGCCGACGCAGCGCCGGCAGTGCCCGCCGAGGCGACCGAGGTGCCTGGTGCGACCGAGGCCGAGGAGGCCGAGGCGCCCGCTGCCGAGGCTGCTCCTGCGCCCGCCGAGCCGAAGAAGTCGCGTAAGCGGCTGCCGCGCTCGGCGCGGCACAAGCATTCGAAGCCGAAGCGCGAGCGTCCCGCCGAGCGCAAGCCCCTCGCGCGGTTGCCGAAGCCGGAAAGCGACCGCGGCCGCCGCCAGGAGCGGCGCGGCGTCGTCGTCTCCAGCACGATGGACAAGACGATCGTCGTGAAGGTCGACACGATCAAGTCGCACCGGCGGTACAAGAAGGTCGTCCGGCGCAGCATCAAGTTCAAGGCGCACGACCCGCAGAACCAGGCGAACGTGGGCGACGTCGTGCGGATCATCGAGACGCGCCCGCTCTCGAAGACGAAGAACTGGCGGTTGGCGGAAGTGGTGGAAGCGGCCAGGTGACCCTCCCGGCAACAGTTAGTGCGCCTCTGGCGCGCGATCCGCGGCGCATTGCGGTGTCCTCGGTCGCGCCCGGGTCTTCTGACCCGAACGCGTCCTGCGTCCTTGCACTGCTTGCGTCTCGCGCGCCAGAGACGCGAAACCGTCACCGGAAGGGTCACCGATGATCCAGCAAGAGTCACGACTCCGGGTCGCGGACAACACGGGCGCACGTGTGCTGCTGTGCATCCGTGTCAAAGGCGGCTCGCATCGACGCTACGCGCGCGTCGGCGACATCATCGTCGGCACGGTCAAGCAGGCGACGCCGCAGGGGACGATCAAGAAAGGCGAAGTCGTGCAGGCGGTCGTCGTCCGCACCCGCAAGCCGTACGGCCGCGACGACGGCACGACGATTGCGTTCGACGAGAACGCCGCTGTGATCATCGACAACCAGCGCAACCCGCGCGGTACGCGCATCTTCGGCCCGGTCGCGCGTGAGCTCCGAGAGAAGAACTTCATGAAGATCGTCTCGCTCGCCCCGGAGGTGTTGTGATGCAAACGATGCGCGTCCGCAAAGGCGACCTCGTGCACGTTCTCAGCGGCAAGGACCGCGGCAAGCAGGGCCGGGTAATCGACGCGCGGCCGAAGGACGGCAAGGTCGTGGTCGAGAACGTCAACATCGTCAAGCGCCACACCAAGCCGCGGCCGATCCAGAACTCGAGCCAGATGGGTGGCAACGCGATGACCCCGGGCGGCGTGATCGACAAGCCCTCGCCGCTCCCGGTCGGGAATGTCATGGTCGTGTGCCCGGTGTGCAAGCGGCCGACGCGCGTCGGCATCCGCGAGCGCGATTCGCACGGCGAGCACGTCAAGGTGCGCGTCTGCAAGCGCGTCGACTGCGGCCAGGAGATCGACCGGTGAGTACGCGCGTCCGCGACGTCAGGCAGGAAGGCCGCGAGACCGCCGCGCGCGAGTCCTACCGGCCCCGTATGAAGACCCTCTACGAGGACCAGCTGCGACCGCGGCTCAAGGACGAGCTCGGGCTCGCGACGACGATGCAGGTGCCGCGCCTCGACAAGATCACGCTCAACATGGGTGTCGGCGAGGCAAAGACGGACGCGAAGCAGCTCGACGCCGCGATCGGAGAGCTGACGACGATTGCGGGGCAGCGCGCACAGGTTCGCCGCGCGCGCAAGTCGGTCGCGCAGTTCAAGATCCGCGAGGGGATGCCGATCGGCGCCAAGGTGACGCTGCGCGGTGCGCGGATGTACGAGTTCCTCGACCGTCTCGTGTCGATCGCACTGCCGCGGATCCGTGACTTCCGCGGGCTCAATCCGCGTTCGTTCGACGGGCGCGGCAACTACTCGCTCGGCATCGCGGAGCAGATCATCTTCCCGGAGATCAACTACGACGACATCCAGCAGGTTCGCGGCCTCGACGTCGCGATAACCACCACCGCGGAGACGGACGACCAGGCCCGCGCGCTCCTGCGCGGCCTCGGGCTGCCGTTCGCGGAGGACGGAAGGGAGCAGTAACACGGCATGGCAAAGACGTCTCTTCGCATCAAGCAGTCGCGCCCGCAGAAGTTCAAGGTGCGCAACTACTCGCGCTGCAACCGCTGCGGGCGGCCGCGCGCGGTCTTCCGGAAGTTCGGCCTCTGCCGGATCTGCCTGCGCGAGCTCGCGCACCAGGGCGTGATCCCGGGCATGACCAAATCAAGTTGGTGATCTAGATGTTGACCGATCCCGTCGCCGACATGCTTGCCCGCATTCGCAACGCGAACAAGGCGCTGCACGAGCGCGTGCAGATGCCGACGTCGCGCCTGAAGGAGCAGATCGCCCGAATCCTCAAGGAGGAGGGCTACATCACGGACTACCACGTTCAGAAGGGCGAGAGCTTCGATACCCTCGTGATCCAGCTGAAGTACGGCCGGAGCCGCGAACGGGTCATCACCGACCTGAAGCGGGTGTCCAAACCCGGCCGCCGTGTCTACGCGCGCAAGGATCGGCTGCCGCGCGTCCTCGGCGGAATGGGAGTGGCAATCCTGTCGACGTCCAGCGGGTTGGTCACCTCCCGAACCGCGGAGCAGCGCGGAATCGGGGGCGAAGTCGTGTGTTTCGTCTGGTGAGGCCGGAGAGAGCCTGACGATTTTCTCCGGGTGGGAAGTCAAAACCGAAAGACAAGGACATGAGCAGAATCGGAAAGAAGCCAATCGAGGTTCCCGCGGGAGTGACCGTGTCGATCGACCCTGGCCGCGTGATGGTCAACGGGCCGCTCGGAACGCTGCAGCAGCAGGTTCCGCAGCGGATGAAGATCGAGCAGGACGACGGCATGATCACGGTCACCCGCCCGACGGAGCGCGGCGACGACCGCGCGCTGCACGGACTGACGCGGTCGCTCGTCGCGAACATGGTCGAGGGCGTCACGAAGGGGTTCGAACGGCGCCTCGAGCTGCAGGGTGTCGGCTACCGCGCGTCGATGCAGGGAACCGACCTCCGGCTGGATGTCGGCTACTCCCACCCGGTCGTGATGAAGGCCCCTCAGGGGATCACGTTCGAGGTGCCGACCCCGACTGAGATCGTCGTCCGCGGGACCGACAAGCAGCAGGTCGGCCAGGTGACGGCCGAGGTCCGGAAGGTGCGCCCGCCGGAGCCCTACAAGGGCAAGGGGATTCGCCGCCAGGGCGAGTACGTGCGCCGCAAGGTCGGAAAGCGCGCGTAGGGCGATGCCGACCCTCACCGTCAGAGAAGCTCGTCAGCGTCGTCACCGTCGCGTGCGCGGGAAGGTTCGCGGCACCGCGGAGCGGCCGCGCCTCGTCGTGTCGCGCTCGAACAAGGGGATCAGCGCGCAACTCATCGACGACATGGAAGGCAAGACGCTGGCAGCCGCGTCGTGGTTGAGCGTGAAGTCCTTCGACGGGAACAAGACCGCGCAGGCTGCCGAGGTCGGGAAGCTCCTGGCGCAGAACGCGAAGCAGGCCGGAATCGAGACGGCGGTCTTCGACCGCGCCGGCTACCTGTACCACGGCCGCGTGAAGGCGCTCGCAGACGCCGCGCGTGAGGGAGGTTTGAGCTTTTGAGTCAGATGACGTCAGTCGAGCGCGCGGTCATCGCGCGCGAGCAGCAGCGCGAGCTGAAGGAACGCGTGGTCGAGATCAACCGTGTGGCCAAGGTCGTCAAGGGCGGCCGCCGCTTCTCGTTCACGGCGCTTGTCGTGATCGGCGACGAGGTCGATCGCGTCGGCGTCGGCTACGGCAAGGCGCGCGAGGTTCCCCTCGCGATCACGAAGGCGGTCGAGGACGCGAAGAAGAACCTGTTCACGGTGCCGAAGCACGGGACGACCATCACGCACGAGATTCTCGGGCGTGCGGACTCCGCCCGGGTGCTGCTGCGCCCGGCCAGCGAGGGAACGGGCGTGATCGCCGGCGGCGGCGTCCGCGCGGTGCTCGAGCTCGCCGGGATCCGCGACATCCTCGCGAAAAGCCTCGGCACGACGAACCCGATCAACATGGCGAAGGCGACGGTGAACGGCCTGCGGAGCCTGCGCCGGCCCGAGGACGTCGCGCGGATGCGCGGGCTTACGGTGGAGCAGGTTCTGCCGTACCGGCATCCGAAGGAAGATGCGGAGGAGCAGCAGCCGCAGCAGGAGCAACAACAGCCCGAGCAGCAGCAGGAGGCGAGCGGTGGCGAAGCTACGGATAACGCAGACGCGTAGCCAGATCGGCCAGTCCGAGAGGCATCGCGGCACGCTGCGCGCGCTCGGGCTCGGCAAGATCGGCAAGACGGTCGAGCACGACGAGAGCCCGGTCGTCGCAGGCATGCTGCGGAAAGTCCGTCACCTCGTCCGCGTGGAGCAGTAATGGCCGACCCTCTCAACCTCTCGACGCTGAAGCCGGCGCAGGCGCGCAAGGAGCGCAAGCGGATCGGCCGCGGCCTTGGCTCGGGCAAGGGGCGGTACTCCGGGCGCGGGATCAAGGGCCAGAAGTCCCGCGCGGGGTCGCACAAGATGCGCGCCGGCTTCGAGGGCGGCCAGATGCCGATCTACATGCGGCTCGCGAAGCAGCGAGGCGCGACGTCGAGGGACGCGTTGCCGATCGGGCCGTTCCGGACGTCGACCGTGCCTGTCAACATCCGCGACCTCGACCGCTTCGACGACGGTGCCGAGGTCACGCCGGAGTCGCTCGTCGAGCAGAAGGTGATCAAGAACACGCGCACGGACGTGAAGATCCTCGGCAACGGCGAGATCTCGAAGAAGCTCCGCGTCCGCGTCCATGCGATCTCGGCGACTGCGCGCGAGAAGATCGAGGGCGCCGGCGGCAGCGTCGAGCTCCTGCGGCCTCCGAAGCGGAAGCGGCCCGTTGCCCCGAAGCGCGGCCCGGCAGCGCGAGCGAGCCAGGAGTCTCCCTCGAAGCGAACCGAGGCGCCGGAGGAGCAGGGCTAGATGCTCTCGTGGCTCGCGAACGCGTGGCGCGTTCCGGAGCTCCGCCGCCGCGTCCTGTTCACGGCGATGATCCTCGCCGTGTACCGGTTGGGATCGTGGATCCCGGCGCCCGGCGTCGATTCGCAGTCGATTCAGAACTTCTTCAACAGCGGCGGCCGCGGCTCGGGCATCTTCGCGCTGCTGAACACGTTCTCCGGCTCCGCGCTCTCCCGGTTCTCGCTGTTCGCGCTCGGGATCATGCCGTACGTCACGGCGTCGATCATCCTGCAGTTGCTGACGGTTGTGATCCCGACGCTCGAGCGGCTGCAGAAAGAGGGCGAGTCCGGCTACGCCAAGATCAATCAGTACACCCGGTACCTGACGGTCGTCCTCGCCGCCGCGCAGTCGACCGGGTACGCGTATCTGTTCAAGAAGTCGAACGCGTTGAACGCAAACACAGGGCGCATCGTCCTGATCATCGTCACGCTCACCGCGGGGACGACGCTGCTGATGTGGCTCGGGGAGTTGATCACGAAGCGCGGCATCGGCAACGGCATCTCGCTCCTGATCTTCGCCTCGATCCTCGCGACGATCCCGACCGGGATCAACGCGTGGGTCAACGGGGGGACGACCGAGCGCCTGTTCCTGCCGATCATCGCGCTCGGCGTGATCGTCGCAGTCGTGTTCATCCAGGAGGGCCAGCGGCGGATCCCGATCCAGTACGCCAAACGCATGGTCGGGCGGAGAGAGACCGCCGGCGGGACGACCTACATGCCGCTCCGCGTCAACATGGCGGGCGTCATCCCGGTCATCTTCGCCGCCGCGATCATGGCGCTCCCGCCGACGGTGGCGAGTTTCTTCCCGGCGACGCAGAGCTTCATCAACAAGCACTTCCAGTACGGCTCGATCCAGTACCTGGGGATCGAGGCGTTCCTGATCATCATCTTCACCTACTTCTACACCGCGGTCCAGTTCAACCCCGTCGACCAGGCAGACAACCTGCGGAAGTACGGCGGGTACATCCCGGGCATCAGGCCCGGGCCGCCGACAGCGCAGTACCTCGACCGCGTGCTGACGCGGTTGACGCTGCCGGGCTCGATCTACCTCGCGCTCGTCGCCGTGCTGCCGGGCATCTTCATCCACTACTTCGGGTTCTCGCAGGCGACATCGCGTGCGCTCGGCGGAACATCCGTGCTGATCGTCGTCGGCGTCGCGCTCGACACGATGCGGCAGATGGAGTCGCAGATGATGATGCGCAGCTACGAAGGCTTCCTGAAGTAACGATGCCGCTGAACGTGCTCCTCCTCGGCCCGCAGGGCGCGGGCAAGGGGACGCAGGCGAAGCGGATCTCCGCCGAGTACGGCGTCCCACACGTCGCGAGCGGCGAGATCCTGCGCGCCGCGATGGCGTCCGGCACCGACCTCGGTCGAGAGGTGGAGTCGGTTGTCAACGCCGGCGAGCTCGTCTCCGACGACCTGATGATCGAGCTGATCCGCGAGCGGCTCGCGGACGCGGACACCGACGCGGGCTTCATCCTCGACGGCTTCCCCAGGACGACGGTGCAGGCCGGCGCGCTCGATCACATGTTCGGCGAGATCGGGCGAAGCTTCAACATCGTCTTCGCGCTGCAGATCCCGGACGAGATCGCGTTTCAGCGACTGCGCCGGCGCGCCGAGACCGAAGGACGCGCCGACGACACCGACGACGCGATCCGCCGCCGGCTCGACAACTACCACCGCGAGACGGAGCCGCTGATCGAGTACTACCGCGTGCGCGGTAACCTCGTACCTGTGCACGGCGACCGCGCCGAGAACGAGGTGTTCGCCGAGATCCAGTCGGCGCTGGAGCAGGCCGCGAAGCGGCCCGTCCGCGACAGCGGACCGGTGGAAGGGGTCTGGGGGAACCGGGAGGTTCCCCCGGCGACTGCGAGGCATTCATGATCATCCGAAAGTCCGCACAGGAGATCGAAGGGATGGCGCGCGCAGGCGAGCTCGTCGCCGACACGATTGCGCTCGTCGGCGAGCACATCGAGCCGGGCATCACGACCGCCGAGCTCGACCGCATCGCCGACGCGTTCATCCGGGAGCACGGCGGCGTGCCGACGTCGATGGGTTACCGCGGCTTCCCTGCTGCCACGTGCATCTCGCCGAACTCGATGGTGGTCCATGGGATCCCGGGCTCGCATCGCGTCGAAGAGGGTGACCTGATCTCGGTCGACGTCGGGATCACGCTCGACGGACTGATCGCGGACAGCGCATACACGTTCGGGGTCGGTGAGATCACCGACGAGGCGCGGCGGCTGCTCGAGGTCTGCCAGGACGCGCGCGACGCGGGCATCGAGCAGGCCCGCGTCGGGAACCACGTCGGCGACATCTCGCACGCCGTCCAGGTCGTCGTCGAATCGGCGGAGTTCGCCGTCGTCCGCTCGCTCGTCGGCCACGGTGTCGGCCGTTCGTACCACGAGGACCCGCAGGTGCCGAACTTCGGCGAACCGGGGCGCGGGCCGCTCCTGCAGCCCGGGATGACGATCGCGATCGAGCCGATGATCACCGCGGGCCGCCCGGAGGTCTACCTCCACGACGACGACTGGTCGATCTCGACCCAGGACGGCTCGCTGTCCGCCCATTTCGAGCACACGGTCGCGGTCCTCGACGACGGCCCGAGGATCCTGACCCAGCGGCCGGTCGCCGTCGCCGTCAACTCGACCGAGCGAAGCGAGGTTCGACCCTAAAAACCCCTGGAAAATGCGCAGCATTTTCCAGGACTCGGTTTGCTACCATAATCACCGAACGGCGGGAGAGCCCGCCGTCTTTTCGTGCGCACGCAAAAGAAAGGCTGATGGCGGACAAGGAAGAGAAGATCGAAGTGGAGGGGGAGATCACCGAGGCGCTCCCGAGCACGATGTTCCGGGTGCAGCTGGAAAGCGGTCACTCGGTCCTCGCGACGATCTCCGGAAAGATGAGAAAGCACTACATCCGGATCCTTCCGGGCGACAAGGTCAAGGTGGAGCTCTCGCCGTACGACTTGACCCGCGGCCGGATCACGTATCGCCACCGATAAACGAGATGAAAGTCAGAGCATCAGTCAAGCCCATGTGCGACAGCTGCCGTGTGATCAAGCGTCACGGCAAGACCATGGTCATCTGCTCGAAGAACGCGCGACACAAGCAACGACAGGGCTAGGACGAAGGAGAAGAGTTGGCACGCATCGCCGGAGTGAACCTGCCGAATCAGAAGCGGCTCGAGATCGGGCTGACGTACATCTACGGCATCGGCCAGCCGACGGCGCGCAAGGTCGCTGCCGCGCTCGGCCTCAACGCCGACACGAAGATCCGTGACCTGACCGAAGACGAGGTCTCGAAGCTCCGGGCCTACATCGACGAGAACGTCCAGGTCGAGGGCGATCTTCGCCGCGAGCGTTCGCAGGCGATCAAGCGGCTGGGCGAGATCGGCGCGTATCGCGGTATCCGCCATCGCCGTGGGCTCCCGGTGCACGGCCAGCGGACACGGACGAACGCGCGGACGCGCAAGGGCCCCGCCAAGACCGTCGGCCGCGGGAAGAAGGCGAAGTAGTGGCACCTCCTCGGAAGACGGCGGCCAGAGGCCGCACGCGTCGGCGCGTCAAGAAGAACATCGCGATCGGCCAGGCGCACATCAAGACGTCGTTCAACAACACGATCGTCGCGCTCACCGACACCGACGGGAACGTGATCGCGTGGGAGTCAGCCGGTTCGGCCGGCTTCAAAGGCTCGCGGAAGTCGACGCCGTTCGCAGCGCAGGTGACCGCCGATGCGTGCGCCCGGAAAGGCATGGAGCACGGACTGCAGAAGGTCGAGGTCTTCGTCAAAGGCCCCGGCTCCGGTCGCGAGACCGCGATCCGCTCGCTGCAGGCGGCAGGGCTCGAGATCCTCGGCGTCAAGGACGTCACGCCGCAGGCACACAACGGTGTCCGCCCGCGCAAGAGGCGCAGGGTCTGATGGCGCGAGACCGTTCCCCGAAGTGCAAGCAGTGCCGCCGCGAGGGCATGAAGCTCTTTCTCAAGGGCGAGCGCTGCCTGACCGAGAAATGCGCGATCGAGCGTCGCTCGTATCCGCCGGGCGAGCACGGCCGCGGCCGGATCAAGCAGTCCGAGTATCTGCTGCAGCTGCGCGAGAAGCAGAAAGCGCGCCGCTACTACGGCCTGCTCGAGAAACAGTTCCGTACGTACTACTCCAAGGCGACCAAGGGCTCCGGGATCACGGGTGAGAACCTGCTCCGGATGCTCGAGACTCGCCTCGACAACGTCGTCTACCGACTCGGGTTCGCAGCGTCGCGCGCCCAGGCCCGGCAGCTCGTCCGGCACGGCCACTTCCACGTCAACGGCCGCCGCGTGAACATCCCGAGCTACCAGGTCAAGCCGGACGACGTGATCACCGTCTCCGACGGGTCGTCCGCGCAGCAGGTGATTCGCGACGCGACCGACCTGACGGCGTCCGTCGCGCCGTGGCTGCAGGCCGACCACGACGGGCTCACCGGAAAGATCCTCAAATGGCCGGAGCGCTCGGAAATCGACACGCCGGTTCAGGAATCGCTCATCGTCGAGCTCTACTCGAAGTAAGGAAGGAATCGCTTTGGCAACTCGCATCTCCCTGATGGATTTCCAGATCCCGAAGATCGTCCACGAGGAAGTGGACGAGGAGCGCGGCATCTTCGAGATCGAGCCGCTCGACCGCGGCTTCGGTTACACGTTCGGCAACTCGCTGCGCCGCGTCCTGCTGTCCTCGCTCGAGGGCGCAGCGGTCACCTCTGTCAAGATCGAGGGGATCTCGCACGAGTTCACCACGCTCCAGGGCGTCCGCGAGGACGTCACGGACATCATCCTCAACCTCAAGAACCTGATCTGCCGGCTGCACGGCGACTCGCCGGAGATCGAAGTGCACATCGTCAAGCGCGGCGCCGGGGCCGTCACCGCGGCCGACATCGAGGCGCCGGCCGAGCTGGAGATTCTCAATCCCGACCTCGAGCTCGCGCACCTCTCGGACCGCGGCAAGCTCGAGATGACGCTGACGATCGGCCGCGGGCGCGGCTACGTCCCCGCTGAGCTGAACCGTGGGCCGGAGCACTCGATCGGAACCATCCCGATCGACTCGATCTTCTCGCCGGTCCGACGCGTCGCGTACGACGTCGAGGCGGCACGCGTCGGCCAGCGCACCGACTACGACAAGCTGCGCCTCGATGTGACGACCGACGGGTCGATCTCGCCGAAGGACGCGATCGCGCAGGCGTCGGAGATCCTGATCAAGCAGCTCGCGATCTTCACCGACATCGAGCGGATCGAGCAGTTGACCGAAGGCGCTGCGGCCGGCGACGGCGCGCAGCCGGAGATGCCGCTCGCGCACGGGATGGAGAACTTCCCGATCGAGGAGCTCGAGCTCGGCGTCCGCTCGTACAACTGCCTCAAGCGGGTCGGGATCGAGACGATCGGCGACCTGGTCGTGAAGACGGAGAACGAGCTCGCTGCGATCCCCAACTTCGGCAAGAAGTCGGTCGAGGAGGTCAAGGAGACGCTGCAGGCGCACGGCCTCACCCTCCGCGGCGACGAGGGCTCCCTCTAACAGCGGCCATGAGGCACCACCGCGCAGGCAAGAAGCTCGGCCGTGACTCGGCACACCGCAAGGCGCTCTACGCGAACCTCGCGGGCTCGCTGATCGAGCACGGCCGGATCCGGACGACGGAAGCGAAGGCGAAGGCGGTCAAGCCGTTCGCCGAGCAGATGATCACGCTCGGCAAGCGCGGCGACCTGGCGGCGCGGCGCCAGGCGATCGCCGAGCTTCGCTCGCAGGACGTCGTCCATCAGCTGTTCGCGGACGTCGCGCCGCGCTTCGTCGACCGCCCGGGTGGCTACACGCGGATCGTGAAGCTCGGCCCGCGGCAGGGCGACGCCGCCGACATGGTGTACCTCGAGCTGGTGGATTTCGATCCGGCGGCGCGCGGCGCGCGTGCGTAAGAACGGGTTCTGCGTCTCAGGCTGACCCGACGAGGGCGCTGACGGCGGCGATCGTCACACCGCCGAGCGTCACGGTCGCAAACGAGCGCGAGAAGCTCGTCTCGAAGAACTTCCAACGCAGAGCCGCGAGCGCGACGAGCTCGAAGGCGACGACGATGATCGCGGCGACGAGCGCCGCATGGTAGTGCGGGATCAGGAACGGCAAGGTGTGCAGGATGCCGCCGATGAAGGTTCCGACGCCGGTGATCGCGCCACGGACGGCCGGATTGCCGCGGCCCGTCTGCTCGCCCGTGTCGGACAGGCCCTCCGAGAATGCCATGCTGATGCCCGCGCCGATCGCGGTTGCCACACCGGCGATGAATGCGTCGAACGGCTTGTGCGTATGCAGCGCGATCGCGAAGATCGGCGCGAGCGTCGAGAGCGAGCCGTCGATCAGGCCGACCATCGCCGGTTGGACGCGCTGCAGGAGGAACTCGTCGCGAACCATCCGGCGTGTCTACCAAACGGCGCAGGCGACGCGCGGTGTCAGGGAGCCCTGACGTGCGCCTCGCGCTCACGGTCGAGTACGACGGCAGTGCGTTCCACGGGTGGGCGGCGCAACCCCGGTTGCGCACGGTCGAAGGCGCCGTTCGGGAAGCGCTCGACCGCACGTTTCCGCGGTGGGAATCGCTCGCAGTCGCCGGCCGCACCGACACCGGCGTCCATGCGCTTGCGAACGTCGCCAGCGTCGACGTCGAAGGCGGCCCCGCACTCGAGCGCGTCGCGGAGGCGCTGAACACGGCGCTGCCCGACGACGTCGCCGTGACGGCCGCGCGGGCGGAGGATCCGGGATTCCACGCCCGCTTCTCGGCGCGCTCGCGCTCCTACCGTTACCGGATCTGGCGAAGGCGCGAGCGGTCGGCGTTCGAGCACCGCCGCTCGTGGCGGCTCTCCGGCCCGCTCGACCTCGACGCGTTGCAACGCAGTGCTTCGCTGCTCGTCGGCGAGCGCGACTTCCGGGCGTTCACGCCGACCGAGACGCACCATGACGTCTTCGTCCGTCTCGTCAAGTCGGCGCGCTGGGCCGAGACGGACGGATTGCTGACGTTCGAGATCACCGCCGACTCGTTTTTGCGGCACATGGTGCGAACGCTCGTCGGGACGATGGTCGACGGCATTGACGTCCAACCGCTCCTCGAGGGCGCGCCGCGCTCGGAAGCGGGCCAGACGGCGCCGGCGTGGGGCCTCTATCTCGTGGCGGTGGAGTACTGAAGCCGACACGCGCGGTTCGTCACCGCCGAGAATCCGGCGAGAAGCAGCAGGAATCGCGGCACAGACCGATCCCAGGCCGTCGCTAGGATCGAACGCGTGCGCTTTCCCGTCGTTCTCTTCGACCTCGACGGCACGGTGATCGACTCCGGCGCCATCATCCTCGCGTCGATGCGGCACGCGGCCGAAAAGGTGCTCGGCTCGGCGCCGCCCGACGCCGAGCTGATGGCTGCGGTCGGGGGCCCCGGCCTGGAAGCGCAGATGCGCGCCCTCGCGCCCGACCATGTGGACGAACTGGTGCGCGTCTACCGCGCGCACAACGAGCCGCTGCACGACGAGCTGAGCTGCTGCACAGGAGTCGACGAGGTGCTCGTGCGGCTCAAGGAGGAGGGGCGCACGCTCGGAATCGTCACTGCGAAGCGTCGCGCGACCGCTGAGCTCGCGTTCGCGCGCGTGCCGCTCGGTCATCTCTTCGAGACGGTCGTCGGCGGCGACGAGACGGCGCGGCACAAGCCGGATCCGGATCCCCTCCTGCTCGCTGCCGAGAGGTTGGGGGTCGACCCTGCCGACTGCGCGTACGTCGGCGACTCGCCGTTCGACATCCGCGCGGCGCACGCCGCGGGCATGCACGCGGTCGCGGTGACGTGGGGTGGCATCCACGCGCGCGAGCTCCTCGAGCGCGAGGCGCCGGACGCGATCGTCGACAACGCGACGGAGCTGCTCGATGTCCTCTAGGGCCGGAACGCGTCGAAGCGGACGCTCGACGGCGGCGACGGTCGAGGCACGCGCGGCAGAGCTTCGCGACCAGCTCGACTACCACCTCTACCGCTACCACGTCCTCGACGATCCAGAGATCTCCGATCCCGAGTACGACCGGCTCTACGACGAGCTCGTCGCGCTCGAGGAGGCACATCCCGAGCTCGTCAGGCCGGACTCGCCGACGCAGCGCGTCGGCGCGGCGCCGTCGGACAAGTTCCAGAAAGTCGATCACCCGACGCCGATGGGCTCGCTGGAGAAGGTGACAACCGACGAGGCGCTCGCGAAGTGGCACGACGACGTGTGCAAGCGAGTCGGCACGACCGAGGGAATCGTCTACGTGACGGAGCCGAAGATCGACGGGCTCTCGATCAACCTGATCTACGAGCACGGCGCATTCGTCCGCGGCGCCACGCGCGGCGACGGCGTGCGCGGCGAGGACGTGACGCCGAACCTGCGGACGATCAAGGCGATCTCGATGCGGATGCGCGTCGCGGACGCCGACGCGCCGCCGCTGCTGGAGGTGCGCGGCGAGGTGTACCTGCCGTTGAGCGGATTCAACGCGCTCAACGAGCGGCTCGTCGCCGAGGGGAAGAAACCGACGCCAAACCCGCGCAACGCCGCCGCCGGCTCGCTCCGCCAGAAGGACTCGTCGATCACCGCGCAGCGTCCGCTGTCGATCTGGATCCACGGCCTCGGCGTCCGCGACGGCCTTCCGGTCGACGGTCACTGGGACGCACTCGCCTGGCTCCGCGAGCACGGGTTCCGGACGAACCCGTATGCAGAACGACACGAGACGATCGAGTCCGTCGCGGACGCGTGCCACGCGTGGGAGAAGAGGCGGATCGAGCTCGACTACGAGATCGACGGGCTCGTGATCAAGGTCGACTCGTTCGACCAGCAGCGCCGGCTCGGCGCGCTGCACGGCCGGCCGCGCTGGGCGCGGGCTTTCAAGTGGGCGCCGATGACCGCGCAGACGACGCTGGAGAAGATCCACATCCGCGTCGGCCGCACCGGTGCGCTCAACCCTTGGGCCCAGCTCGCACCGGTCGAGGTGGGCGGCGTGACCGTCTCGACCGCGACGCTCCACAACGAGGAGGACATCAACCGCAAGGACATCCGCGAGGGCGACGTGGTGATCGTTCAGCGCGCAGGCGACGTGATTCCGCAGGTCGTCGGACCCGTCCTGCCGCACGCAGAGGGGACGAAGGCGTTCAAAATGCCTGCAAAATGCCCGCTTTGCGGAGCAGCGATCGTCAAGCCCGAAGGCGAGGCGATGCACCGGTGCCCGAACCGCGCGTGCCCGTCGCGCGGGCTCGAGTCGCTGATCAACTGGGTGCAGGCGGCCGCCGACATCGAGGGCGTCGGGGAGCAATCGGTCCGACGGTTGTGGGAGCTCGGGCTCGTACGCTCGCTGCCGGATCTCTACCGCCTGACGAAGGACCAGCTGATGGAGCTCGAAGGCTACGGCGAGATCTCGGCGTCGAACGCGATCGCGTCGATCGAGGCGTCGAAGCAGGTGCCGTTCCATCGCGTGTTGTTCGGCCTGAACATCCCAGACGTCGGCTGGGTCACCGCGCAGAACCTCGCGCGGCACTTCGAGAACATCGACCGGCTCCTCGGCGCTGCGCAGGAAGACATCCAGGAGGTCGACGGCATCGGCCCGGACCGCGCCGAGTCGATCGCCGAGTGGTTCTCCGACGACGCGAATCGCGCGCTCGTCGGCGAGCTGCGCTCGCTCGGCCTGCGCTTCGAGATCGGCGACGAGCTCAAACCGGTCGAGGGCCCGCTGACCGGCAAGACGTACGTGATCACGGGGACACTCGAGCGCTACTCGCGTGACGAGGCGGCGGCCGCGCTCGAGGCGAAGGGCGCGAAGGTCGGCAACTCCGTGTCCGGGAAGACGACCGCGCTGATCGTCGGCGAGGAACCCGGCGGCTCGAAGCTCACCAAGGCGCGGAAGCTCGAGCTCCCGCTGCTCGACGAGGCTGCGCTGGAAGAGCTACTGCGCGGCTAGCACCTGCGCGAAGCGATCCTGGGCGACGCGCGCCCACCAGTATGAGAGCGGGTGGCCGTTCTGTAGGACCGCGAAGGCGTACCGCGTCCGCACGAATCCCGACAGCGCCGACGCTTCTGCGGTCGTCCCCGTCTTCGCGACGACGTGGCCACGCGCGGGGCCGGTGCGCATCCGATCCTCGAGCGTCCCGTTGACGCCGGCGACCGGGAGCGCCGCGACGAGCACCTGCCGCGTCGCCGTGTCCGCCCACGCAATCCGCAGCATCGAGGCCAACGCATCGGCGGTGAGCCGGTCGAGCTGCGACAGGCCGGAGCCGTCGACGATCCGCACGCCGCCCATCGGCACTCCGGCTTGCGCCAGCTCGCGCATGACGACAGTCGCGCCGGCCGCGCTGGTGCCGCGATCGAGCTCCGTCGCGCCGAGTTGCTTGAGCAGCATCTCGGCCGTGAAGTTGTCGCTCTGCCGATCCATGAAGCGCAGGACCGATGCGAGCGGCGCCGACTCGTAGGAACCGAGCGGAACGGCGAACTCGTCCGCGACTCCGACCCGCGCCGTGCCGGCCACGACGACCCCGACGGAGCGGAGGGCGGCCTTGAACGCATTCCCCGCCGCAAGCGCCGGGTTCGTCGAGAGGTAACCGCCGAAGCGGTCGCGGTCGACCACGAGTGCCGACAGCGGCGGCGACTCGTCGAGGTAGTAGCTCGGCTTCCACCCCGCGACGGTTCGGCGGGCGTCGAACCACGATTCGTCGGCGACGAGCCCTCCGCTGACCCGGCGAATCCCGCCGGCGCGCACCTGCAGCGCCAGCGCGCGAAGGCCCGCCTTCGACAGTGTCGGATCGCCGCCCCCCTTGAGGACGAGTTGGCCGGTCCACGTCGTGCCGTCCTGCGCCCCGACGCCGAGGACGTCCGTCTCGAAGTGATAGGCAGGCCCGAGCGTCGTCAGCGCCGCGTAGGTGAGGGGAAGCTTCTCGTTCGACGCCGGGGCGAGCGGTCGCGCGCGGTTCTGCGAATAGACGACCACGCCTGTCGTGAGGTCGACCGCGATCGCCGCCGAGCGGCCCGGGGCGACGTGGGGGACACGGAGCGCCTTCGCGAGCCGCTGCTGGAGAGCCGAGGGAGGCGTCGGCGCCGCCGCCACGGAGGCGGGCAGGGCGAAGGCCGGAAGGGCCCGCAGCGCTGCGAGGCGGCGACGCACGCGATTTCCATTTTTCGAATGTGGTCGGCCACCGTCAAGCAAATAGGACGCGCTCGTTCGCAAAATGGGCCTGGAGGCCCATGTCAGCACGCCACCCGAGGCTCGATACTGGACGGGCCGCCTCCGTTCCCCATACGGTCGTGATCGAAAGAGACATCCGCATCGTGCTGGCCGCACCCGCCATTGGCGAGGGCGCGCCGAGCCTGGCCGCGATCGAGCACACGCTCACCGCGGGCTATGCCCGTGCGATGGCACTCGACGCGGAACAGTGCCGGTTGCGGCGGCACATGACCGATCTGGCGGTCCGGGCGGCTGACGGCGAGGTCGAGTCGCACGCCTCGGAGCTCAAGAGCCACGCCGCGCGCCTCCGGTCGTCCGAGCGGGAGCTCCTACAGCTGCGCGACCTGCTCGCCGAGCTGCGTCAGCGCGCGGCGCGAACGCGCGCGGCCTAGCGCCCCCTCAGACGATGCCGCTGCGGACGGCGTACACCGCCGCCTGGATGCGGTTGTCGATCTGAAGCTTCATCAGGATGTTCGAGATGTGGTTCTTGACCGTCTTCGGCGAGATGTGCAGCTCGCCGGCGATCATCGCGTTGTCCTTGCCGTTGGCGATCAGCTTCAGGACCTCGATCTCGCGGTCGGACAGCTCCGCCCGGATCGTGCTCTCGATCTCCGGCTGGGTCGAGGACGCGCGCACCCGCTGAAGCACCTTCGAGGCGATGATCGGCGAGATCAGCGACTCGCCCTGGGCTGCGGCGCGGATCCCCGCCATCAGGTCCTGAATCGAGGAGTCCTTCAGCAGGTACCCGCAGGCGCCCGCCAGGATCGCGTCGATCACGTCGTTGTCCTCGTCGGAGATCGTCAGCATCACGACCCGCGTGAGTGGCGCGACGGCGGTGATGTGGCGCGTCGCGTCGACCCCGCCCATCCCCGGCATGTTGAGGTCCATCACGACGACGTCCGGCGCAAGCTCCCGGACGATCCGGACGGCATCCTGGCCGCCGGCCGCCTCGCCGACGATCTGCACGCCGTTCTCCTCCTCGAGCAGATTCCGCAGCCCGCTTCGGAAGAGATCGTGATCATCGACGATCAGGACGCGTAACGCGTCGGACCCGCGTTCCTCGATTGTCAGCACCTCGCTCATCTGGGCGTTCTCCACGTGGTCTGGGGGGAGACGCAGAGAGTCTAGTGGAGCGTGATGACCACGGTTCGGCGGCCCCACGCGAGCGCCTGCGCCTGGGTCGGGAACCAGAGGTCGATCGTCGCCCCGTGGACGGCGCTGCCGGTGTCGGCCGCCACTCCATCGCCGTAGCCGGGAATCGTCATCCGGGTTCCGAGCGGGATCATGGACGGATCGACGGCGACGATGCCCGGGCCGACCGGGAGGCCCGTCGCGGTCGACCCGGAAAGCGAGTAGCCGGTCGCGGAGACGGTCAGCGTCTGGCCCGGCGCCGCAGGTGGCGCGGCGGGTGCCGCAGCGCCGATCGGCACGGCGGCCGCGTTCTGCTGCTCGACCGGGGCGACCGGCGAGCGGGCGGCGCTGCGCTGCGCCACGCCGTCCAGCTGCGCAATCCGGCGCGCCGTGAAGACCCGCTGACGCCGCAGCGACGCGAGGTAGGCAACGCGGGCCGCGCGAGCCTGCTCGAGGGCCGCCGCCGTGTCACGAGCCTGTGAGGCGAGCGTCTCGAGCTCCGCCTGACGTGTCGCGAGCCGACGTTCCAGCTCGCGGAGAGACCGCTGAGCGGTGCGGGTCTGCTCCACGGTCTGCCGGTTCAGCTGGGCGCTTCGCTGGAGCGCATCGAGCCGAGTCATCGCGTCGTCGATCGATGTGGCGCCGAACAGGATCGCGACTCCGTCGGGCTGATTCTGCTCGTAGATCGCCCGCAGATGCGCGCCGAGCGCCTCGATCGAATCGGCCCACACACGGTGGGCGATCTCGCGGTCCCGGACGGCGCGTGCCCGCTCGGCGCGAACCTCTTCCAGCCGCGCGGCGAGGGAGGCCGCTCGCCGGCGCGCGTCGGCGAGCCGGGCGTCCAGCGAATAGAGGCTGAGGAGCGCGACGTGCGAACGGCTGCCGAGCAGCGCCTCCGAATGTCGGAGCGAGCCGGTCGAGGTCGTGCCTGCGCCGCCTGCGCCGGGAACGACACTCGCGAGCACACCGCTCAGGAGCGCGATCAGAACCGGCGCGCGGAGCGTCTCCCTTCGCCCACGCACGACGCGGGACGCTAACAAACCCTTCACTTGTGCGATTTGTTCCGATCTGAATTCGGCAGAAATTGACCGATAAAGGGGTGGCGGATATCCGAAGTCGTTGTTAGGGTGCCGAACTTGTGACGTACCGGCCTTCCCCGGTGCGCCGATCGAACCGCATCCCCAGCGTGAAAATTCACGGGAGACGACAGGCGCAGGCGTTCCTTGTTGCGGTTACGGCAGCGCTCCTCGCCGTCGCCGGAGCGACCGCTGATCCAGGCTCGATCGCGCAGAAACAGGCGCAGGCCCAGCAGGTGCTCTCCCAGGTGAGCGCGATCGACGTCAGCCTCGGCGCCGCCGTCGAGGCCTACAACCAGGCGAGCGTGGAGCTCCGCAGGATCGAAGGCGACCTCCGGACGAACGCATTCGAGCTGAAGGTCGCGAAGCGCGATCTCAAGACCTCGCAGAAGGCACTCGCCCAGCGTCTCGTCGCCGCGTACACGAAGGGGGAGGAGAACTCGACCCTCGCGGTGATGCTCGGGTCGTCGAGCCTCGACGACCTTCTGAACACGGTCGAGACGATGAATTCGACGTCCAGGCAGGACGCTCGGATCGTCCGCGAGGTGACCGCCGCGCGGGCCTCGATCCAGCACCATCGCCTCCAGCTTCAGAGCGCACATTCGCGCCAGCAGCACGTCGTCTCGCAGCGTGCGGCGCAGCGGCAGCACATCGAGTCGCAGCTCGCGCAGAGGCGCCAGCTGCTCTCGTCGATCCGCGGCCAGATCCAGCAGATGAAGCAGGCCGAGGCCGCACGTCAGCTCCAGATCGCGAGCGAGGCGCGACAGCGGCTCGCGACGCAGCAACAGCCGGCCGCCGACGGGCCGGCGCCCGTCGTCGGAGCGTCGGGATCGACGCCCGAGGGGTCGTCGGTCGCGCCGCCCTCGACGCACGGCGGCGTGGTCGGTGTCGCCATGCGTTATCTCGGTGTGCCGTACGTCTGGGGCGGGTCGACGCCGCGCGGCTTCGACTGCTCAGGGCTCGTGATGTACGCATTCGCCCAGATCGGCGTCTCGGTGCCGCACAGCTCGTACGCGCAGTACGGGATGGGCACGCCCGTGTCGATGAGCCAGCTTCAGCCGGGCGACCTCGTCTTCTTCGCCGGCGCGAGTCACGTCGGGATCTACATCGGCGGCGGCCAGTTCATCCACGCCCCGCACACCGGCGACGTCGTCAAGATCTCCAGCCTCAGCGGCTGGTATTCGTCGACGTTCGCCGGCGGACGCCGGCTCTAGCTTCTCCGCTCGCGCTGCGGGGGTCTAGCGCGCCTCGCGGCGGACCGAGACGGCCAGCAGAACGGCGACGGCGACCGGGACGATCCACCACGCCGGCGCGCCGGTCTCCGCCACCGCGGCGCACGCGGCCAGGGCGATCACGACGCCGACCGCGATTCGCCAGTCGTCGCCGACGACGAAGTCCCACCAGAACGAGCCGAATCGCCGGAGCGCGTTCATGCGAGTGCCAACCTGCGCCGCCGGAGCGTCGTGACGAGGCCGAACGAGAGCAGCACGACGAAGCCGAGCACCGCCGGGAGGGATGCGTCGCCGCCCGGCCATTCCGCGCCCGCGCCTTCCGTCGCCCAGAAGATCCCGAACGTCGTCAGCATCGCGCCGACCGCGAACTTCATCGTGTTCTCCGGGACGCGTGCGAGCGGTCTGTGCGCAAGGACGCCGGCGAGCGCGACGAGGATGATCGCGGCGGCCGCACCGGCCGCTGCGAGCGGGATCGAGCCCTGGGTGCTGCCGAACGTCAGGACGATGAACGCGACCTCGAGCCCTTCGAGCAGGACGCCCTTGAACGACACGGTGAACGCGTACCAGTCGAGGCCGGCGCGGGTCTCGGTCCCGGCGGCGCGTGCTTCCGCGACCTCGTGCGCGAACGCCTGCTCCTCGTCGTGGAGCGCCTTGTAGCCGCTCGCGCGCAGGATCGCCTTCCGCAGCCACTGCAGGCCGAACACGAGCAGGAGCGCGCCGACGACCAGGCGAAGCGTGTCGATCGGGATGACCGTCAGCGCGGGGCCGAGCGCCGCGACGATCGCGGCGAGCGCGACCGTCGCCACGGCGACGCCGGTGAGGGACGAGCGCCAGTCGCGCGTCACGCCGACCGCGAGGACGATCGTGAGCGCCTCGACCATCTCCACGGCGCTCGCGAGGAACGCCGACGCGACGAGGAAGAGAGCGCTCACGCGTACAGCTGGTCGATCTCTGCGGCGAAGTGCTCCTGGCAGACGCGGCGCTTGAGCTTCAGCGTCGGCGTGACTTCGCCGTCCTCGGCCGAAAAGTCGCGCCGAAGGATCACGAACCGCTTGATCTGCTCGAAGCGGGAAAGGTCGCGGTTGACGTCGTCGACGACAGCTTGGATCCTCGCCTCCGCGCCGTCGTGCGGCACGCCGGGCTCGAGCGTGATCAGGGCAGCGACATAGGGGCGCCGGTCGCCGACGACGAGCGCCTGCGAGATCAGCGGCGAGGTCTTCAGCGCGCTCTCGAGGTTCTGCGGAGCGACGTTCTTGCCGCCGGCGGTGACGAGGATGTCTTTCTTGCGGTCGGTGATCGTGAGGAACCCGTCGTCGTCCAGGTGCCCGATGTCGCCGCTTCGCAGCCACCCGTCGTCGGTCAGCACCTCACGTGTCGCGGCCTCGTCCTTGTAGTACCCGGCGAACACCGTGTCGGTGCGGATCAGTACCTCGCCGTCGTCGGCGATCTTCAGCTCGACTCCGGGGAGGGCGGGCCCGACCGTTCCGAACCGCAGCTGGGACGGGCGGTTGCCGGTTGCTCCCGTCGTGCATTCGGTGAGGCCATAGGCCTCGAGGATGAGGATGTCGAGCGCGTGGAAGAACTCCATCACGTTCTTCGCCAGCGGCGCGCCGCCGGAGATGCCCACGCGGAAGCGTCCGCCGAGGCGCTCCTTCACCTTCGAGTACACGAGCCGGTCCGCGACCCTGTGCTGCAGCGCGAGCAGCGCGGGCAGCGGCTCTCCGCGCTGGCGTCGATCGCTCACGCGCCGGCCGACGGACAGCGCCCAGTCGATCAGCCGCCGCCTGGTCCCGGTCGCCTCGTCGAGCTTCGCGACGACGGCGGTATGGATCTTCTCGTAGACACGGGGAACACTCGGAAACACGGTCGGCCGCACGACCGGAAGCGCGTCTGCAACGCCGTACGGGTCGGCGCAGAACGCGATCGTGAGCCCGAGGTGCGGACCGAGTAGATGCATGAGCCGGCCGAAGTTGTGGGCGAGGGGGAGGTAGAGGAGCATCACGTCCTCGCCGAGGATGAACTCCTCCATGCGGCGCACCTCGTCCGCCATCGCGTAGTAGTTGCGGTGGCGGATCATGCAGGCCTTCGGCGGCCCCGTGGTCCCCGACGTGTAGATGTACGTGAACAGGTCCTCCGGACCGATCGCGCTCGACGCGTCGGCGAGCGCGTCGGGGTTGGCCCGGGCGTACGCGCGTCCCTTCTCGCGCAACCCGGGGAGGTCGG
Organism: Gaiellaceae bacterium; assembly: GCA_045806225.1. Classification (GTDB taxonomy): domain Bacteria; phylum Actinomycetota; class Thermoleophilia; order Gaiellales; family Gaiellaceae; genus 3-1-20CM-4-69-9. Next base: position 22,979 of record JBJMJS010000045.1, read on the forward strand.
CGAACGTCAACACGTGGTCGAGCGGGAGCCCGTCGACCTTCGCCCGCTGGCCGTCGTCCTCGCAGAGGATGCCCACGGCCTCCGAGTGCTCGACGACGTACGCGCAGTCGCGCGGCGAGGAGTTCGCGTAGACCGGCGCGCCGATCGCCCCGATGAGACCGAGGGCAAGGTCGAACAGCGCCCACTCGAGCCGCGTCGTGCCGAGGATCGCGAACGCGTCGCCTTTCCGGATGCCGAGGGCCAGGAGCCCGTTGGCCAGCTCTTCGACGGCGTCCGCGGCCTCCTCGCCGGTGACGGGCTCCCACCCGTTCGGCGTCTCGGCGAGGTACGGGGGCGCGTTCCAGCCGCGCGCGACCGCGTCCTGCCACAGCCGTGCGATCGTCCGCTCGGCCGCAACGCGGGTTCTCGTCTCGATCGCCACCCGGCCCAATCGTAGTGCGGAAGGGATCCGGCGCTGCGGGGCGAATTCGCCTGGTCCCTCTAGACTCTGAGAGCGGCCCCTATGCGCACGATCTGGAACGGATCCATTAGTTTCGGCCTGGTCAACATCCCTGTCGGCCTGGCCCTCGCGACGACGCCCAAAGCGAAGCAGTCGGACGTCAGCTTCCGGACGCTCCATCGTGAGTGCAAGACGCCGATCCGCCAGAAGCGGTGGTGCCCGACGCACGAGCGTGAAGTCGGCTCCGACGAGATCGTCAAGGGATGGGAGGTCGCGAAGGGCGAGTTCGTCATCGTCGACGACGCAGACCTCGAGGCGATCCAGTTGCAGGACGACTCGCGCTCGATCGAGATCACGCGCTTCGTCGACCTCGAGGAGGTCGACCCGGTGTACCTCGACCGCACGTACTACCTCGCGCCGGCCCAGGCGCCGGCGGCGCGGCGGCCGTATGTGTTGCTCCTGGAAGCGATGAAGCAGGCCGACATGGGAGCCGTCGGCCGGTTCGTGCTTCGAGGCGCGGAGTACTTCTGTCTGATCCGTCCGAAGGGTGACGCCCTTGCGCTCGAGACGCTCTTCCTCGCCGAGGACGTGCGCTCGCAGGCGGAGATCGAGGAGGCGGTCTCCGGGACCGAGGTCAAGGACGCCGAGCTCGCGCTCGCATCTCAGGTGATGCAGTCGCTCGTCGGCGAGTTCGATCCGGCGGAGCTGCACAGCGAGTACCGCCGCGACCTCCGGGCGATGCTCGAGGCGAAGCTCTCGGGCCACGAGGTTGCGAAGCCCGAGCCGACGCCGGAGACGCCGGTCGTCGACCTGATGGAGGCGCTGAAGCGGAGCGTCGCCGAGGCCCAGGACCGCAAGAAGGCGACAGCCTCAGGGAAGAAGAAGGCGGCGGCGCCGAAGGCTCAGCGCCCACGCCGCACCCCCGCCCGCAAGAGCGCCTAACCGGAACAAGGGTCAGACCCGGAGGGCCTGACCCTTTGCGGAAGTTGCGCGTCCTAGTGCTGCTGCAGGGCGCCGAGCGCCTTCAGCTGCGCTGCGAAGAGCGTCTTGTCGATCTTGCCCTGGTAGATCGGCACGCCTTCCTCGACGCACACGCGAATCACCTCTTGACGGTCGATGCCGAGCTCCTTCGACAGCTCCTCGGGCGTCAGATGGTTCGCCATGAACTCCTCCCTCGTCGCATGAAAAAGCCCGCCGGGCGCGACGCGCACAGACGGGCTAGAACGGGCCTCCAGATGTCGTTGCCGGATTCAACGGGCCGGCCCTCCCAAGACAGTCATCGAGCCGAAGGATAATCGCTCGGCGTGACGGATGCCACGTTCGCCGAGCGGTCGTTCGACGTGAAGGGGCGGCGCATGCGCGCCTTCGTCGGTGGGGACGGGCGGCCGATCGTCCTCGTCCACGGCCTGGGCGGGTCGGCGACCAACTGGGTCGAGCTCGCGCCGCTGCTTGCCCGCGGCCACCGCGTCATCGCGCCCGACCTCCCGGGCCACGGCCGCTCGGAGCCGCTGGCCGCGGTGGCCGGCCTCGATGCCTTCGCTGACCGGATCGCGGCCGTGATCGTCGAAGAGGGCGCGGCGCCTGCGCCGGTCGTCGGGCATTCGCTCGGGGGGCTCGTCGCGCTCCGCATCGCCCTGCGGCATCCTGAGCTCGTCTCGTCCCTCGTCCTCGCCGGATCGGCAGGCCTGAGCATCGGCAAGCCGCTGCTGCGCGAGCTGCTGACGGCCTTCACCGTGATCCGCCCGGGTCGTCTCGCCGGCCGGTATCGGACGCTCGTGGCGCGGTCGCCGCTACTCCGCCGCTTCGTGTTCGGGTTCGTCTCGGTCGCCGATCCGGTCGGTCTCACGGACATCGCCGTCGAGGGATTCCTCGCGGGTCAGCTACTGCACACCGACACCGCGAGTGCGTGGCGGGCTCTGCAAGAGGACGACCCGCGGCAAGACCTCGGCCGGCTTGCGCTCCCGGTGCTCGTCCTCTGGGGCGCAGAAGACGCGCAGCTCCCGCTCGAGGATGCGTTCGAGTACGCCCGGCGGTTGCGTGCGCCGCTCCGGACGATCGCGGGTTGCGGCCATCTGCTGATCGGCGAGCGTCCCGCCGCGTGTGCGCACGCGATCGAGGAGTTCATCGCAGCGGCCGGCAACGGCTCTGCGGAACCGGCTTCGGGCGCGGACACGAGCTAGCGCGCGGCACCGGCGGCCTCGAACGGCACGACCTCGGCGGCGGCCGGCTCGCTTGGCGGCGAAAGGAACTGCACGCTGCGCGCGACGACTTCGACCTGCCGCCGCGTCGCGCCGTCCTGCTCCCACGCGCTGCTCCGCAGGTGGCCCTCGACGCCCACCCGGTTGCCCTTGACGAGGTACTGCGCACAATGCTCGGCCTGCTTGTCCCATACCGTCACGCGGAAGAAGTCGGCGCCGCCGTCCTTCGTCCGCCGGTTGACGGCCAGCAGGAAGTTCGCGACGCGCTTGTCCTCGCCGACGTCCTTGATCTCGACATCGGTCGCGAGGTTGCCGATCAGCATCACCACGTTCATTCGTCCTCCTCGTTGTCGCTCGAGACAACGTAGGTCAGGAGGTCGCGCACGTGTGTGTCGTAACCGTGACGGAAGAGCAACGGGGGAACCGGGTGGTTCCCCCGTTCACATCGGGGTGCCCAGATTCGAACTGGGGACCTCTCCGACCCGAACGGAGCGCGCTACCAGGCTGCGCCACACCCCGAGCGGCTACAGACTAGCGCCTTCGAACGGGCCGGCCTTGGCGGGGCTCAGGTCGCGGCCGCCTCCGTCAGTCGCGCGCGCCTGCGGCCGATCGTCTGCGTCACGAGCGAGATCCCAATCGCCGCGACGACGACCACAGCGCCCGTCCACGCGCCGCTGATGTTGTCGTCCCACCCGATCGCGCGGTCGACCGAGAAGCGGCCCGGCCCGGTGAACGCGAGCGCGATTGCGACGATTCCGAGCGTCAGCGGGAACTCGATTCCGCCGTCGCCGTTGAAGAACCCGTTTTTGAGATGGACCGTGCCGATCGCGTTCAGCATCACGACCGCGATCGCGAGGCACGCGAGCGGCGTCACCAGTCCGATCGCGAGCAGCGAGCCGGTTGCCTCGCTCAACCCGGCGACGACCGCCAGCACGAACGGCGCGCGGTAGCCGAGCTTCTCGAAGAACCCGCCCGTGCCGCGCGGGCCGTGCCCGCCGAACCACCCGAACAGCTTTTGTGCGCCGTGCGCGAACATCGTGCTGCCGACGACGACGCGGAGGAGCAGGAGCCCATAGGACATGCGTGACCTCCCTTGTCGACTGCGCTTTCCTGCGAGGTCAGGCGTTCCTGCGCAACCGCGCTCGTAAACGCGCAAGCAGGCCGGAGTGCGGAGCCCGCCGCAGCGCTTGCTCGCGCGCCGCCGAGCGCTTCGCCCACGCGCGCTCTCGCATCGCGCGTGTCGGGGACTGCGGTTTCCAGTAGACGGGCACGCGGGCGAAAGCGTACGCCCGGACCCAGAGGATCGGAAGGACGCCTGGGTATCCTCTGCGCCGTGCCCGAGCGGATTCGACTTGCCTGTGTGCAGATGACGAGTCGTGGGGACAAGAGCGCGAATCTCGAAACCGCCGAGCGCCTCGTCGCGCGGGCCGCATCAACCGGTGCGGACCTCGTCGTACTGCCGGAGAAGTGGAACGCGATCGGGACGCCGGACGAGCTGCACGCGGCGGCGGAGCCGCTCGAGGGCGGCGAGTCCGTGGAGGCGATGTCGCGGTGGGCGCGGGACCACGGGATCGCGTTGGTCGGCGGCTCGATCACCGAGATCCGTGACGGCCGCGAGAAGCTGTCGAACACGTCGCTCATGTTCGACTCCGAAGGCAGAGTCGTCGCGACGTACCGGAAGATCCATCTCTTCGACGTCGAAGTCGGCGGCGTCACGTACCGCGAGTCGGAGGCCGAGGAGCCGGGCGACGAGGCGGTCGTCGCGCGCGTCGAGGGCTGGTCGGTCGGCCTGTCGGTTTGCTACGACGTCCGCTTCCCCGAGCTGTACCGGATCCTCACGCTGGACGGTGCCGAGCTGCTGACGGTTCCGGCGCATTTCACGACGCCGACCGGCAAGGACCACTGGCACGTGCTGTTGCGCGCGCGCGCGATCGAGAACCAGGCCTACGTCGCCGCGGCTGCGCAGGTCGGCGAGACGTTGGCGGGCAAGCCGGCGTACGGCCGCTCGCTGATCGTCGATCCGTGGGGCACGGTTCTCGCGCAGGCACCGGACGAGGAGACGGTCGTCGCCGCAGAGCTCGATCGGGCAAGGCTCGCGGACATCCGCGCGAAGCTTCCGTCGCTTGCGAACCGTCAGCCGGCCGCATACCGGTGGCCGGCGCCGGCTGCGTGACGCTGCGCGCGGTCCTCTTCGACGTCGACTTCACGCTCTGTCGCCCAGGGCCGGAGCTGTCGCCGGAACGTTACGCTCGCGTTGCCGCACGGCACGGCGTCGAGCTCGACCTCTCCCGCCACGACGACGCGCGTGAGGCCGCGGTCCAGAACCTGAAGCGCCACCCGGAGCTTCTGCACGACGAGACGATCTGGCACGCGTTCACCGAGGAGATCTTCGTCGGCATGGGCGGCGCGCGCGAGCTGGCGTCCGAGTGCGCCACCGAGATCGAGCGGGGCTGGGAGGATCCGGAGAACTTCGAGCTCTACGAGGACGCCTTGCCGGTGCTCGACGATCTGCGGGCGCATGGGCTCAGGATCGGGCTCGTCTCGAACGGCATTCGCGACCTGACGGAATTCGTCGCGCATCATCGGCTCGACGTCGATGCGATCGTCGACTCGCGCTCGCACGGTTATGTGAAGCCGCACCCGACGATCTTCCGTGCCGCGCTCGAACGCCTCGGCGTCGACGCGGGCGCCGCGGCGATGGTCGGCGACTCGCCCGAGGAGGACATCGAAGGCGCCCGCGCGCTCGGGATGCGCGCGATTCTGATCGACCGCGCGGATCGCCATCACGACGTCGAGGAGCGGCTCATCGATTTGTACGGGCTGCCGGCCGCGCTCGGCCTTGCCCGCCCGCGTTGACCTACGATGAGAGCAGCATGCCGGGTTGGGTGATCTGGGCGATCGCCGCTGTCCTTCTCGCGATCGGCGAGCTCGTCACTCCGGGCCTCTTCTTTCTCGGGCCCGTCGCGCTTGCCGCGCTCGTGGCCGCCATCGTCGCAGCGGTGGGTGCAGGAGCAGCGGCGCAGCTGATCGTCTTCATCGCGGGCGCACTGGCATCGGTCGTGCTCCTGCGTCCGATTGCTCGCGCCCACCTGCACATGCCGGCGATGATCCGCACCGGCAGCGCCGCGCTCGTCGGGGCGAAGGCGACGGTCGTGCAGCGTGTCGATGCGAACGGCGGCCGCGTCCGGATCGGCGGCGAGGTGTGGACGGCGCGCGCGTACGTCGACGACGCCACGTTCGAGCCGGGCGTGCAGGTGGAGGTTGCGGAGATCAAGGGCGCGACGGCGCTCGTGTACGAGTAGTGGGAGGTCTGTCGTGGTCGCGTTGATCGTCTTGCTGGCAGTCGTGGCGTTCGTGCTTTTCGCGCTTGCGCGCACGATCCGCATCGTCCCTCAGGCACGTGCCGGTGTCGTCGAGCGGCTCGGTCGGTACAGCCGCACGCTGAATCCCGGGCTCACGATCGTCGTTCCGTTCGTCGACCGCGTGCGCGACATGGTCGACCTGCGCGAGCAGGTCGTGTCGTTCGATCCGCAGCCGGTGATCACCGAGGACAACCTCGTCGTGAACATCGATACCGTCCTCTATTTCCAGGTCACCGACCCGAAGAGCGCGACCTACGAGATCGCGAACTACATCTCCGGCATCGAGCAACTCACCGTGACGACGTTGCGCAACGTGATCGGGGGTCTCGATCTCGAAGACACGCTCACGTCACGCGACGAGATCAACAACCAGCTGCGCGGCGTGCTGGACGAAGCGACGGGCAAGTGGGGCATCCGCGTCAACCGGGTCGAGATCAAGGCGATCGACCCGCCCGCCTCGATCAAGGACACGATGGAGAAGCAGATGCGCGCCGATCGCGAGAAGCGGGCGTCGATTCTCACGGCGGAGGGCGTGAAGCAGTCGCAGATCCTGACCGCTGAGGGGGAGAAGCAGAGCGCGATCCTCCGCGCAGAAGGCCAGAGGCAAGCGGCGATCCTCAATGCCGAGGGTCAGGCGAAGGCGATCGGCACCGTCTTCGAGGCGATCCACGAGGGCGACGCCGACCCGAAGCTGCTCGCGTACCAGTATCTCCAGGTGCTGCCGCAGATCGCGCAGGGGGAGTCGAACAAGCTCTGGATCATCCCGAGCGAGTTCCAGCAGGCGCTCGGCCAACTCGCGCAGGCACTTCCCCGGCCTCGCGGCGACGCACCCGCCCCCGACGGCACGACCTCGTCAGGTAACGAGACCTAATTCACGCCGCCACCCGTCGGTGTGCTCGCCGAGCCGAGGCGGGCGGTCAGGATTCGCCGGTGACGCGAAGTCCGGCGCGGCGGCGGCGAGCGTCGACACCGGTCCGACCATCGTGTCCTCACCGGCGAGCAGCGCGACCCACTCGTCCGCGGCACGTGTGCGGAACACCGCGTCGAGCTCGGCGTGCCCGTCGTGTTGGAGCGGAAGGAGGTCGGGGCGTTCGAGCAGCTCGCACAGGCGCGCCCAGAACTTCGGCTCGAGTGCCGCGACGGTGATATAGCGCGCGTCGGCGCACTCGTACATGCGGTAGCACGCGAGCTCGCCCGTCAGAGGCCGGGCATAGTGCGCCAGCTCGTGCGCCTCGTGCGTCATCGAGACGACGATCTGCTCGCCGCGGCCCGTGCGCTCGCGTGCCAGCAGCGCTGCGAGGACGCGCGCGACGGTCGTGAGCGCCCCGGCGGCGAGATCGGCGATCGGCAGCGGCGGCATCGCCGGCGCGGTTGGCGCGAGCGCGCCCGCCCAGCCGAGGTAGTTGAGGTCGTGGCCGGCCCGGCGATCGTCTGCCCCGAAGCCAGTGAGCGAGCAATAGACGACCGCGTCGGGCATGTCGTCCGGTCCGACCCCGAGGCGCGCAGCGACCCCGGGCCGGAACCCCTCGAGCACCACGTCGGCGCGGCGGCATAGCGCCGGGCCGAGCTCGGGGTCCGCCCGTGCGTCCCACAGCACCGACTCCTTGCCGGCGTTCAGCCGCGCGTCCCACTCCGGCGCGATGTCGCGGACCGGATCGCCCGGCGGCGCCTCCAGCCGCACGACACGCGCGCCGAGCCGCAGCAGCTCGCGGCTCGCGAACGGCCCGGGCAGGTAGCGCGTCAGGTCGACCACGACGATGTCCTGCAGCGCCTCCACTATGCTCCGAAGGTTGACGGAGCGGTCAAACGGCGGGGAGGACAAGCGTCGGCTGATTCTGGAGGCCGCGGTGCGCGTCTTCGCGCAGAAGGGCTTCCACAAGTGCCGCGTCGGCGACATCGCCGAGGAGGCCGGCGTCGCGCACGGCCTGCTGTACCACTACTTCCGCTCGAAGGACGAGGTGCTCGAGTGCATATTCACCGAGACGTGGGCGGACATCCTCGCGGCGGTGAAGATGGTCGAGGAGACGGATGAGCCGGCGCGTGACCGGCTGGCGGGAGTCGCGAAGATCCTGCTCCGCGCCTGGCGGCGCGATCCGGCGCTCGTAAAGGTCGTCGTGCGCGAGATCGTCCGCAGCCCCGATCTCCAGAATCGCATCACGGTGATCCAGGAATCGTTCGCGGCGATCGAGCGGATCATCGTCCGCGGCCAGGAGGAAGGGGAATTCCGCGCGGACGTCAGCGCACAGCTCGCGAGCTTCGTGTTCTACGGCGCGCTCGAGGAAGTGCTGACCGGGTGGGTCCTGGGAACGCTCGAGGACGGTGACGAGCAGGTCGCGGCCGCCGAGCGGACGGTCGTCGAGATCGTCTGCGGCGGCCTCGCACCCGATCGGGCGGCGGCAACCGTCTGATGGCCCAGTTGACGGCGGGACAGACGGCGCGCGCGCCGTCCGTCCGGCGCACGATGTTCTGGACGCTCGGCCTCGGCGCGTTCGGGCTGGCCTTCTCGATCACCACGACCGCGGCGTACCTCCCGCCGTTGCTCGGCCGATTCACCGAGTCCGGCTCGCTGATCGGGCTCGTGCTCGGCGCCGAAGGCGTCTTCGCGCTCGCGCTCTCGCCGGTGATCGGGCCGTGGAGTGACACGTTCCACACGCCGCTCGGCCGCCGCCGCCCGTTCATGCTCGCCGCGCTCGGGCCGCTCGGGTTCTGCCTGTTGCTGATGCCGTTCATGCCGAACCTCTGGACGACGACGCTGATCGTCCTCGCGTTCTTCTTCGCGTACTACGTGTACGAGCCGCCGTACCGCGGGCTGTATCCCGATCTCCTGCCGGAGTCGGTGTTCGGCCGCGCCCAGGGCATCCAGCACGTCCTCCGCGGCGCAGCGCTCGGACTGGCGCTCGTCGGCGGCGGCTTCCTGCTCAAGCTCTGGCGCCCGGCGCCGTTCGTGCTCGCCGCACTGATCACCACGGCGGCGTGCGGCGCCGCGATCGCGTTCGTCCGCGAGGACGGCGGCCACGGGCGGGTCTTCGAAGGCGTTCGCGCGTATTTCAGGCGAAGCTGGCGCATCTTCCGCGACGAAGCCGAGGTGCGGCGGTTCTTGTTCGCGAACGCAGCGTGGGAGGGGACGTTTGCCGCCGCGCGGACGTTCGTCGTCCTCTACGTCATCGACGGTCTGCACGAGTCGAAGGAGATCTCGTCGGCATTGCTGGGCGCCGTCGCGACCGGCTATGTGATCGCGGCGCTCGTCGCCGGCCGCCTCGGCGACAAGTTCGGCCTTGCGCGCGTCATCTTCATCGCGTCGTTCATCTACGGCGGTGGTTTCATCGTCGCGGGAACGGCGGAGACTTGGCACAACTGGTACTTCGCGTTGATCGTGCCCGTCTCGGTCGCCGGCGGCATGGTGATGACACTGGCGTGGGGCCTGCTGTTCAAGCTGATGCCGGTCGAGCATCGCGGGGCGGTGTCGGGTCTTGCGACCACGACCAAGGGGCTCGGCCTTCTCCTCGGCGCACCGATCGCCGGCCTCGCGATCGACCTCGCGCGGCCGTACCTCCAGGCGACGGACGGCTACCAGATCCTCTGGCCGGTGTGCGGCGTCCCGATCCTGGCGGCGACACCGCTCGTCTACCGCCTGATGCGGAGCGAGCGCGAGCATGCCGACGCCGCGGCGCGGTTCGTCGGCTGACGGCGCGGGTGAGCTGATCGTGGCCGGCTCGTCGTACGACCGCGTGCGAGCGCTGCCGTTGCAGATCGACGGGTTCGACACGGAGCGCCGCGAGGCCGCAGTCGCGGCCGACTTCACACGCGTCACGACGATCGTCGTTTTGAGCGGCAGCGGCGTGACCGGTCGGGGCGAGGATGTCACGTACGTCGCGGAGCAGCACGACACGTTCCCTGCGGTGCGCGACCACGGATCGACGACGCTGGACGCGTATTCGCGCGCGCTCGACGACTACGGCCTCGGCGACTACCGGCGATGGGCGTTCGAGAGCGCCGCGCTCGACCTTGCGCTGCGCCAGAACGGCTTGACGCTCGGCGCGGTGCTCGGCCGCACGTATCGACCGGTGCGCTTCGTGATCTCACCGCGCGTCGACATCCGCCGCTGGCTCGCGCACGATCCGTCGCTCGAGTTCAAGCTCGATGCGGTGAGCGCGTGGACGCCGACGGTCATGCGCGAGATCTCCGCCACGGACCGTGTGCGCGTCGTCGATCTGAAAGGGCAGTACGGCGGCTCGTGGTCGCCCGACCTGCTCGATGCGCAGCTCTACGCCGCACTCGCCGAGGCGTTTCCCGAGGCCGTGCTCGAGGACCCGGTGTGGACGGACGTCACCCAGCCGCAGCTCGCCGGCGCGCGCGACCGCATCAGCTGGGACGCCCCGATTCATTCCGCAGACGACATCCGGGAGCGCGCGCCGCGGCACGTGAACATCAAGCCGTCCCGCTTCGGGAGCGTTCGCCGCCTGCTGGATGCGATCGATTACTGCGAGCAGCAAGGCATCGCGATGTACGGCGGCGGCCAGTTCGAGTTGGACGTCGGCCGCGCGCAGATCCAGGCGCTCGCCGCGTTGTTCTACCCGGACGCGGCGAACGACGTTGCGCCCGGTGTCTACAACGAGGGCGAGCCGCGGCCGGGCCTGCCGCGCAGCCCGCTGGACGTTCGCGCGCGAGCTGCGTTGTAGGGCCTGACGCCGCTCAGTGCTGGAACGGCAGCACGACGTGGCCGCTTCGGTCCGGCTCGATCACGAGCACGACACCGGTTCGCATCGGAAAGTCCGCACCGGTGTATTGACGCGAGATCCGGTCGATGATCTCCAACGCGGCGTCGCCCTCGATCCGATCGACGACGCGGCCGCGCACCCATGCGCTGCGATACGGATTGCTCTCGTCGACGATCGAGATCGCGACGTGCGGATCCCGCTCGAGGTTCCGCGCCTTCTGCGAGCCCGTCTGCGTGAAGAAAAGGAGGCGGCCGTCTTCGAATCGCATCCACACTGGGACGCTGTGCGGCGAGCCGTCCGGCACCACGGTCGCGAGGTGGGCGAAGTTGCGCTGCCCGAAGAGCTCGCGGACTTCCGGCTCGAGTTCGGCCATCAGGCGCCGGTCGGAATCGCGCCGCGCTGGACGGGCGCGAGCGCGGGGGCCCACGAGCAGATCGGCGAGACCTCTCCGCCGCGGCCGTTCAGGCTGCGGTATCCGAGCGCGTGCTCGGCCTGCATCATCTTGTGCACCTGCGTCGTCCCCTCGTAGATGATCGGCGCGCGCGCGTTGCGGAAGTAGCGCTCGATCCCGTACTCGGCGCTGTAGCCGTATGCGCCGTGCACCTGGATCGCGAGGTGTGCCGCGCGGAACGCGGATTCGGTCGCGTGCCACTTCGCCAGCGACGTCTCACGCGTGTTCCGCAGGCCCTGATCCTTCATCCACGCGGCCTGGAGGACGAGCAGCTTCGACGTCTCGTAGCCCAGCACCATCTCGGCGATCATGTCCTGGACGAACTGGTACTTGCCGATCGGCTGCCCGAACGTCTCGCGCTCGCGCGCGTATTCGGCCGAGCGCTCGAGGCACGCGCGGATCACGCCGCAGCCGCCGGCGGCGACGGTGAAGCGCCCCTGGTCGAGCCCGTACATCGCGATCTCGAACCCCTGACCCTCCTCGCCGATCAGGTTCTCCGCGGGGACCTCGACGTTCTCGAAGAACAGCTCGCCCGTCGACCCGGCCCAGATCCCGAGCTTGTTCTCCGTGTCGGCGGTCGTGAACCCCTCCATGCCGCGCTCGAGCACGAACGCCGAGATTCCCTTGTGCTTCGCGGACGGATCGGTCTTTGCGAACACGAGCGCGTGGTCGGCGACGTTCGCGTACGAGATCCAGTTCTTCGAGCCGTTGAGGACGTAGGCGTCTCCCTCCCGGCGCGCCGTCGTCTTCATCGCCGCGACGTCGGACCCCGCAGCCGGCTCGGTCAGGCCGAAGCAGGCGAGCTTCTCGCCGCGCGCCTGCGGGACGAGCCAGCGTTGCTTCTGCTCCTCGGACGCGTACTTGAGCAGCGACAGCGAGTTCAGGCCGACGTGGACGGAGATGAGCGTGCGGAATGCCGCCTCGCCGCGCTCGATCTCCTCGCAGGCGAGCGCCTCGCAGACGAAGTCGAGGCCCGCGCCGCCGTACTCCTCGGGGACGACGATCCCGAGAATGCCGAGCTCGGCCATCCCCTCGATCGCATCCATGTCGAGGTGGTGCCGGATGTCGTTCTCGACCGCGTTCGGGAGGACCCGGTCATCGACGAACCGACGGACCGTGTCCTGGAGCAGGCGTTGCTCGTCGCTCAGCTCGAAGTCCACGGGGTGAGCCTATCGGCCGCAGGTTCGCGGCTGTTCCAAAGTGCACGTGACACGCCGTAGTGTTCGCGCGTGCTCGGGGCCCTGCTCGCGGCGGCTGCGTTGATCGGGATCACGCCCCAGCAGAAGGCGGCGCTGGTTGTCGTGTCGGGGCTCCCCGCGGCACCCGGCGCCGGCGGTGTGCTCGTGCAGCGCGGGACGGCCGGCGAGCCGCGTCCGCCGGGCGCGCTCGTGTTCGCGGACCAGGAGGGCGGCGAGGTGCGCTCGCTGCGCGATCTGCCACCCGCGCGCTCAGCGCGCGAGGTTCGGAACGCCCGCGAGGCGTACGCGTCGGGCCGCGCGACCGGGCGCGCGCTCCGGCAGGCGGGCGTGGACGTGGATCTCGCGCCGGTGCTCGACCTGCCCGACGGGCCGCTCGGCTCACGGCAGTTCCGGTCGCCGCTCTACGGCGTCGCGTTCGCGCGCGGGCTCACAGACGGCGGCGCGGGCGCCTGCGTCAAGCACTTCCCCGGCCTCGGCCCGCTACCGGTGTCGACGGACGCGCGCCTCTACGACCGCGGCGTATTGCGTGACGCCGACGTTGCGCCGTATCGCGACGCTGTCGAAGCCGGCATCCGCTGCGTGATGGTCGGGCACGGCATCTATCGCGGTCTCGGCACGCGCCGCGCGGCGCTCGAGCCGGCGGCGTACGCATTGCTCCGCAGCCTCGGCTTCGAGGGCGTCGCGATCACCGATTCGCTCGGGATCCTCGGCAGCGACCTGGCGCCGCTCTGGGCCGTGCAGGCCGTGCGCGCCGGTGCCGACCTCGTTCTCTTCACGAACGGCAACGACGCGACGCGGGCGATACGGGCGCTCGTTCCGCTGGCGCGGAGCGGTGAGCTCGACGCCCACCTCCAGCGCGTCATTCGGTTTCGCGCTGCGCTGCGCCGCTAGCGCGAGCCGGCGTTGACGGCGACGAACGCTGCAACGTCGCGAATCTGGGTCGCCGTCAGTTGGCCCGCGAACGACGGCATCCCGCCGCCGCCGGTCGTCACCTTCGCGCGGACCTGTGCGTATCCGGGACGGAGCGAGTCGAGGTTCGGGCCGACGATCCCGGACGCGTCTGCAGCCGCGAGGGTGTGGCATTGGCCGCAGCCGGCGCTCGCGAACACGCGCCGGCCCGCAGTTGGACGTGCGTCGGCGGGGACCGCGCGGCTGCCGGTGGGCGCCGCGGCGGCGTTGCGCGTGTAGAGCCAGACCGCACTCGAGTACCACACGCCGATCAGGACGGCGAAGAGCACGCCGCCGGCGATCGGCAGTACCGGCGTCGGGAACCGGCGGAGCCGCACGATCGTGATCTTGGCGGCGAAGGCGCCGTACACCGCGCATCCCAGCAGCGAATGAACGAGGACGCGGGTGGTCGGCGTGCGGAGGCCGAGCTTGAAGATGCAGTGGTACGCGACGGGGAGCGTGCACGCGAACGCGAGACGGCCGGACCATCGGTGCGCGGGGTTCACCCACGCCGGCTTCGACCAGGGGAGCTTCCGGAAGATCCACGCCGCCGTGATGACCTGGAAGCAGGCGAGCAGGGCAGCCGCCGTCGCGAACGCGGCTTTGAGGTGGATCGGGTCGCTGAAGAAGAGCCGGAAGTACCCCTTCGAGCGCGTGTCGTGGTGTGCGAGGAGCCCTGCCGTCAGAGCGACGAGCGCGAAGGCGGCGAGCGGAACGACGACCCAGCGGTAGGAGCGGCGGGCGGGAGCGGCAGGCGCGGGTGCGGGGACGTCGATCCACAGATCCAACCTCATCGACGCTCCGCGGCAAAGTTGACTGACTAGTCAATCGAAGTACGCTTCGGGTGATGGCGACGGTCGAGCAGGGCGTTGGGGGCGGCGTCTCGTTCGCGCTCACCGAGGAGCAAAAGGCACTGCGCGACCTCGCGCGCGACTTTGCCGCGCGAGAAATCAGGCCGAAGGAGCGCGAGTACGACGAGCACTCGACTCACCCGGCCGATGTGCTCGCCCGCGCGCACGAGGTCGGCCTGATGAACGTCCACATCCCCGAGGAGTACGGCGGCGCCGGATTGAGCTCGTTCGAAGGGATGTTGATCGGTGAGGAGCTCTGCTGGGGCTGCTCGGGGATCGGCACCGCGATCGCCGCGAACGGCCTCGGTCACGGGCCGGTCGCTCTCGCCGGGACGGAGGAGCAGAAGCGGGAGTGGCTATCTCCGCTCGTGGAGCGGCCGCTGCTGACGTCGTTCGCGCTCACCGAGCCAAACGCGGGCTCCGACGTCTCCGGCATCCAGACGACGGCGGTACGCGACGGCGACGACTACGTGATCAACGGGTCGAAGATGTTCATCACGAACGCCGGCCACGCGGCGTGGTTCACGCTGTTTGCGTCGACCGACAGGTCGAAGGGCCACCGTGGCCTGACGGCATTCGTCGTACCGGCGGACGCGGACGGCGTCGTCGTCGAGCGCCATCTCGACAAGATGGGACAGCGCTCGACCGACACGTCCGCTGTCGCGTTCCACGAGGTGCGCGTTCCCGGTGCGAACCGGCTCGGGGAGGAAGGCGAGGGCTTCAAGATCGCGATGCGGACACTCGACTTCACGCGACCGGGCACCGCGATCGGCGCGGTCGGCGTCGCGCGGGCGGCGTTCGAGCACGCGGCGCAGTACTCGAAGGAACGGGTCCAGTTCGGCATGCCGATCGCGATGAATCAGGGGGTCAACTTCATGATCGCGGACATGGCGACGAAGATCGAAGCGGCGCGGCTGTTGTGCTGGCAGGCGGCGTGGATGATCGACAACGGGATGCGGGCGACGTTGCAGTCGTCGTACGCGAAGCGGTTCGCGGCCGACACGTGCATGGAGGTCACGACCGACGCGGTGCAGATCTTCGGTGGGTACGGGTACATGAAGGAGTACCCGGTCGAGAAGTTGATGCGCGACGCGAAGCTCTTCCAGATCTACGAAGGGACGTCGCAAATTCAGCGGCTCGTGATCGCGCGCGAGTTGCTCCTGCCGCGCGACTAGCGCGTGGCCGTCGAGATCGATCTCACGGGGCGGGTCGCACTCGTGACGGGCGGCTCGCGCGGGCTCGGGCGCGCGGACGCGCTCGTCCTCGCGCGCGCCGGAGCCGACGTCGCGATCGCGGACATCCAGCTCGAGTCGGACGACGCCGCGGACGCCGAGCGGTACGGCCCTCTCGCGCAGGCCGCGCGCGCACAGGGCTTCGTCTACACAGAGGCGACGGTCGGTGAGATCCGGTCGCTCGGCCGGCGTGCGCTCGCGGTCAAGTGCGACGTGACCGACCGCGCGCAGGTCGAGGCCGCCGTCGCGCGCGTCGTGGACGAGATCGGCTCCGTCGACGTCCTCGTCAACAACGCCGGAACGCTCGACCATGTCGCGCAGCTGTCGGATCAGGCGCCCGAGCTCTGGGAACGCGACCTCCGCGTCAACCTCACGGGCGCGTTCAACTGTGCGCGGGCGGTGTGGGACGGGATGCGGGATCGCGAGTGGGGGCGCATCGTGAACATGGCGTCCGTCGCAGGAACGCTCGGCGGGTTCGGCCAGGCGAGCTACTCGACCACGAAGGCCGGGCTGATCGGCCTGACGAGGACGCTTGCGCTCGAGGGCGCCCGCCACGGCATCACCTGCAACGCGATCGTTCCCGGGATCATCGGCACGGAGGCGTTCAACTTCGGGAATCCCGCGATGAACGAGCGGATGATCAAGCGGACGGCGCTCCGCCGCGCCGGGGAGCCCGAGGACGTCGCGAACGCGATCGTCTTCCTCTGCTCCGATCTCGCGTCCTACATCACCGGCGTGGCCCTGAACGTCAGCGGCGGGATCGAGCTCTTCACGTTCTAGGCGGAGCGGGGGCGGCGGGAGGCCCGAAGCTAGACTGGCGCCGTGCCTGCCCGACGCTCCTCCGGAGCCCGCCGGAGGCGCCCTCGGATGTCGGGGTCAGACCGGCGGGTCGTCCTGCGCCGCGCGGCGATCGTCAGCCTGCTCGTCGCGCTCACGGGAGCGGTGCTCGGCCTCGCGTTCGCCGGCTCGACCACGCATCTCGCTGCCGGCATCCGGATCGCCGGCGTCGACGTCGGCGGCATGACGCCCCGGGCCGCGACCGCGCGTCTCGAGGCGCGGTGGGAGGAACTCGACCACGTGCCCATTCGCTTTACGATCGGGGACCAGTCGTGGCGGCTGAGCGCAAGTCAGCTCGGCGTGCGCCCCAACTGGCGCGCGGCCGTCGACTCGGTCCGGCGGCAGGGCGGTGGCTTCGCGCCGCTGCGCGGCTTTCGGCGGCTCGACCTCCGCTTCTTCGGGACGGACGTCGCGCCGCCCACGCAGGTCTACGACACGGCGCTCACCTACGTCCTCGACAAGGTGTCGCGCGAAGTCGACAGCAAGCATCGTGAGGCGTCGCTCGCCCTCCGGGGACTCCAGCCCGTGGTCGTGCCGGGCCGCGCCGGACGAGTCGTCGACCGCAGCGCGGCCGCTGCGACGCTCGTCCGAGCGCTCGCCAGCCTCGAGCGGCAGCCGGTCGAGCTTCCCGTCCGGATCGACACCCCGCGCGTGAAGGCGAACGACCTCACCGTCGTCGCTGCGGAGGTGAAGACCGCGTTGTCGGCGCCGGTCCGCCTGACGCTCGCGGGCACGAAGTTCACGATCCGGCCGCGGCGAATCGCGACGCTGCTCGAGCTGCCGGACAACGGGCGGCGCGACCTTCGGATCGGGGGTCGCGGTGCGGACGCGTGGTTCGGCAAGCTCGCGCAGCACGTCGACCATCCGCCCGTGGACGCGACTTGGGCGATCACGTCGCACGGCATCCACGTCGTGCCGGACCGGCCCGGCTACTCGCTCGACGTCCCGAAGAGCGCGAACGTCCTCCTCCATGCGGTTCTCGTCACCGACCCCTCGCTCCGGCAAGGTGCCCTCGTTGCCCAGACGACGCACGCCGAGCGGACGACGCGCGAGGCGCAGGCGCTGCAGATCCGCGGCCTCGTCTCGAGCTACGAGACGTTTTACGGCGGCGACCCGAACCGCGTTCACAACGTCCAGCTCGTCGCGCACCTCGTCGACGGACACGTGATCGCGCCGGGTACGACGTTCTCCTTCAACGACGCGACCGGTGCGCGGACCGCCGACAAGGGCTTCCGTGTCGCGCCGGTGATCATCAACGGCGAGCTCAAGACGGGGCTCGGCGGGGGCGTCTGTCAGGTCTCGACGACCGTCTTCAACGCGGCGTACGAGGCGGGCCTGCCGATCACGTCGCGAACGAATCACGCGCTGTACATCAGCCACTATCCGCAGGGCCGCGACGCGACCGTGAACTACCCGGACACCGACCTCAAGTTCGTCAACGACACGGGACACTGGCTCTTGCTCCGCACGTGGGTCGGCTCGTCGTCGCTGACGGTCGCGTTGTACGGGACGCCGCTGCATCGCCGCGTTGTGAGCGACACGCGTCCGCTCGTCGAGACGGCGGCCGCCCCGGTGACGCAGACGGTGGACCCGTCCCTTGCGGCGGGAGCGCGCGTCGTCGACGACAGCGGTGAGCCCGCACGCTCGACCAGCGTGCGCCGTCGCGTGTTCGACGCGCGCGGGAAGTTGCTCTACGACACGGTCTTTTACTCCTCGTATCGCGCTGAGCCCGAGGTCGTCCGCGTCGGGCCGAAACCGCCGCCGGTGAAGCCGAAGCCGAAGCCGACGCCGAAGCCGGCGACGACTACGACGACGACGGGGAAGACGCAGACGACGCCGACGACGACTCAGCCGTAGCGATCGCGTCCATCAGGTCGGACGGGATCCGCGTCGGGCGGAGCGTTGCCGCGTCGACGCATGCGTGCGCAGTCCAGCCGTCGGCGATTGTGTCGCCGCCACGGTCGACGACGTAGTCGAACCGGAACCGTGCGCCGCGAAGCTCGCCGACGCGCGCGAAGATGCTGAGCCGATCGGCGAAGCGCGCCGGTTGCCGGTATCGGACGTGCGACTCGAGCACGAACGACTCGATGCCCTGATCGCGAAGCGCCTGATACCCGCCCGCGTAGCGCTCGAGATACGCAACGCGCGCGACCTCGAACCACACGAGGTAGACCGCGTTGTGCGCGACGCCCTGCGCGTCGGTCTCGGCAAAACGAACCACGACGTCGGCGTGGAAGCGGAACCCGTCCACGACCGCACTCTACGAGGATGCATCTCGCCGAGTGCGCAGCGCGGCGTTGTTAGCATCCGCGCACGCGCTGCGCCGGCTCCGGCGAGGCAACTCCGACGGTTCGGGCAGTGACTTCGGGAATGCCACGGCTCATGCCTTCGACGACGCCGACGAGCCTCGCCGAGCTGATCCGTGCGTCGCAACCGTGCGTCGTCCTGACCGGCGCCGGCATCTCGACGGAAAGCGGCGTGCCCGACTTCCGCTCTCCCTCCGGGATCTGGACCCGGTACGACCCGATGAAGTACGCGACGATCGACGCGTTCCGCCGCGACCCGGAGAAGGTCTGGGAGTTCTACGCGCTGCGGTTCGAGATGTTGACGCGTGCCGAGCCGAACGCAGGGCACCTCGCGCTGGCCGAGTTGGAGCGCCGTGGCCTCGTCGAGGCGATCGTGACGCAGAACATCGACGGGCTGCACGCACGCGCCGGATCGCGGAACGTCCTCGAGGTCCACGGCTCGATCCGCACCGCGAGCTGCCCCGCTTGCGGCGAAAAAGTGCCGCTTCGCGACGTCGTCGACGCGCTTCCCACCGCCCCGGCGCCTGCCTGCCCGCGGTGCGGCGCGATCTTGAAGCCGGACGTCGTCATGTTCGGCGAGCTCCTTCCTGCCGGCGCCATCGACCGGGCCGGTCAGCTCGTCCGCGCGGCCGGCAGCGTCGTCGTCGTCGGCTCGTCGCTCGAGGTCTACCCCGTTGCCGCGCTCCCGGACGAGGCGCTCGGAGCGGGTGCGCGGCTCGCGATCGTGAATCAGGGGCCGACGCCGTACGACGGACGGGCTGAGCTGAAGATCGAGGAAGGGGCCGGCGCGACGCTCGCGGCGACCGTCGACGCATTGGCCGGAGCCGGCTAGGCCGCGGCGCGTCGGAGTGGCTTCTCGTCGAGGAGGCGGCGGCAGTCGGAACAGACCGTCCGCTCGACCTCGTACGGGACGCCGGACCGCTGACCGAGCGTGTGCACGGTCACGGCCTTGTGCTTATGGATGTCCTTGACGTTCATTCGCCTCAATCTAGTTCGACGTTCGGTCGTCTCCGATGTTGTCGTCATTTCGTTACCGAATCGTGAATAGACGTTCACTCTCGACCGCCCTGGTCGCTGCCGCCGTCGTTGCCTCGACCGGGTGCGGCGGCAGGTCGGCGACGGGCCCGACGACGGCCGCGACCCGGACGGCAGCTACCTCTGCGCCGGCGGCGGCGTGCCGCGTCGGCGCCTACCGGCGGTACGGGACGCCGAAGCTCGCGTTCGCAGCGATCGTCCGCTCGGCGGCCGTGGCACGGACGCGGCCGCGCGGCGCCGTCGTGCGGCGCTTCGGCAAGCTGAACCAGAACGGCGTCCCCACGGTGTTCTCCGTTCGTGGCGCACGCGTCGACGCCAGGTGCCGGCCGGTCTGGTTCCACGTCCAGCTCCCGATCCGCCCGAACGGAGTGATGGGCTGGGTCGCCGCACGCGACGTGGCCGTCGCGACCGTCAACACGCGGATCGTCGTCGACGTCTCGGCCCGCCGGCTGACCCTCTTTCGCGCCGGGAAACCGGTCCTGCGCGCGACCGTCGCGGTCGGGTCCGCGGCGACGCCGACGCCGCTCGGCCGCTACTACGTCAACCAGCGCCTGATCCCGGACGATCCGACCGGGCCATTCGGGCCCGGCGCCGTCGGGATCTCCGCGTATTCGAACGTCCTCACCGGCTGGGCCCAGGGCGGCCCCGTCGCCATCCACGGGACGAACGAGCCGTGGTCGATCGGCCGTGCCGTCTCGAACGGGTGCATCCGCCTGCCGAACGCGACGTTGAAGCGCGTCTTCGCCGCCGCCCTCGCGGGGACGCCGGTCGTCATCCGCACGTAGTAGATTGCGCGCGTGGCAAAGCAGCGCAATCTCGTCGATCGGCTCGCGGGCGCGGGCGAGGAGGCCATCCAGCGCCTCGGCTCGGCGCCCGGCGGCGATCGTGTCATGGCAGCGGTCAACAGCCTGCGCGACCGCGTCGACGAGATCCAGAAGCGTTTGCGCGGCCTCGACGCGCTCGAGACGCGGATGACCGCGTTCGAGCGGCGCCTGGACAAGCTGGAGGGCAAGGGATCGTCGTCCGCCGCCTCCTCGTCGTCACGCAGCCGCTCGTCGTCGGGCTCGTCGAGCTCGAAGAAGAGCTCCCCCGGCTCCGCCTAGCGCTGACGCGGAACGCGCACGCGTAGCGCGCGCGGGACGATCTCGAATCGCGCCGGCGTCGTGCCGAGCACCTCGCCGTCGGTCTCGAGCGGCAGCGGCACGCCCGCGTCGACGTCGACCACCGGGCCCCGGAGGACCTCGACCTTCGGGTGACCGAGGTGCTTGCCGCTGTACAGCTTCGGCGCTGTCGTCAGGAAGTCCAGCTTCGACACGTCGCCGATCAGCAGGACGTCGAACTCACCGTCATCGGGTTGTGCATCGGGCGCGAGCTTCATCGCGCCGCCGTGGAAGGCGCCGTTCGCGACGACCACATCGTGCATCGGCCCCCGCCGTACCTCGCCCGCGACCTCGACGGTGACGTCGCCGTTCCGCCACACGAGGAACTCACGCGTGAGTGCGTAGAAGAACGTCACGCGTCCGCCGAGCGCCTTCGACGTTCTGTTCGCGCGTTGCGCGACCGCGCCGCTCATCCCGGCGCTGGCGACATTCGCGAAATGACGCTCACCGGGTGTGCCGTCCCACTGCCGGTATGCGACCCGGCCGACGTCGATCACCCGCGGCGTCCCGTCGCGCGCGACCGCGATCGCATCCGCGAGCCCGCTGGGGATCGCATGCGTCCGGATGAAGTCGTCGCCGGTGCCCTGGGCGAGGACGGCGAGCTCGGGTCGTTCGCCGACGCGAAGCAAGCCGTTGACCGCTTCGTTGATCGTCCCGTCGCCGCCGACGACGACGACGAGGTCAGCGCCGCTGCGAGCAGCGCGTTCGGCAAGCTCGGTGATGTCGCCCGCACGTGCACTGATCAGTGCGTCTCCGTTCAGTCCCTCGAGCGCGGCGCGATGCGCGATCTCCGGCCAGCGCTTGCCCGTCGCGCCGTTCGCCGACGCCGGATTGACGAGGAAGACGGTGCGTTCGGTCAGTGCTTCGGGCCGGCGGTCGCCGTCGCGAGCGCGACCTGCGTCATGCGGTCGACCGCGGCGCGAAGCTCGTCGTCCGTGATCCGTGTGAAGACGCCCTCGACGACGATGTCGCTCACGGTGAGCAGGCAGCCTGAAGCGACGCCGCGCAGCGCGCCGACCGTGAAGAGCGCAGCAGCTTCCATCTCGACGGCGAGCACGCCGCGCTTCGACCAGCGCTCGTACTGCCCCTCGTCGGGGTTGTAGAAGAGGTCGGACGAGACGATCGGCCCGACGTGCATCGCCTGGCCCATCTCCTTCGCGACGTGCACGGCGCCGTGGATCAGCTCCCAGCTCGCGGTGGGGCAATGCGGCTCGTTCGCGACGAGGTGCATCGCCGTCTGGTCCGCCGGGACGGCGGAAAGGGCCACGATCAGGTCGCCGAGCTGGTGATGCGCCTGCAGGCCGCCGCATGTGCCGACGCGCAGGAGCCGCTTCACGCCGAGCTGGACGAGCTCCTCGAACACGATCGTCGCGCCCGGGCAGCCCATTCCGGTTCCCTGAACAGAGACTGGCTTGCCGTTCCACGTCCCGGTGTAGCCGAGCAGGCCGCGCTCGGAGTTCCGTTCGGCGACGTCGTCGAGGTACGTCTCGGCGATGTACTTCGCGCGCAGCGGGTCGCCCGGCAGCAGACACGCTTCCGCATATTCGCCCGGCTCTGCGCGGAGGTGGATCGGCATGGGTGCGCAGCCTAACCTCGCCGCCGCTGCAGCCGTGCGACGATGCGGCCCGCATGCGGGAGCCGATCGAGCCGCACCTCGACGAGATCCTCGCGTTCTGCGCCGAGGATCCGGTCGAGCGCGTGTTCCTGGAGGACGTCGCGCGGCGCGGCCTGGGCCGCTTCTCCGCATTCGCAGACGACGGACGGCTCACAGCGCTCTGCCACGTCGGTGCGAACGTCGTTCCGTCCGGTCTCGGCTGTGGCGGGTTCGCCGGTGTCGCGTCTCGCGGCAGGCCGCGGATGATCATCGGCGACGAACGGCCGGTGACCGAGCTCTGGGACGAGCTCCGTGACCGGATGCCGGCGCCCCGCGACGACCGTCCGGGACAGCCCGTGTACGTGATCGAGGATTCGCCGGAGCCGGGCGACAGCGGTGTTCGCCCCGCGACGGCCGAGGACTTCGACGTCCTCGTGCCGGCGTGCGCTGCCGCGCACGAGGAGGAGATCGGGGTCGACCCGCTCGCGCGCGACGCCGACGGGTTCCGCTGGCGCACGCGCGCGCAGATCGAGGAAGGGAGGTCGTGGATCTGGCGCGACGGCGACACGATCCGGTTCAAGGCGGAGGCGTCCGCGTGGACGCCCGCTGCCGTCCAGCTCCAGCAGGTCTGGGTCGACCCACCGGCACGCAACCAGGGGTATGCGCAGCGCGCGCTGCGCGACCTGATCGGGCTTCTGCTCGCGCGCGTCCCGGTCGTCTGCCTGTTCGTGCGCGCGGAGAACGGGGCCGCGATCCACGTCTACGAGACGGTAGGGATGCACCGCGACGGCTCGTACCGGTCACTGATCTTTTGACGCGTCTGCTCCGCCTCGCGCTCGCCCTCTGGATCGGGCGCTGGCTCGCGCGGGAGCTCGCGATGGCGATCGGCAGGCGTCAGCCGCCCTCGAACGGGTGATCGACGGCGGCCGGCGCGCCGCCGACAACGTTGGCGATGAAGCCCCGCATTACTGCGGCAGCGGGTCTTGTCTCTGCGGTCCTCGTCTTGGGTGCGCTCATGCTGTTCGTGGGCGGAACGGGACAGGCACAGACGATTCACGTCTGCTCGCCCACCGATCGTCAGTTCATCGACGTCGCCCAGCTGAACATGGCGTCGCTCAGCTCCGCGTCGGAGGACTACCTCCACGGCGCGGCCAAGGCCGCATCCGTTATCGACGTCGCCGCGACGTCCCTGCAGAACGTCAAGGGAACGCACCCGCAGGATCCGTCGCTCGCGAAGACGAGGGCGATCCTCAGCGCGATGTTCGTCGAGTACGGCAAGGCCATCCGCGCCGACGCGAAGCACGGGGATCCGGGCAAGTACATCTACCGCGCCTACGGCCTCGCGAATTTCGCGCACGACGTGCTCGCGCAGGCCGAGCGCCCGCTCCAGCAGCGCGGCTGCGACGTCTCGCCGCTCCTCTAGCTCGGTCCCCGTCAAAATGCGGCCGTGGACACGGCTGGGCTGAGGGCGCGCGTCGAGGAGCACATCCGTCGCCATGCGCTGGTCGAGCCGGGGGGCGATGTGACCGTCCTCGTGTCGGGCGGCGCCGACTCCACGTGCCTCTGGCATGTGCTCGGCGCGCTTGGGTACAGCGTCGCGGCGCTCCACGTCGACCACGGCCTGCGGGGTGACGAGTCAGCTCGCGACGCGCTCTTCTGCGCGGAGCGGCTGGGAGCACACGTCGTCGACGGCCGCGGCGGCCGCACAGAGGACGAGCTGCGCGAGATCCGGTACTCGTTCGCGACCGACCGGTTGCGCGCGACGGCGCACACGGCATCGGATCAGGTCGAGACGGTCCTCTATCGGATCGCTGCGAGCGGCACGACGAAGGGGATCAAGGCGAAACGGGAGGACGGCGTGGTGCGCCCGCTCCTGGGCGTCTGGCGTGACGAGACGGAGGCGTACTGCCAGGCGGAGAGGCTCGACTTTCGCGTCGATGCCTCGAACGCCGGCACCAAGCGCGGCCTCATCCGCTCGTCGCTCCTGCCGCTCTTGCGCGAGTTGCATCCGGCGGCCGAGCGGAACCTGCTGCGGCTCGCCGAGGAGCGACCGTCACGGCTGGCGCAGCTCCTCGACGCGCGCGCCGGGTCGAAGCGCCTCGATCTCGGCAACGGCCTGACGGCGGTCCGCGAGTACGACCGCGTCTGGCTCGAGCAGACGCCGGTCGCGCTCGAGGGCTCGGTCGAGTGGGGCCCTTGGCGTATCGAGGCGGACGTGCCAGGGCTTAAGGTACGCGCGTGGCGCGCCGGTGACCGGCTCGCCGGAAGGAGCAAGAAAATCCAAGACGTGTTCGTCGACGCAAAGGTCCCACGCTCCGAACGCGAGTCGTGGCCGCTCGTCGTGCGCGGGAACGAGGTCGTTGCCGTGCCCGGGATCGTGGACGTGGAAGGAGTGCGCGCGCGGCGTGAGTCAGACTGAGCTCGAGCGCGGCGTCGGCGAGGTGCTGATCGAGGAGGAGACGCTCCGCGCGCGTGTCGAGGAGCTGGGCGAGGAGATCTCGCGCGACTACGCCGGCCGAGAGCCGCTCCTGATCGGCGTGCTGAAGGGCGCCGTGTTCTTCATGGCGGACCTCATGCGCCAGCTGACGGTGCCGTGCGAGGTGGACTTCATGGCGATCTCGAGCTACGGCGCCTCGACGGACAGTTCCGGCGTCGTGCGGATCCTCAAGGACCTCGACATCAACATCGAGGGCCGTGACGTCCTCGTGGTCGAGGACATCATCGATTCCGGCCTGACGCTCTCATACCTGATGCGGAATCTCGAGGCGCGCGAGCCGGCGAGCCTCGAGGTCTGCGCCCTGATGAC
>JBJMJS010000046.1:0-27828 GCA_045806225.1 Gaiellaceae bacterium
ACAGGATCGAGACGAGCTTGCGCTCTTCACGTGGCGCGAGGGCGTCGAGGCGCGCGCCGCAGCTGTTACAGAAGCGCGACGAGGCGGGATTGGCCGCGCCGCAGCTCGGACAGAGCGGCCCGTCGGGCGCCTCGGTCGGCGTGGTCACGCACCGAAGTCTGGCGGTTGGGACCGCGGTTGCCAAGCACTCGACGGCACCGTTGAGCGGCTGCGCCCGCGCCGGACTAGGGCTTCAGCACCACCTTGAGGCAGTCGTCCTGCTTGTGCTTGAACAGCTCGTAGCCCTTCGGCGCCTCGTCGAGCGAGAGCGTGTGCGTGATGATGAAGCTCGGGTCGATGTCGCCGTTCTGGATTCGCTCGAGGAGCGGCCGCATATACCGCTGCACGTGGCACTGCCCGGAGCGGATCGAGAGGCCCCGGTTCATCAGCGCTCCGATCGGAAACTTGTCCACGAGCCCGCCGTAGACGCCGACGATCGAGATGACGCCGCCGTTTCGGCAGCTCATGATCGCCTCGCGCAGCGCGAACGGCCGCTCGGTCTCCATCCGCGCCGCCTGCTTCATCCGATCGTACGCGTAGAGCGGGCCGTGAAAGTGCGCCTCCATCCCCACCGCGTCGATGCACGCATCGGGGCCGCGCCCGCCCGTCAACTCTTTGAGCGCCTCCGGGACGCTGTCGACCTGCTCGTAGTTGAGCGTCTCGACGTCGCCGTTCTCCTCCGCGATTCGCAGCCGGTAGTCGAACCGGTCGATCAGGATCACGCGCTCGGCGCCGAGCATCTTGGCGCTCGCAGCGGCGAACTGGCCGACGGGCCCTGCGCCCCAGATCGCGATCACCTCGCCGCCGCTGATGTCGCACATCTCGGCGCCCATGTAGCCGGTCGGGAAGATGTCCGACAGAAACAGCACAGCCTCGTCCGGCAGCCCGTTGTCGATCTTGATCGGCCCGACGTCGGCGAACGGGACGCGCACGTACTCGGATTGGCCGCCCGCGAACCCGCCGGTGAGATGCGAGTAGCCGAAGATGCCGGCGGTCGGGAAGCCGAACATCTTCTCGGCGAGCCGGGCGTTCGGGTTGGAGTTCTCGCACAACGAATAGAGCTCGTGCTTGCAGGCCCAGCAGTTCCCGCAGGCGATCGGGAACGGGACGACGACGCGGTCGCCGACGTTCAGGTTCGCGACGCCGTTGCCCTTGTCCACGACTTCGCCCATGAACTCGTGACCGAGCACGTCGCCGCGCTTCATCGTCGGGATGTAGCCGTCGTAGAGGTGGAGGTCGGAGCCGCAGATCGCGGTCGACGTGATCCGGACGATCGCATCACGGTCGTTGAGGATCTTCGGGTCGGGGACGTTCTCGACCTCGACCTTGTTCCGGCCCATCCAGCACGTTGCTTTCATCGAACGGCCTCCTCGAGCGGTTGCGCGGGTCGTTGCTTCACGTGAGTTGCGAGCAGGTGGCCGGTCGGAGTGCTGTCGGACCGGACGACCTCGCCCGTCTCGACGCGCTGCTTGAACCGGCGGAGATCGTCGCTGAGCTCCGTCGCGAGATCCTTGCCGATCAGCTTCGCCGCCGCGGCGCCCAGGTCGCCCGCGAACGGCCGTTGCAGGAACTCGACCGCGACCTCGGTTCCGCGGTCCGCGGGCGCGTTCGTGAACGTGACGGCGCCGCCGGACTTGGCGATCTTCTTCCGCAGCTCGTCGCTTTGCACCCACGCCGTCTCGACTTCGTCGCGCGTCCGGTCGATCGTCACGGCTTTGCGGACGAGCATCGACGCCTGCGGCTCGCCCGTCTTTCGGCTCAGGTGCAGGCTTTCGAAGACGTCGGGGACGGTGACGCCGAGGACGTTCGCGATCGCGAACACCGTGCGTCCGCGGCGGCCGCCGTTTCTCGCCGCGGTCACTCCGAGCAGCGACAGATCGAGAGCGTCGCCCGCGACGCGTGACCACAGCCAGGTCGTCGGCCGGGGCCGCGTCAGGATGCCGATCCCCTGTGTCACCTCGCGCGTGCCCATCAGCCGCATGACTCTCGGCGCGGCGCCTTCGTCGTGCGCTCCGACGACGCGGCACAGCAGCCGCGGTGCTGCGACCTGCGCCGTTCCCAGCGCAAGGCTGAACCATCCGAGGAACTGCGCAAGCGAGTCCTTGTCACGTACCCGTACTGGATCGGTCGGCACCGAATCACCCCTTTTTGCGTTCGTCCTGTCCCTCCCGTGTGCCAGCACGCCCCCGGACTAAACGTGGACGCACCTGTTTACTCGCCGCGCCGCGAGGTCATCTCCGGGCCGTGTTCCATCGCAACGCCGCCGAAGGGGTCCACAGGGTCGAGGACGCGTACACCAACTGGTACGTCGTCGAGGAAGGCCGGTCGCTGACGGTCGTCGACACCGGCCATCCGCGGTCGTGGCGGTCGCTCCACGATGCGCTTCGGCAACTGGGTCGGACGCCGAAGGACGTCGCCGCGGTCGTCCTCACGCACGCCCACTTCGACCACATGGGGTTCGCCGAGCGCGCGCGAGCGGAGCTGGGAGTGCCGGTCCTCGCGCACGAGGACGAGGTCCCTGTCACCCGACACCCGTGGCGGTACGACCACGAGCGCAGCCGGATCCCGTACATGCTGCGGCACCCCGGCTTCGACCGCGCCTTCGCCGCGATGGCCGCGATGGGTGCGCTCTTCGTCAAGGGCCTATCGCAGGTGCAGACGTACCGGGCGGGCGACGATCTCGACGTCCCCGGCCGTCCGCACGTCGCCTTCACGCCCGGTCACACGCACGGGCACTGTGCCCTTCACCTCCGCGACCGCGGCGTCCTGCTCGCGGGCGACGCCCTCGTCACCTACAACCCCTACCGCGACTCCGATGGGCCGCAGATCGTCTCGGGCGCCGCGACCGCCGACAGCGTGCAAGCGCTCGCGTCACTCGATGTGCTGGCGGCAACGGACGCCGCCATGGTTCTCACCGGGCACGGCCCGCCGTGGACGCACGGAATTGCGTCGGCGGTTGACCGCGCGCGCTCTCTCGGCGCGACCTGACGCGCTCGCACCGTCTCGGTATGAGGCCGGGATGAATCGCAAGTCCTACCCCGATCGGGGGGACGAGGGGCTGTCGGGCGGCCGATAGCAGTGGTGCAGCGCATGCGGAGAACGTGCGCGAGAACCACCCGGAGGCCGGCGAGCCTTCGGGCAAAACCAGGAGGAATGACCCGAATGAAGCGTCTTGCAGTTACCCCCAAGCTGATGGCCTCGCTGGCTGTGATCGGTGCAGCCGCGAGCATTGCGGGCCTCGGCACGTTTGCAACGTTCACGAGCTCGACCAGCGCGCAGAACCAGGCGCTCACCACGGGCACGGTCTCGATCGTCCTCGGCAGCGCGAACCGCCTCGCCGTGGGCGCATCGAACCTCGTCCCGGGTGACACGGTCGAGCGTGCAGTCGACATCAACAACAACGGCTCCGCCGGCACGAGCTCGGTGGGCTCGATCACGCTGACCACGACGGCGTCGCCGAGCTCCCTGCTCGACACGGACGCGACCAACGGTCTGCAGATGCAGATCGACTCGTGCTCGGTCGCTTGGACGGAATCAGGCCCGCCCTACACCTACACGTGCGGCGGCTCGACGTCAGTCGTTCTCGCCTCGCGGGCCGTGATCGGCAACGCGATCTCGCTCGCGAACATGAGCGCGCTCACGGCCGGCAACACCGACCACCTGCGCGTGAAGCTCACCCTTCCGAGCGGCGCGGGCAACTCGCTCCAGGGCCTCGCTTCGACGATCGGTTACGTCTTCACCGCGACGCAGCGCAACGCGGCCAGCAAGTAACTCGTAACAACGCGGCTCGATGCACGACACATTCCTCCGGGCACCGAAGCGGACGACGGTCGAAACCGTCGTCCGCTTCGAGCTATGGCTGCTCTTCGTCGCGGCGGTTGCCGCGGCGGCTGCGGCGGCTGCCCGCGGCGGCATGTGGTTCGCGCTCCTCGGCCCGATCTGCCTCCTGCTCGCGGGGCTCGCGCGCGTCGCGGCGAAACGGCCCCTCCGGGCGTGGGTCAACGCCGCGACGACAGCAGCGTTGACAGTCGCGCTCGGGCTGATGCTCCTGCTCGGGATCCTGCCGCACCTCGGTCTGTACCGGCCGTTGACGGTGCTGTCAGGCTCGATGCGGCCGACGTTCGCGCCGGGCGACATGATCTTCGTCACCCCGGAGCGACTGCGCGACGTGCGGGTCGGCCAGGTCATCACGTACAAGGTTCCGGTCGACGACCACCACGTCGAGAGTCACCGCGTGATCCGGATTCTGAAAGGTGGTGACGCTCCCGTCGTGATCACGAAGGGGGACGGGAACCGGATCCCGGATCCGTGGCGCGCCGAGCTCCACGGCAACGTCGTCTGGGTCGAGCGGCTCCATGTGCCGTTCCTCGGCCGCCTCGTGCTCTGGTTTCGCTCGCCGCTCTTCCACACCTTGACCGTCTTCGTCCTGCCGCTCCTGCTCGCGGGCTACGGCCTGCTGCGGATCTGGCGGACGCCGGCGAAACCGACTGACGTCCATGCGCCGAAGTCTGCGTAACCGCCTCGTCGTCCTCTCGGCGGCAGTAGTCGCGGCCGTGGCCTTCGCGGTGCCGTTCGCCGTCGGGTCGTTCCAGACGTCCACGTCGTCGCAGTCCGCGACCTACGCGTCGGGAACGCTCGGGACGCCCAGCGGTCTCGCCGTCGTTTGGGGAACATGCGCGAAGAACGTCTCGTTCCAGATGAACCTCAGCTGGTCGGCGGCCGGCAACGCGAAGAGCTACAAGGTGTTCCGCGCGACGACGACCGGCGGCCCGTACACGCAGATCGGCACCACGAACGGCACGACGTATACCGACAACGGGCCGCAGGTCGGCCCGCCGGTGCTCACCTGGAACGTGACGTACTTCTACGTGGTCAGCGCCGTGGCCGGTGGCTGGACGAGCGGAAACTCCAACGAAGCAAGCCTCCGCTCGCCCAAAGCGGCCAACTGCGCCTAGACCTGATCCACCAGCGCCCGTTGCGGCTGCGCGGCCGGCCGGCGCCTCGGCTGCGATCGACGTGCCGGCGGGACCGGATGGTTCGCCTTGAACAGGTCCTCCGGGTCGTACGCCGCCTTGATCTCGCGCAACCGGTGGTAGCCGCTGCCGAACAGCGCCTTGCCTGTCCGCGGCTTCTCGGCGAAGTTCATGTACATCCGGCCCGCGTCGTAGCGCCGGAGCGTCTCCTGGACGTAGTCGATCTCGGAGTGGACAGCGGTCGCGATCTCCGGCGTCATCGGGATGCCGACCGCGAACATCGCGAAGCCCGCCTCGACCGAGGCGAAGACGCCGTTCTCGGGCCGCGCGTTCGCGAGCTCGCCGCCGAGGTGCCGGACCTCGACCGAGAGGAGCGACGAGCCGCGGCCGAGCAGGCCCGTCAGGTCGTCGATCGCCTCGGCCGGCAGGTCGGACAGGAGCATGCCGTCGCCGATGCCCGGGACCGGATGCTCCGGATCCATGTGCAGCTTGTCGAGCGTCTGCACCGGGATCGTCGCGAAGGTGTCCATGAGCGGCCGGAGCTCGCGTAGCGGCCGCAGGAGCTCCGCGCCGTCGTCCTCGGTGCCGATGTAGGTCGCCTCGACGATCGCGAACGACCGGCCGCGCAGTGGCTCCGGCACGTCCGGGATCGGCGGGAACTGCATGAACCGGCCCACGGACATCACCTCGTCGGGGACGGACTCCGTCCACTCCCGCCACGCGTGCAGCACCTCGCGAAGCCGGTCGGCCGGGAAGAAGAGCGCACCCGCGTAGACCTCCGGGACCGGGAACAGCCGGAACTCGAGCGCCGTGACGACGCCGAAGCTCCCGCCGCCGCCGCGGATTGCCCAGAACAGATCGGGCTCGTTGTCCGCATCGGCGCGGACGATCCGTCCCTCGGCGTCCACGAGCTCGACCGCCGTCAGGTTGTTCGTCGCGAGGCCGTACTTGCGTGCGAGCCAGCTGATGCCGCCACCGAGGTGGTAGCCGGCGACACCGACGTCGGGTGACGACCCCGCGAGCGCCGCGAGACCGTGCGGTGCGGCAGCCTGCGTGACGTCCATCCACAGCGCTCCGCCACCGGCGCGCGCGATGCGCGCCTCCGGGTCGATCTCGACCGTCCGGAGCCGCTCGGTCTTGACGAGGAGTGTGTTCGAAAGATCGCCGAGCGGGCTCGCGGTGTGCCCGGTGCTCTGCGGGACGACGCGGAGGCCGCGCTCACGTGCATACCGGACCGCCTGCGCGACCTGCTCGGCGGTCTCGGGCAGCGCGACGGCCGCGGGGTTCTGGTCGACGGCGAGGTTCCACGCTTGCCGCGCGGCGTCCCAGCCTTCGTCGGTCGGAAGAACGAGCGTGACGTTGTCCATGATCCTCTCCTGCGTCGGGGGCATGGGAGGAGCGTGGCAGCGCCACGGCGAGCGAAAAATGCGGCTGCCTCGTGTCTGTCGGTGCGGCGAGCCGCACCACCGGAGGCGCTACCGATGCTGGTAGTTGCCGACGGCCGAGACCATCGCGCTGGCGGCCCGGTTCATCGGCACCGCCGAGAAGCCGCCCTGGATCTTGAAGAACTCGCGCGCCGAGGGCGGAAGGGTGCCGAACGAGAAGCCGGTGCCGCCGCCGAGAATGTTGCCGCCGGCGTCGAAGACGACGGCAGACAGCTGCGTGTTCTGCAGGACCAGGTTCGTCTCGTCGTTCGCGACCTCGCCGTCGACTGCACCGACGTACGTGGGGTCGATGATGCTCGGCTCGATGTAGAGGTTCGAGATCGTCGGTAGTCGCAGCGAGTGCGACTGGCGACTCTGGATCTGGACGACCACCTCCAGCCGCGAGATCGACGGCACCGAGCCCGGGAACGTCAGGTCGCCACCGACCGCGAACTGCTGGTTCGCCGGGATTCCCTGGAGCGTCGTCCCTGCGGATCCCACCAGGTGGTTGTCCGGCCCGACGAAGTTGACGAGCGTGTAGACGTTGAGCGCATCCTCGCTCGGTGACGCGTTCTTGAGAATGACCCCATAGCTCGCGACACCGCTTCCGAACGGGAAGTTGCGTACCGAGAATCCCGTCTTGACGACGACGATGCGGGCCGGGATGACGGACCCGACGACGAGCGCCGACCGCTGGGCGACGCCGGCGCCGCGGCACGAAGCCGTGACGGTCGCGCGGCCGGGCGCCGCGTTGCCCATCACGCGAAAGCGCCACCTGACGCGGCCGTTCGAGCCGCCCGCGGGTGGGAGGTTCGGCTGAAGTTGCCCGTCCGCGTAGCGCACTGCGAGCGTGCATACGCTCGGGCGCGCGGGGCGTGCAACCGCCGTGATCGCGACGAGGTCGCCCTGCGCGAGGCGCTTCGGCATCGTCAGGCCGACGCTCGAGGGCCGCGCGCCGGCCGAACCGGGGGCGGCGAGCAGCAGCGCGAGCGCGGCGAGCGGCAAGAGGAGGTGTCGGCGGCGGGTGTGGGCCATGAAGATCGTCGTCCCGCCGCGCCGCATCGCCGGGGTCGTCGTCTGCTGCCCTTTTCGGCGCGCCCCCGAGCGTCGGCCATCCCTCGGATGAGGCACGTTTCGTGCCGCGTGAAGCTTGTCCCGAGGGCGCTCTACGCCGCGAGCCGCTCGAGCGCTGCCGGAAGCTCCGCGAGCGAGGCGATGACGACGTCGGCAGCCGCGAGCTCGTGCGCGCCGCAGGCGCCCGTCGCGACGGCGATGCAGCGCGCGCCGGCCGCTCGCGCGCCGGCCACGTCGAGCGGTGTGTCGCCGACCGCGACGGTCCGATCCGCCGGCCAGTCTCCGGCGCGTTCGCGCGCGAGCGCGAACAGGTCCACGCGCTGCTCGCGCTCGCAGCCGAAGGCACCCCCGCCGTCGGCAAAGAGCGCGGCGAGCCCGAGCCGCTCGATCCGCGCGCGCGCGACCGCTTCCGGGTTGCCCGTGAGGAGTGCACGGCGAGTGATGAGCGGGAGCGCCTCCTTTGCGCCGGGCGCGAGCTCCCAGCTGCTCGTGTCGGCGTCGCGCAGCAGCTCGACGTAGCGGCGGGACAGGGACGCGCACCATGCTGGGAGTCCGGCGTCGATCTCCGCGTCGTCGATTCCGATCATGCGCAGCGCGCGACGCGTCTGCGCGAGCGCGGTGTCACCGGGCACGTCCGCCTCGTCCGGCGACACGCCCCAGACCTCCGCGAGCGCTGCGCGATTCGCATCGACGTACACCTCGTCGTGGGTCAGGAGAAGCGTGCCGTCGACATCGAACAGGACGAGTAGCGCGTCGGTCACTCGTCGAGCGCGCGGCGCAGCGACGCGACGTACTCGCGGAGTGCGTCTACGCCCTCCTCCGCGGCCTCGACCGCACGTGACCCGACCACGACGCCGTCGGTCAGCGCCGCTGCAGCGCTCGCGTGTTCCGGGGTCGAGATGCCGAAGCCGGCGTAGAGCGGGACGCCGTTGCCGACGCGGCGCGCGCGCTCGACGAGACCGGCGAGCGCGGGGGAGAAGTCCCGGCGTGCGCCGGTCGTGCCGGCGACGGTGACGAGATACAGCCAGCCGTCCGTCTGCTCGGCAGCGAGGCGCAGGCGCTCGGAGGTCGACGTCGGTGCGACGAGCTGGATGCGGCGGAGCTCGGGGCGGTCACCCGCGGGCAGGTCGGCGACGATCAGCGACGTTGCGCCCGCGTCGTGCGCGTCGTCTGCGAAGCGCGCCCAGCCGTACGCCTCGAGGAGCGACGCGTAGGTCATCGGGATCAGCGGCGTGTCGCCGACGAGCGCACGCGTACGCGCGAGACACTCGAGGCAGGCACGCGTCCGCATCCCTTCCGCGAGTGCGCGCTCGGCGGCGCGACGGATGACCGGCCCGTCGGCAAGCGGGTCGGAGAAGGGGAAGCCGAGCTCGACGACGTCCGCGCCGCCGTCGACGGCCGCGCGCGCGAGCTCGGGCGTCCCGCGTCCCGCCATCAGGTAGATCACGAGCTTCTTCAACGTCGAGGGAGGTAACGCTTCGCGACCTTCGCGACCATCGTGTACGCGGGGTCGTAGACGTTCCCGACGTCGTACCGGATCAGCTGGCCGAGCAGCACCGAGCTCGCGCGGTAGTCCAAGCCGTAGTCCTGCCGGAGCATGCGCATGAGCTCCGCCGTCGCGTACTGCACCGCTTCGTCGAGCGGCCTGGCGTTGCCGACCGCCATCACGAACTCGTCGTTCTCGGCGCGCGGCCACGCGATCTGTTTGCGCTTCAGCACGTCCACCGTCACCTCGACGTCACAGGAGACTTCGATTCCGCTGCCGACGATCTCGCCGTCGCCCTGCAGCGCGTGGCAGTCGCCGACGTGCAGGAGCGCGCCCTCGACGAACACCGGGAAAAAGACGGTGACGCCCTCACGAAAGCCGCGGTAGTCCATGTTCCCGCCGTGCTGCCCGGATGTCGCGCACGAGATTGCCTGCCCGCCGCCCGGCGCGACGCCGAAGCAGCCGAGCATCGGTTCGAGCTCGACGTTCAGGCCTTCGAGACCGGCCGGCGGCGACTCGAGGCGTGCAGTTCCGCGGTCGAGATCGAGCTCCCACCAGTCGGTGTCGTCCGCGCTCCGCTCCGGCAGCTCGCGCGCGAACCAGGGCGTGACGACCCGCTCGGCGACGACCTCGCCGGTGTGGCCGCGCGTCCGGTTCGGCCGAATCGCGTCGAGGCGCACGACAAGCGTGTCGCCCGGCTCGGCGCCCTCGACGGAGAACGGGCCGGTCTGCGGATTGCCGCCGTCGCTCAGCTTCTCCCCGTGACGGTCCAAGCCGGCGGCGTCGACGCAGGACGTCGCGACGGTGTCGCCCGGTTGGACGCGGAGGACGGGCTGATGCTCGCCGATCGTCAAGTGGAACTCCGTCGGCTCGAAGGCGTGGCGCGTCATCGCTGCGCCAGGACTTCCGCGAGGTCCTTGTCGCCGCGGCCGCTGAGGCAGACGAGGATCAGCTCCGCGTCGAGCTCGCGCGCGCGGGCCAGCGCGTGTGACGGCTCGAGCGCCGGGACGATTCCCTCCGTTCTCGCGAGCTCCCGGAACGCGGCGATCGCTTCGTCGTCGGTTGCGCCGACGTACGTCGCACGGCCGCTGTCGCGCAGCCACGCATGCTCGGGCCCCACACCGGGATAGTCGAGCCCCGCCGAGATCGAGTGCGCGTCCGCGATCTGCCCGTCGTCGTCCGCAAGCACCGAGGAGCGCGCACCGTGCAGGACGGCGGCATGCCCGGTGCCGAGCGACGCGGCGCCGGCGGCCTCCACGCCGACGAGTTGCACGTCGGCGTCGTCGACGAAGCCGGCGAACATCCCGATCGCGTTCGAGCCGCCGCCGACACAGGCGACGACGGCCTCCGGTAGGCGACCCTCGGCGGCGACGAGCTGCTCGCGCGACTCGCGCCCGATCACGGACTGCAGCTCGCGCACGATCTCCGGATACGGCGCCGGACCGACACATGAGCCGATCAGATAGTGCGTCGTCTCGACGTTTCCGATCCAGTCGCGGATTGCTTCGCTCGTCGCCTCTTTCAGCGTCCGCGTCCCGAAGTCGACCGGGCGGACTTCGGCGCCGAGGAGGCGCATTCGCTCGACGTTCGGGCGTTGCCGCCGCATGTCCTCTTCGCCCATGTAAACGACGCAGTCGAAGCCGAAGCGCGCGCACACCGTCGCCGTCGCGACTCCATGCTGGCCCGCGCCTGTCTCGGCGACGATCCGGCGCTTCCCGAGCCGGCGCGCCAGAACGGCCTGGCCGAGCGCGTTGTTCAGCTTGTGCGCTCCCGTGTGCAGGAGGTCTTCGCGCTTCAGGTACAGCCGCTTCTGCGGCGCGAACCGCTCGGCGCGCGTCAGCGGCGTGGGGCGGCCGGCGAACGTGCGGCCGAGCTCGTCGAGCTCCGCGGCGAACGCCGCGTCCGCCTGCGCTTCCCGCCAACCGGCATCGAGCTCGTCGAGCGCCGGGATCAGCGTCTCCGGCACATAGCGGCCACCGTACGTCCCGTAGAGGCCGGTGGTGCTCATCGCGCCGCATCCACGAACGCGCGGACTTTCTCGTGGTCCTTGATCCCCGGTGCGGCCTCGAGCCGCGACGCCGCGTCGACCGCCCAAGGCCGCACGGCTGCGATCGCCGCGCGCACGTTGTCAGGGCCGAGGCGCCCGGCGAGCATCACGCGGCCGGGCTCGGCCGCCGCACGCTGCAGATGGAGCGGATCGGGTTCGTCCCAGGGGAGATCGACGACACGCGCAACCGGTTCGCCCGCACGGAGGAGGTGCGCCTCCCGCCCGCGCACGCGCCCCGGCTCCGAGCCGTACAGCTGGACGAGATCTGCGGCAGTCTCGCCGGCGTCGCCGACGAAGACGGCGACAGTCAAGCGGTCGTCGGGGACGTCGAGGACCCCGGGAGCACGTCGTGGGCTCGCGTCCACGAGGATGAAGCCGAGCAGGTCGGCGCCGGCCTCGACCGCCGCGTCGACGTCGTGTTGGCGCGTCAGGCCGCAGACCTTGACGAGAGGCCGCGACAGGAGCTCTTCGAGCTTCGCCGCAGGATCGGGCGCGCGCATCAGCGCCGAGCCCACGAGGATCGCGTCCGCGCCGGCAAGCTCCGCCGCGGCTCCCTGGGCGCGTGTCCAGACGCCGCTCTCGGCGACGATCACGCCCCCGTGCGGGCGCGCCCGCGACACGAGCTCGAGCTGTGCGCGCCGGTCGATCTCGAACGTCGTCAGATCGCGCGCGTTGATGCCGACCACCTCCGCGTCGAGCGCGACCGCACGATGCAGTTCGTCTGCGTCGTGCGCCTCGACGAGCGTGTCGAGGCCAAGCTCGCGTGCGTACGCGAGCAGCTCGCGCGCGCGCTCGTCGGTCACGTCCCGAAGGAGCAGCAAAACGGCGTCGGCGCCTGCGACCTTCAACTGCAGGAGTTGCAGCTCCTGCGTGAAGAACCCTTTTGCGAGCAGCGGCGTCGAGGTCGCAGCGCGGGCGGCGCGGAGGTCGTCGAGCGATCCGCCGAAGCGCTCGTCGACGAGCACGGAGACCGCTGCGGCGCCGGCGTTCGCGAACTGCGAGGCGAGCCGAGCCGGGTCCGCGTCGGGGCGGAGGTCTCCTGCGGACGGGGAGCGCCGCTTGACCTCGGCGATCGCGCCGAGCCCCGGCGCAGCCAGCGCGTCGCGGAACCGTCCCACTATGCCGGCACCTCCGCGCGCGAGAACGCCGCGAGCGCATCGAGCCGTTCGGCGGCTGCGCCCGAGTCGATCGTCTCGCGCGCGAGCTCGACGCCCTCGCGCAGATCGGCCGCGTGGCCGCCGGCTGCGATCGCACCCGCGCCGTTGAGGATGACCGCGCTCCGCCGTGCGCCGATGTCGGCGCCGCTGAAGACGTCGCGGATGCTTCGCGCGTTTTCCTCCGGGGTTCCGCCTCGCAGCTCTTCGACCGGCGCGCGCGGAATCCCGAGCTCCCGTTCGGGGTCGAGCTCACGCTCGCGAACATCGCCGTCGACGACCTCGCAGATGAGGTTCGGCCCGGCCGGCGAGAGCTCGTCGATCCCGCCCGCGCCGTGCACGACGAATGCGCGCCGCGCACCGAGCCGTGCGAGCACGTCGGCGATCGTGCGCACGAGCTCCGGCGAATACACGCCGACCACCTGCGCACGCGCGCCGGCCGGGTTCGTGAGCGGGCCGAGGACGTTGAAGACCGTGCGCGTCGCGAGCTCGCGACGCACGGACGCGGCATGGCGCATCGCCGGATGGTGTGTCGGCGCGAACAGGAACCCGAAGCCGAGCTCGTCGATCGAGCGCGCGATCCGCGGCGGCTCCTGCTCGAGCGAGAAGCCGAGTGCCTCCAGGACGTCGGCAGAGCCGCACGCGGATGAGACGGCACGGTTGCCGTGCTTCGCGACCGCCGCGCCGGCGGCCGCGGCGACGAGTGCGGCTGCGGTCGAGATGTTGATCGTCGACGCGCCGTCACCGCCGGTCCCCGCGGTGTCGACGAGGTCGTCGCGCTGCGGCCGGACTGCGAGCGCGTGCTCGCGCATCGCCTCCGCGCACCCCGCGATCTCGTCCGCCGTCTCGCCTTTCGCGCGCAACGCGACGAGAAAGCCGCCGATCTGCGCGGGCGTCGCGTCGCCGCTCATGATCGTGCTCATGACGCCGCGCGCTTCTTCCCGCGAGAGGTCGCGACCGTCGAGGAGCTTTTGGAGTGCCTGCTGGATCACCTGCGCTCCAGGAAGTTTCGCGCGATCTCGCGCCCGAGGGGCGTAAGCACCGATTCCGGGTGGAACTGGACGCCGTCGACAGGGAGCGTCCGATGCCGAACGGCCATGACTTCGCCGTCGGCTGCGGTCGCGCTGACGACGAGCACGTCCGGTATCGCCGTCGCGGCCAGCGAGTGGTAGCGGCCGGCCTCGAGGGGGTCCGGCAGCCCCGCGAAGAGCCCACGGCCGTCATGGGTCACCTGGCAGGCCTTGCCGTGGACGAGCTCGCGGGCGCGGCCGACGCGCCCGCCGCAGACCTCGACGATCGCCTGATGACCGAGGCAGACGCCGAGTGTCGGGACCGACGGAGTCAGCTTCCGTAGGATCTCCGTCGTCGCGCCCGCGTCGGCCGGCCTGCCGGGACCGGGGGAGACGACCAGATGGGACGGCGCGAGCCGCTCCGCCTCGTCGGCGTCGACCTCGTCGTTTCGGCGCACGAGCACGTCCGCTCCGAGCTCGCCGAACAGGTGCGCGAGGTTGTACGTGAACGAGTCGTAGTTGTCGACGAGCAGGATCACGCGATGTCTCGCTCCGCGAGGTCGACCGCGGCCTCGAGCGCGGCAAGCTTGTTGAGGCATTCGCGATGCTCGGCGGACGGATCCGATTCCGCGACGATTCCCGCGCCCGCCTGCATCTGCGCGACGCCCTCATGCAGCACGATCGTGCGGATCGCGATGCAGGTGTCGATGACCTCGCCGTGCAGTGCGTACCCGACCGCGCCCGCGTACGGCCCACGACGCACACCCTCCAGCTCGGAGATGATCTGCATCGCGCGCACCTTCGGGGCACCGCTGACCGTCCCCGCGGGAAAACACGCGCGCAGGAGGTCGAAATGCGTCACGTCGGCGCGAAGCTCACCGTCGACCTGCGACACGAGGTGCGTGACGTGCGAGTACGGCTCGACGTCGAGAAACCGCTCGACGCGGACCGTTCCGGCGACGCACACACGTGACAGGTCGTTGCGGCCGAGGTCGACGAGCATCACGTGCTCCGCGCGGTCCTTCTCCGACGCGAGCAGCCGTTCGGCGTCCCCCGGCCCGCGCTCGGTCGTGCCCGCGATCGGGTTGAGGCTCGCGTGCCGCTGCTCGGCTTTCACGAGCGTCTCCGGTGACGACCCGATCAGAGCGACGTCGCCGAGCTCGAGCAGGAAGAGGTACGGCGACGGGTTCACTCGCCGCAACGCGCGGTAGAGGTCGACGGCCGATGCGTGTGTTGTGCGCTCTGCGCGCTGCGACAGGACGATCTGGAACGCGTCGCCGTCGCGGATGTGTTCTTGTGCGCGCCGCACGTTGAGCTCGTACTCCTCGGAAGACGGAGCTCGCGTCGTCGTCCCTCCTGCGCGACCACCGGCGCGAAGCGTTCCCTGCGGCACCGTTCGGCCACTTGCCGGCGCGAGCAGGCGCGCGACGTCGGCGGGGTCGCCGCACAGCACCTCGGCGATCCCGAGCGCGTGATCGAACCGCACGAGGACGTCCGCCACGACGAAGCGGCTCTCGGGCAGCCCGCCGCCGTCGGGAAGCGGCACCTTCGGCTCGAGCTTCGCGACGTGGTCGTATGCGACGTAGCCGACGACCGCGCCCGCCTGATGCTCGGCATCGTCGAACGAGCACGTCCGCGCGCCGCAGCCGACGAGCGAGTGCCGGCCGAGCCGTCCACGCTCGACCGACTCCAGCAGAAACGCGGCATCGCCGCGCTCGCGCAGGGCGAGGTACGCGCCGAGCGGCGTGATCAGGTCGGTGGGAAGCTCAGTCAGCGGGTTCATCGAAGACAGAACGACCTCCTTGCGGAGGTCGGCATCGAGCGGGTGGGATGTCGGCGGCGATCAGACCGCGCGCACGCTCCCGCCTCGCCCGCTGCGCCACGACCAGGCCCAGATCCGCGAGACGGAATTCATTCTGCGCCGAGGGTAGCGGAACCGTTCGGCCGCGCATATCGCTCGGCGTAGGGAGGCACCGGCTCGCCGTTGTCGGCGACGGGCTCACCGGCGACGAGGGCGAGCGGGACGACGCCGGCCCACACCTCGAGGTCGAGATCGTTCTTGTCGTCCGAGGGTCCGCCGCTCCGGATCTTCGCCGACGCTTCGTCGAGCGAGACGGCGAGGATCGTCGTTCCCTTCAGCTCGCCCTCCGACGGTTGGCGCGCGTCCTCCCAGCGCCCACGGACGACGTGCTCGACGACGCATTGCATCGCCCGGAGCTTCTTCTCCCGGTTCGAGACCTCGCGCGCGCGGCCGAGCACGACGACCGAGCGATAGTTCATCGAGTGGTTGTACACCGACCGCGCGAGCACGAGGCCGTCGAGCAATGTCGCCGTGACGCACACGTCGACGCCCTGCGCGAGGTTACGAAGCATGCGCGACCCCGGCGAGCCGTGCAGGTACAGCGTGTCTCCGTCGCGCGCATGGATCGTCGGGATCACGTACGGCTGTCCTTCGTGCACGAAGCCGATGTGGCAGATGAGCGCCTCGTCGAGGATCGCGTCGACCGTCGCGCGCTCGTACGCTCCGCGCTCCGGGTGACGCTTCACCGTTGTGCGCGCCGTCGGCATACCCAAATCGTATTGGTACGCTCGGACCATGGCGCGTTCCGTCATCGTCTCCGCAGTTCGCACGCCGTTCGGGAAGCTCGGCGGTGGCC
Organism: Gaiellaceae bacterium; assembly: GCA_045806225.1. GTDB lineage: Bacteria > Actinomycetota > Thermoleophilia > Gaiellales > Gaiellaceae > 3-1-20CM-4-69-9. The sequence continues at coordinate 15,865 of JBJMJS010000046.1, forward strand.
TCGTCGCGCACGAGGGGACCGAGCTCGGCTCGATCGCGATCCGCGCTGCACTCGAGCGCATCGGTCTCGAGCCGCACGAGATCGAGTACGTGATCATGGGCCAGGTGCTGCAGGGCGGCGCCGGTCAGGCGCCCTCGCGCCAGGCGTCGATCGGCGCGGGGCTGCCGATCGAAATCGGCTCGGACACGATCAACAAGGTGTGCGCGTCGTCGATCCGCGCGGTCGAGATGGCCGACCAGATGATCCGAGCCGGCGACCACGAGGTGATCGTCGCGGGCGGCATGGAGTCGATGTCGAACGCGCCGTACGCCCTGAAGAAAGCGCGCTTCGGCTACCGCCTCGGCGACGGGACGCTGATCGACCTGATGACGCACGACGGCTTGACGTCGACGTTCGACAAGCGGCACATGGTCGAGCAGGCGTCCTTCGTCTCGCGTGAGCTCGGGATCTCGCGCGAGGATCAGGACCGCTGGGCGCTCCGCTCGCACGAGCGCGCGACGAAGGCGATCGACGAGGGCAAGTTCCAGGACGAGATCGTCCCCGTCGGCGCCCTGGCCGTCGACGAGGGGCCGCGCCGCGATACGTCCTACGACAGGCTCGCGAAGCTCAAGCCGGTCTTCGACCCTGAAGGAACGACGACGGCGGGCAACGCGCCGGGCGTCAACGACGGTGCCGGAGCGCTCGTCGTCACGAGCGAGGAGTTCGCGCGCAAGCGCGGGCTCGAGCCGCTCGCGACGATCGTGGCGCAGGCCTATGTTGCGGACGAGTTCGCGTACCTTGCGCGCACGCCCGCCAAGGCCGGCAAGGAGGCGCTCGCGAAGGCGGGCAAGCAGATCGGCGACGTCGAGCGAGTCGAGCTCAACGAGGCGTTCTCGTCCGTCGTGTTGAACAGCGCGAGGATGCTCGACGTCGATCCGGAGCGCGTCAACGTCAACGGCGGTGCGGTCGCGCTCGGCCATCCGATCGGCGCTTCGGGCGCGCGCATCCTCTCGACGATGATCTACGAGCTGCGACGGAACGGCGGCGGGCTCGGGCTTGCGGCGATCTGCTCGGGCGGCGGCCAGGGCGACGCGTTGCTGGTCGAGGTGTGACCGAGAGCTCCGGGAAGCGCTTCGTCCGTGCGGTCTGGGTGGCAGTCGCCGGCGCGGCAATCGCCGACGCGTTGCGTCACGGCCGGCGCCACGGTGAGGTCTTCGGCTTCGTCCCGTACGAGTTCCGGATCCCGACGCTCGAGCGCGCGAAGCAGCGCATGTGGAGCCCGCGATCACATCGGATTCTGACTCCGACGACGTTCGGGATCGGCTGGAGCGTCAACCTCGGGCGGCTCGCGCGGCTCGTCCATCTGAAGTGACGTTCGAGAACGTCCTCGTCGTCGGCGCGGGCCAGATGGGCGGCGGCATCGCACAGGTCGTCGCCGCCTCGGGCAGGCGCGTGTCGCTGCACGACGCGGCTCCGGGCGCCGTCGAGCGCGGCCTCGACACGATGCGCAAGAGCTTGACGCGGCTGGCCGAGAAGGGCGGCGCCGATCCCGAGGCGGTGCTCGCGCGTGTCGTGCCGGCCGACGACCTCGTGCCGGCCGACCTGATGATCGAAGCCGTCGTGGAGGACGCTGCGGCGAAGGAGGACATCTTCCGGCGCGCCGACGCGGTGCTCCCCGACGCGGCCGTGCTCGCGTCGAACACCTCGTCGATCCCGATCGCGTCGCTGGCAGCGGCGACGACGCGGCCCGACAAGGTGATCGGCATGCACTTCTTCAATCCCGTTCCCGTGCTGAAGCTCGTGGAGATCATCCGCGCGCGCTCCACGAGTGACGACACCGCCGAGGCGATCACCGCGCTTGCCGTCGATCTCGGCAAGAAACCCGCGGTCGCGAACGACTTCCCCGGCTTCGTCTCGAACCGGATCCTGATGCCGTTCATCAACGAGGCCGTCTGGGCGCTGCAGGAGGGCGTCGCGGAGGCCGGCGCGATCGACACGATCGCGAAGCTCGGCTTTGCGCACCCGATGGGCCCACTCGCGCTCGCCGACCTCATCGGCCTCGACACCTGCGTCGCGATCATGGAGGTCCTGCACGAGGGCCTCGGGGACGACCGCTACGCGCCCGCCCCGCTCCTGCAAGAGCACGTCTCCGCGGGACGGCTCGGCCGGAAGAGCGGCCAGGGCTTCTTCGAGTACGGGTAGCGGCGCCGATTCCCCCGTTCGAGGGACGGCCACGGCGCAGGGTTTCCCGGGGTCGAGGAGTCTCTATCCATGAGGCTCAAGTCACATGCACCGACTGCCGACAAGACTCAGCAGCAGGTACGGGAAAGGGAGGTCTCGAATCTTGCGGATCCTGCTCGTCGACGACGATCCGGGACTGCGAACGCTTCTCCGCACGACCTTCGAGGTCGCGGATGTGGACGTGGTCGAAGCGGAAAGCGCCGCCGCCGCACGACGTGAGATCGCGCGCGCGACGCCGAGCGTCATCGTTCTCGACGTCAACATGCCGGTGACGTCGGGTCTCGAGCTCTGTCGCCAGCTGAAGGCCGATCCCGCCACGCGCGCGATCCCGATCGTGATGCTGACCGGATCGGACGGCGGCACGTCGGCCGACGCCAAGAAGGCCGGCGCCGACGCGTTCATCCGTAAGCCGTTCAGCCCGCTCGAGCTGCTGTCTGTCGCCGAGCGCCTCGCGGGCGGCCTCTACGGCGTGCCCTTCCGCGCGACGAAGAAAGGCGCGAGTGGGCCACAGGAGGAACTCCTGCTCTATGCACGCGACCTTCGACACATGCTCGAGCTCGAGCGCGGCCAGCGGGAGTTGCTGCAAAGCGCGTACCTCGAGACGGTGTCGGCGCTCGCGAGCGCGCTCGAGTCGAAGGACACCGGCACGCGCGCGCACTCGCAACGCGTGCAGAACTATGCGTCGGCGCTCGCCGAGCAGGTGGGCGACGCGGCGATCGTCGGGGACGCGAGCACGCCGTACGGATTCCTCCTCCACGACGTCGGCAAGATCGGCATCCCGGACGGGATCCTCCTGAAGCCCGGGCCGTTGAGCCCGGCCGAGCGGCGCCGGATGCAGACGCACACGGTGCTCGGCGAAGCCATGCTGTCCGGCGTCGCGTTCCTGCAGGGGGAGGGGCTGAAGATCGTGCGCTCGCATCACGAGCGCTGGGACGGCCGCGGCTATCCCGATGGGCTCACCGGCGACGAAATCCCGCTCGGCGCCCGGATCTTCGCCGTCGCGGACGCGCTGGACGCGATGACGAGCCACCGTCCGTACCGGCGCGCACTCAGCTGGGACACGGCGCACAAGGAGATCGTCGGGCAATCGCGGCGCCAGTTCGACCCCGACATCGTCGACGCCTTCATGACGATCGAGACGGAGCTCCGCGAGATCCGCCGCGAGCTCGCAGCCGCGTAGCGTCCGCCGGTGGAGCAGCGGAAACCGGCGCCTATACTGGCCGTCGGTGGACTTCCAGCTGACGCCTGACCAGCGCGAGATTCAGGCGCTGGCGCGGGACATCGCGAGGGCCGAGATCGAGCCGCACGCGGCCGATTGGGACCGCGATCACCAGTTCCCGCGCGACCTCTACCCGAAGCTCGCCGAGCTCGGCCTGATGGGCGTCTGCATCCCCGAGGAATACGGCGGCGCCGGCGCCGACTTCCTCTCGTACATCCTCGTGCTGGAGGAGATCTCGCGCGCCGACGCCGGCGTCGGCGTCACCGTCGCCGTGCACACGAGTGCCGTCACCCTGCCGATCCTCACGTTCGGGACCGACGAGCAGCGTGCGCGATTCGTGCCGCCGCTCGCGCGCGGCGACGCAATCGGCGCGTTCGCGCTCACGGAGCCGGAGTCGGGGTCCGACGCCGCTTCGCTTCGGACCCGTGCCGACGCAACGAACGGCGGCTGGCACATCAGCGGGTCGAAGCAGTTCATCTCGACCGCTGAGCACGCCGGAACGTTTCTGCTCTTCGCGCGCACCGACCCGGAGACGCCGGGCGCACGCGGGGTCAGCGCGTTCGTCCTCGACGCAGAGCACATCCGCGTTACCGGACGCGAGGAGAAGCTCGGGCTCAACTCGTCGGTCACGAACGCGATCGCCGTCGACGCCGACGTCGAGCGGGATCGACTGCTGCACGACGAAGGCCGCGGCTTCCACGTCGCGATGGCGACGCTCGACGGCGGCCGGATCGGGATCGCCGCGCAGGCCCTCGGGATCGCGCAGGCCGCCTATGACGTCGCGCGCGGCTACGCGCTCGAGCGCAGGCAGTTCGGCAAGCGCATCGGCGAGTTCGAGGCCGTGCAGTGGAAGCTCGCCGACATGTCGACGGAGCTCGATGCAGCGCGGCTCCTCGTCTATCGCGCCGCGTGGCTGAAGCAGCGGGGCGAGGCGCACACCGAGGCCGGCGCCAAAGCGAAGCTGTTCGCGTCGGAGATGGCGCGCCGGCACGCCGGTGAGGCGATCCAGATCCTCGGCGGTTACGGATACACAAAGGAGTTTCCGGTCGAGCGCCATTACCGTGACGCACGCGTCACAGAGATTTACGAGGGCACGAGCGAGGTCCAGCGGCTCGTGATCGCACGCTCGATTCTCGGACTGACCGACCGTTCGCTCGCCGCGACGGCGTGAGCACGCGCAAGCGCGACGAGCCGGTCCGGCTGACGCGGATCTACACGCGCGGCGGCGACGCCGGCGAGACGTCGCTCGGCGACGGGTCGCGCGTCCGGAAGCTCGACTGCCGCATCGGCGCGTTCGGCGCCGTTGACGAGCTGAACTCACACCTCGGCGTCGCATTGACGGCGGCGGACTTGCCCGAGCGCTTCCGCCCATGGCTCGAGCGGATCCAGAACGAGCTTTTCGACGTCGGCGCGGATCTGTCCGTTCCGTTCGGTGTGACGGATCGGCTGCGCGTCAACCAGGGCGCGGTCGACGAGCTCGAGCGGCTGTGCGACCACCTGAACGCGCAGCTGCCGGAGCTACGGAGCTTCGTGCTCCCCGGCGGAACCGAGGCCGCGGCGTGTATCCATGTCGCGCGTGCCGTCTGCCGGCGCGCCGAACGCGACGCGCTGGTCGCCGACGGCGAGCACGGGATCAACCCGCTCGTTCTCGTCTACCTCAACCGCCTGTCCGACTTTCTCTTCATCGCCGCCCGAGCGGCGAACGCGGAAGCCGGTCGCCAGGAGCCGCTCTGGCGACCGGGCGGGTCCGCCGAGCCCTCCTAGCCGCCGCCGATCGCGATCAGCGTCGCGACGATTTCGTCGCGCGGCCGCGTCGCGTCGACCTCGTGAGACGAGGTGGCACGCAACCTCGGCTCGACCTGGTCGAGATCCCGCAGCACGGCTTCTCGTTCGCGCGCCGTCTTGCCGTAGCCGTTCGTCGTCCGTGATGCGATCCGCTCGAGGATTACGTCGGCCGGCGCGCTGAGCAACACGACGGCGTCGAAACGGCTGTAGAAGCGTCCCTGGTTCGCGACACATCCCGAGACGAAGAGCGGGCCGGCATCGTCGGAGCGGAGCAGCTGGTCGATCCGCGCCTCATCCCAGACCCACTCGTCGCCGACCTGCACCTTCCAGCCCGGCTCGTCGGTGTCGACGACGCGGAAGCCCCGGTCCTCGAGCGCGTCGAGCGCGGTCGACTTGCCAGTCCCCGACATCCCCGTGATCAGGATCCGCCGGGCCACCGGCTCACGGTACCGAGGATCGAGACGCCGGCGCGACACGCGAGCGCGCCTCTCGTACGCTCTGCGTCATGCGCGCGGCCCGTGCAGCCCTCGCCGCGACGGTTGCAGCGGTTGCGGTCGCCGCCGTCGGAGCCGGTTGCGGGTCCGGACACGGTGCCGGCCGCGGGTCCGGACACGGTGCCGGCGCATTGCACTTCGCGAGCGGCACGAATGCGAATCAGAAACTCGCGCTCTCGCTCGGGTTCAACCTCGTCGACGTGACCGGTAGCCAAACCGACCCTGCGGCGACGAAGGCGACGGTCGACGCGCTACCGGACGGCGTCCAGGCGCTGATCTGGGTCGGCAACCTCGACAACACCGACTGCACGACACCCGGCTACGAGACGCCGCGATTCCGCTCGCTCGTGAACGCACTCGCGCACGACGGCAAGGTGTACGGCTACTACCTGTCCGACGAGCCGCACCCGCTCATGTGCACGAACGCGGCTGCCGACATTCGTGCGCGCGCGGACTACGTGCACGCGCGCTCCGACTCGCAAAAGGCGTTCATCGTCGTCCAGGACGGATCCGGGCCGTGCGGCGCACGCCTCGGTTGCGAGTTCCGGGCGTTGCGTCCGGCGAAGACGCACGTCGACGTCGTCGGCCTCGATCCCTACCCGTGCCATTACGACGAGGCGGGCAACGCAGTCCCGTGTGCGTATGACCTGATCGGCGAGCGCGTCGCCGCGGCAGTCGCGAACGGCGTGCCTCTCCGCGCGATCGCGCCGCTGTACCAGGAGTTCGGGCAGGAGGCGCGCGTCGGCGGCCCGATGTACTACCGAACGCCGAAACCCGCGGAGCTGTCGCGGATGCTCGACACGTGGGGGACGCTCGTACCGCACGCGCCGTTCGACTTCGCGTACACGTTCGGTGTGCAGTGCTCGAACACGTGCCCGGCGCCGCAGGCAATCGAGAACCGTCCCGATCTGCAGCGCCTCGTGCGGGCGCACAACCGCTAGCGCGCGGCCTGCATCCGCTTCAGCCCGTCGAGAATCAGGTCGAGGCCGAGCTCGAACGCGCTGACGTCCTGATGCGGTCCCTCCGCGATGTGCTGCCGGCCGTGCTCGTTCAGGTGCGGGTACTCGCGCTCGGGGACCACCCGCTCGAGGAGCGTTTCGAGGTCGGGCATCTGGTCGGCCGGGAACGAATGGCTGTTCTGCCACAGCGTGAACCCGAAGATGTGCCCGTCGAGGACGTGGTAGGCGTGGTACGTCTCATCGGCCGAGAATCCGGCGGCACGGAGCCGACCGAGCAGGGCGTCCATATAGTGGAGGCGCGCCGGACGGATGTGGCTCGGCGACATCACGAGGCTCGCCGCCCAGCTGTGACGCCTCAAGGCCTGGTGCACGGAGATCGCGCTCCTGCGCACCGCTGCGTCCCATTCCCCGTCGAGTGAGGGCGCCTCGGTCTCGGCGAGCACGAGATCGAGGATCCCGTCGAGAACGTCGCGCTTGTTCGCCACGTGGTGGTAGAGCGACATGGCCTCGAATCCCAGGAACTGGCCGAGTCGCCGCATCGAGATCGCCTCGACACCGCCCTCGTCCGCGAGCTCGAGCGCGGCGGCGAGGATCTGCTCGCGCGTCAGGGGACGACGTGATCGCGCGCGTGTCACCATTGACATATCTTACGCTGTACGTTAAGCCTTACACCATAAGCTTACGGCGTACGAAAGGAGCCCCGGTGTCGGCGACGCGGACAGAGGTCGAGCAGGCAACCACGATGCGCGCGGCGGTCCGCGAGCGATACGGGCCGGAGGAAGTGATCGAGGTGCGCGACGTGCCGAAACCGGCGCCGGAGGACGACTGCGTCCTCGTCAGGGTGCGGGCGACCTCGGTGAACAAGGCGGACTGGTACATCCTCCGGGGGCAGCCCTACGTCGGACGCGTACCGCTCGGCCTGCGCGCGCCGAAGTCTCCGCTGCTCGGCGCCGACTTCGCCGGCATCGCCGAAGCGGTCGGCAAGGACGTCACCGACATCAAGCCCGGCGACGAGGTGTTCGGCGCGAGGGGCGGCGCGTTCGCCCAGTACGTCTCCGTCCGCAACGGCATCGCGTTGAAACCGGCGCACCTGAGCTTCGAGGAAGCGGCAGCGGTGCCGGTTGCGGCGACGACGGCGCTGCAAGGGGTCCGGGACAAAGGCAAGGTCCAGGCCGGAGAGAAGGTGTTGATCAACGGCGCGTCGGGAGGCGTCGGCACCTTCGCCGTCCAGATCGCGAAGGCGTTCGGCGCGGACGTCACCGCCGTCTGCAGCCCGCAAAACGTCGAGCTGGCGCGGCTCCTCGGGGCCGATCGCGTCATCGATTACACCCGCGACGATTTCACCCGTACGGGCGAACGCTATGACGTGCTCTTCGACAATGCAGGCAGCAAGACGTGGTCGAAGTGCAGGCGCGTCATGAAGCCACACGCGAGGGTCGTGCTCGTGGGCGGACAGACCCGATCGCGCCTGCTCGGGCCGCTCACGCACACCGCCGCGATGCTCCTGGGTGCCGCCCGCAGCAGCCAGAAAGCGGCCTTCTTCGTCGCCAAGATCACCCGACCGGACATGAACGTCCTCCGGGAGCTCCTCGAGACGCGAAAGGTGTCGCCCGTGATCGACCGGCGCTACGACTTCGACCAGCTCGCCGACGCGCTGCGCTACCTCGGCGAGGGCCACGCGAAGGGAAAGATCGTCGTTTCCCTCTGATCGCGCGAGGATCTCGCGCAGGAACGGTAGTCCCTCCGCCGAAGTCGCTTCACTCCGACGACGAGTGGGGGGAAGATGGCGGTCGTGGATCGGATCAAGCTGTTCTGGCATCTACTGCGCGCTGACTCACCGGCAGGCGCGCAGGTGCGGCGGCGCGTCCTCGCAATGGGCGGCATCGCGGCGTTCCTCCTGGTGCTGCTCGCATCGATCGGGCTCTTGCGGATCGTCCTCGTCGTCGCCGCCGGCGGCCTGTGTGCAACGGCGATCGCCGTAGCGGCCACGTTCGGACGCCGTGCGACGGCCGCGATGCTCGGAACCGTACGGCGCGCGCGCCGGCAGGCTGCACGTGCGGTTGCGGTCGCAACTCCGGTCGCAGCCGGCTACGGCTCGACCGCCACCCGAACGGCCGCGCGCATCTCACGAGCGGCGGCGCGGAACGCCGACGCCGGTGTCGGCCGACTTCGGGCACGCTCCGTCGACCTCGGCCGGACAGGAAGCCGGCAGATCGCGGTGGCGGCGACACGCGCGCACCGACAGGTCCAGGCGGCGAACGTCCGTGTCGCGTCGTCCTGGCCGACGCGGACGCCGGACACCCGGCGCCGGGATGCGCTGCACGCGAACGCGGACGGACTCCGGCTGCGCCGCGCCGGCGCGTATGACGAGGCGGTCGAGCAGCATCGACTCGCGCTCGACCTCTTCCGCGAGCTCGGCGACAGGCGCTCGGAGGCGCTGACGCTGAACAGCCTGGCGCTCGCGCTCGATCGCGCCGGCGATCAATCGGCGCTCGACCTGCTCGAGGAGGCCGCGGCGATCCTCGGCGAGCTCGGCGACGAGCACAGCGAGGGCGAGGTGATCGCGAACCTCGCGCTTGCCTTCCGGCGTCGCGGGCGGACGGAGCGATCGGCAGAGGTGTTCGACCTCGCACTTCGGAAGCTCGAGCCGGACTCGCAGGCGTATCGCAAGGTCGAGAACCTCCTCCGCGCCAGCTGACGCTCGTTCCGGCCCGCTGACTCGTCGTACAGTGACGTCCGTGCGCGGTGACGCCAGCGAGTCGATCGACGTTTCGCGTGTGGAGCGCGAGTCGCTCCAGCTGGCCGCGCTCGCCGACATCGCTCGGCTGCTCGACCACGACGGAATCGAGTACTGGCTCTTCGGCGGCTGGGCAGTCGACTTCCATCGTGGTCAAGTGACGCGCGAGCACGACGACGTCGACTTCGCCGTGTGGCTTGACGACGTCGCGCGGATCGGCGGGTTGCTCGCGGGCGACGGCTGGACACACGTTCCGTCGCCCGACGACAATGGCGGCACGGGGTATGCGCGCGGGGGAGTGCGATTCGAGCTGACGTTTCTCGTGCGCGATGACGACGGGGCCGTCGTGATCCCGCTTCGCAACGGGTCCGGCGCGTGGCTCGACGATGCGCGGGACGCCGACGTGCGCGAGCTCCACGGCGTCCGTGCTCGCGTCGTCACGCTCGACGCGCTGACGCGGAGTAAGTCGCGCATCCGTAATGACGGAGAGGATGCCGCAAAGGACGAGGCGGACACCGCGGTCCTTCGCGGAATCAGTCGCTGATCTCAGCCGCGCCGCGCCGCCCGAACGGAGCGACGCAACCGAACCCTCTAGTGGAGCTCAGGTCGCCGGGCAACAGCCCAGACGGAGAGACCGAACGGGAGCCCTAGCCGATCGAGGTGCCGAAAGAGCGGCACCAGACGGTCGAACGTCCGAAACGACCGCGAGGGCCATTCGCGTTGTCGCAGGAGGCGCATCCGTACCGCCCAACCGAGCGCGCCGACCGGGTTCACGTACCGCAGTTCGTCGACGGCGAACCCGGCGGCGCGTAACGCCGCCTCGACGTCGTCGCGGCGATAGCGGCGCTCGTGCCCGACAGCCTGGTCGAACGGCGCCGCAAGTGACGGGTGCGCGGGGACGAGCAGGAGGAGCGCGCCGCCAGGCGCAGTCAACGCGTGCAACGCGCGCAGGGCCGCCGCGTGGTCGCGCACGTGCTCGAGGACGTTGAAGCAGATGATCGCGTCGAATGTGCCGAGATTCGCGGGAGGGCGTTCGGCGTCGCCCTGGACCACGCGCACGCGCGGCTCGTCGCCGAAGCGGCTGCGCAGCGATTCGGCGAAGCGCGGTTCCGGCTCGAGCGCGACGACGTCGTCTGCCGCATCGAGCACCGCATCGGTGAACGTTCCCGTGCCCGCGCCCGCATCGAGGATGCGTCCGTGCAGGTAGGGACGTGCGCGATCGACGATCCAGGCCGTGTAGTTCCCGCCGGCCTCGATCTCGTCGAGGACGGAGTCGAGGTTCGGCGCGTACTCGTGCTCGGCCACGAGGCGAGACTAACGCCGCCGCCCGGCAGGAGATCCGACCCGCCGTAGAATCCGTGGGAATGGCGACGACAGAAGACCCACGCGCAGAGCTCGATTCGACGTCCGAATGGCGCCGCGAGCTGTACGACGCGAAGCCGGAGCGCTCGGGCGAGCTCTTCTCGACGATCTCGGGCCTCGAGAACGAGCCGCTGTACACCCCCGACACGGTCCAGGTCGACTACGACCGCGAGCTCGGGTACCCCGGCGTCTACCCGTTCACGCGCGGCGTCTACCCGTCGATGTATCGGGGCCGTCTGTGGACGATGCGGCAGTTCGCCGGCTTCGGCACCGCTGAGGAGACGAACGCGCGCTTCCGGTATCTGCTCGACCACGGCCAGACTGGCCTGTCGACGGCGTTCGACATGCCGACGCTGATGGGGCACGACTCCGACCACGCACGATCACTCGGCGAGGTAGGGCGCGAAGGCGTGGCGATCGACTCGCTCGACGACATGGAGACGCTGTTCGCCGGCATTCCGCTCGACGAGGTGTCGACATCGATGACGATCAACTCCCCCGCCGCGATGCTGCTCGCGTTCTACGTCTGCGTCGGCGAGGAGCAGGGTGTGCCGCGCGAACGGCTGCGCGGGACGATCCAGACGGACATCCTCAAGGAGTACATCGCGCAGAAGGAGTTCATCTTCCCGCCGGAGCCGTCGATGCGCCTCGTCGTCGACATGATCGAGTTCTGCGCGCAGGAGATGCCGCTGTGGCACCCCGTGTCGATCTCGGGGTACCACATCCGCGAAGCGGGATCGACGGCCGCCCAGGAGCTTGCATTCACGCTCGCCGACGGGTTCGCGTACGTGGAGGCGTGCGTCGAGCGCGGCATCGACGTCGACGATTTCGCGCCGCGCCTCTCGTTCTTCTTCAACGCGCATCTCGATTTCTTCGAGGAGATCGCCAAGTACCGTGCGGCGCGGCGCATCTGGGCCCGCGAGCTGCGCGACCGCTACGGCGCACGCAACCCACGGTCGTGGCTGATGCGGTTCCACACGCAGACCGCCGGCGTGTCGTTGACGGCGCAGCAGCCCGAGGTGAACATCATCCGCACCGCGATCGAGGCGCTGGCCGCAGTGCTCGGCGGAACGCAGTCGCTCCACACCAACTCGTTCGACGAGGCGCTGGCACTTCCGACCGAGCACGCCGTGAAGCTCGCCCTGCGGACGCAGCAGGTGATCGCGCACGAGACAGGCGTCGTCAACA
>JBJMJS010000047.1:0-26740 GCA_045806225.1 Gaiellaceae bacterium
CGAGACGGCGGCGGCGAACTCGCCGCAGCTCGTCAGCGACAACGCACTGAGCGGCCCGCAGTCGGTTGAGGCTGCGTCGGTCGCGCAGGGCCCCTCCTCGCTCGAGGCGATCGAGACGGCGGCGGCGAACTCGCCGCAGCTCGTCAGCGACAACGCGCTGAGCGGCCCGCAGTCGGCTGAGGCTGCCGCGGTTACGCAGAGCCCGACGCAGGCTCGCCATGACGCGATGAACCAGCTCCTCGCGCGCGAGGATGCGGCGAGCTCTTCGCCGCAGCTCGTGAGTGACAACGCGCTGAGCGGCCCGCAGTCGGTTGTGGCTGCGTCGGTCGCGCAGGGCCCCTCGTCGCTCGAGGCGATCGAGACGGCGGCGGCGAACTCGCCGCAGCTCGTCAGCGACAACGCACTGAGCGGCCCGCAGTCGGTTGAGGCTGCGTCGGTCGCACAGGGCCCCTCGTCGCTCGAAGCGATCGAGGCCACGGGCGCGCAATCGCCCGAGGTCGTCAGCGACAACGCCCTCAGCGGTCCACAGCCGGCGCAGGCCGCGTCTGTGCAGACGGCGTCGGGCGGTGGAACGCAGATCTCCGCGCCAAGCGCGGAGACGACCGGCGCGATCGTCGGCGGTGCGCTGCTCGCGATCACGGCCGCGTTCGCCACACGGCGTCGCCGCAGCGGCGGCGGCCCGCGGCCCGCATAGGACGACGCGTGTGGAGGGCGGCTCCGGTCGCCCTCCACACCGATCCTGCGCGCCTGCGGTTCTGCTCCTCCTCTAGCTAGACGAACACGCCGTATCCCGCGACGGAGGTCGGCCGTTGTACTCGTGACGAAAGGAGGAACGAGACCATGGTTGGCCTTGGAATCCTGTTGTTCGTCATCGGCCTGATCCTGTGGCTGACGGTGATGCCTGCAATTGGGTGGATCCTGATGGCGATTGGCGTGATCCTGGTCGTTGCCGGTCTCCTGCTGGGCGCCGTGTGGGGGCTCAGCCGAGGCGGCAGGCGCGGGACCGTCTACTGAGTGAGTGAGTGATTGATTCGCGGGCGGGTGCTTCGGCGCCCGCTCGCTTGTCGTCCGCTTTTGCGTCTGGCACTCGCAGGGCTTGCGGCCGTCGACGCGCGTCAACGCGGTGCACACCGACCGCTACCGTCCGAGGGTGCCCGGGTGGCTTCTCGCCGTGATCGTCGCCGCGGTCGCCGTCTATGCGGCCCTCGTTCTCACGTTCATGATCGCCGGGCGACACGAGCTGGCGCGCGCGGTAGCGGGGTTCGTCCCCGACTGTGTCGTCTTGTTCGGGCGACTTCTACGCGACGAGCGTGTGCCGAAGCACCACAAGCTGCTCGTCGCAGCACTGATCCCGTATCTCGCGCTCCCGTTCGACGTGATCCCGGATTTCATTCCGGTCGCGGGCCAGCTCGACGATGCGGTGCTGGTCGCATTCGTTTTGCGGCGCGTCGTTCGCGCAGACGCCGCGCTCGTCCGCGACCTCTGGCCGGGGCCGCCGGCGTCGCTCACTCTCATCCTTCGCCTGGCCGGGCACTCCCGCTGAAAGCGACGGAACTGACGCGACGACGGATGTTCAGGTGAAGTTGGGGCGGTGGCGAGCCGAACGCCCGTGTGGTGACGCTAACCCACCGACCGCCCCACGTTGACCGTAGTGCCGACGGCCGATTTCGGAATGACGCATTTGGCGCAACTTTCGCTCCGCGAGCGGCGTCGCCGGACCTCGCGTTACGCCAAACGGCCAATAGCGGCGCGGCGCCTCAGACGCAGTTGGAGCAGGCGCCGGTGAGCACGACCTCGTGCTCCTCGACGGCGTAGCCGAGACCGTCCGCGACGCGGTCGATCGCGCGCTCGAGCCGCGGGTCGCTGAACGCTTCGACCTTCCCGCAGTCGCGGCAGACGAGATGGTGATGATGGTCGCCGTCCGGCCGCGACGGCTCGTAACGCGCCACTCCGTCACCGGCGTCGATCCGCTTGACCAGTCTCAGGTCGGCGAGCGTGTCGAGCGTGCGGTAGACGCTCGCAATCCCGACGGGACGGCGCGCGCCGCGAAGGCGGTCGAAGATCTCCTGCGCGCTGAGGCAGCAGTTCTGACGCCCGAGCAGCTCGACGACGGCGCGGCGCGCTGCGCCGCTTCGATAGCCGGAGTCCTCGAGGAGCTCCAGCGCGTGACTCGTCCAGGGCATGCCGCGAGTGTATCGTCTCGAAGTGATTTCGAGAACTGTTCTCATTCTGATTTGCGTCGGGCTCGCCACCGGCTGCGGGTCGACGCGCGCTGCGAACGGCAAGACGGCGGTCGTCGCGGCGTTCTACCCGCTCGCGTTCGCCGCCGAGCAGGTCGCCGGAACGAGCGCAGACATCGAGGACCTGACGCCGTCGGGCGCTGAGCCGCACGACATCGAGCTGGCACCGCAGGCAGTCGCGCGGATCGAGCGAGCCGATGTCGTCCTGTATCTCGGCCACGGCTTCCAGCCCGCCGTTTCCGACGCGGTGCGCAACGCGAGCGGCCGCGCGGTCGATGTCCTCGAGGGCCTTCCGCTTCACTCGGGGAGCGGCCAGGACCAAGACCTGACGGCGGATCCGCACGTGTGGCTCGACCCGGTGCTGTTCGAGCGCGTCGTCGTCGACATCGCGGCGGCACTCCATCGTCGCGCGGCGGCGGCTCCGCTCCTCCGGCGGCTTTCGACACTCGACCGGCAATACCGCGTCGGGCTACGCCACTGCGCGCGGAAGGAGATCGTCACGAGTCACGCGGCATTCGCGTACCTCGCGCGGCGCTACGGCCTGCACCAGGTGGCGATCACCGGTCTCGCCCCGGAATCGGAGCCGACGCCGCGCCGCCTCGCGGATGTGGGTGCCATCGTGCGCCGCACGCACGCAACAACCGTGTTCTTCGAGAGGCTCATCTCGCCGCGCCTCGCGCAGACGGTCGCGCGCGAAGCCGGCGCACGCACGGCAGTGCTCGATCCGATCGAAGGCCTGACACCGGGGGAGCAAGCGCGCGGAGACACGTATCTCTCGATCATGCGCCGCAATCTTCGAACGCTTCGCAAGGCGTTGGCGTGCCGCTAGCGCTCGAGCTCGACGGTGTCTTCTTCGGTTACGCCGCAGCGGCGCCGGTGCTGCGCGATGTCGGTCTGACCGTCGACCGAAGCGAGTTCGTCGCGATTGCCGGGCCGAACGGCGGTGGCAAGACGACCCTGCTCCGACTCGTCCTCGGCCTCGAGCAGCCCGACGCCGGACACGTCCGTGTCTTCGTCGACCGGCTCGGCTACCTTCCACAGCGCGCGCAGTCGGGCGTCGATGCGCCGCTCACCGTGCGCGAGCTCGTCACCGCAGGGCGCGCGCCGCGGACGCGGTTCCTCGGCCCGTTGCGTTCCTCCGACCGCGCCGCAGTCCGGGAAGCGATCGGCCGCGTCGGGCTCGGCGACCGCCCCGATCGCCGGCTGACCACCCTCTCCGGCGGGCAGCAGCAGCGCGCGTTCATCGCCAAGGCGCTTGCGGCGGAGCCGGAGCTCCTCGTCCTCGACGAGCCAACGACCGGGGTCGATGCGGAGGCACAGGAGACGATCGGGGCGCTGTTGCAACAGCTGCGCGCCGAGCTGGGAATGACGATCCTGTACGCGTCGCACGAGTTCGGCGCGGTCGAGCGCTTCGTCGAGCGGCTCGTGCTCGTGCGCGGCGGGATCGTCTTCGACGGCGCTCCGTCACAGCTTCCCGGCGTCTGGCACGACCCGTCGCACGCCCATGCTTGACCTCGAGTTCATGCGGCACGCCTTCGGCGCGGGCATCATCGTCGGCCTGCTTGCGCCGGCCGTGGGATTCTTCCTCGTCCAGCGGCGCCTGAGCCTGATCGGCGACGGCATCGGCCACGTCGCGTTCGCCGGCGTTGCACTCGGCTATCTCCTCGACCTGCCGCTCGTATTAACGGCGCTGGTCGTGTCAGTCGCGGGAGCGCTGTCGATCGAGGCGCTGCGGGCGCGCCGCCGCACCGCCGGCGACCAGGCACTCGCGCTCGTCTTCTATACGGGGATCGCCGGCGGCGTCGTGCTCGTCTCCGCTGCGGGGGCGCTCAACGTCAACCTCTTCCAGTTCCTGTTCGGGTCGATTCTCACCGTCACGCGCAGCGATCTCGTCGTCATCGCGGTGCTCGGTGTTGCAGCCTTGCTCGTCGTCAGTGTCCTCTACCGGCCGCTTGTCGCAGTCGTGGTCGACGAGGAGGCGGCTCGGGTCGGCGGGCTGCCGGTCCCGTGGCTGAACGCGGCGACCGCAGCGCTGGCCGCCGTGACGATCGCGATCTCGATGCGCGTCGTGGGCATCCTTCTGATCGCCGCGCTGATGGTGCTGCCCGTGATCGCCGCCGGCCGGATCGCCTGGAGCATGCGCTCGACGCTCGTGATGTCGATGGGGATCGGGCTCGCGTCCGTCCTCGTCGGGATCACCGTCGCGTATTACGGCAACCTCCCGCCGGGCGGCACGACCGTCCTCGTCGCCGCGGCTGCGGCCGTGCTCTCGGGCCCGCTCGGCGCGTTGCGCGGCCGCTAGCGGCAGGCTGGCGCCATCGGAGCGGCTCGCACCGCCCCGATGGCGCTCAACGCGCGCCGCGCTACGACGCCAGGCTCAGAGCCGCGTCCCGCGAACCGCCTCGGGGTATCCCTCCCAGCGCGCCGTCAGCGCGTAGATGACGACGATGCTGAGCGCGATCCCGGTCAGCGACCAAAGCGGCCACTGCGACGAGCCGAGGAACGCGAGCTGGCCGAGGACGTTGATGATTGCCGCGACGATCGTGAACCAGCGAGCCCAACTTGCGCCGGACCCGAGCGCGAGCCCCGCACAAATGAGCACGATGCCCCAGATGAGCGTGAGCCATCCCCACGTCGAGACGTCGAAGACGATGATCTGGTTCGGGGCGAGCACGTAGTAGTGCCCGCGGACTGCAGCGATCAGGCCTTCGAACAAATCGATCGCGCCGATTGTGATCATCAAGATCGACGCGAAACCGATCCAGCCGGCCATCGGTGTTCTCATCGCCATGCAAAGCCTCCCTTTATGCGACGAACCCCTTTGTGACGCTCGCAGGTCAGTATCGCGGCTGCGCGAATCGACCCGCACCCCTGCAGACGATGACCGACTCTTCGGACGGATTACGCACCGAGTGGCGACGAACACGCCGCCGCAGGCCCGAACGGCGCCCTGCCGGCGCGAACCGAGCTCGATCGAACTGGCTGCCTTTATGCGTCGGCTTCCCACTACAGAAGGAGAAATCGGCGTGAGGACGGTGATCTACTCGATGGGCGTCTCGCTCGACTGCTACATCGCGGGACCTGACGGGAACGGCTGGGGTGCGCCTGACGCCGAGCTGCACCGCTTCCACAACCAGCAGACACGCCAGCTCGGCCTGCATCTACTCGGACGTCGCCTCTACGAGGTAATGGCCTTCTGGGAGACCGCCGAAGAACGCAACCCCCTGGCGCTCCCGAACGTTTCCGAGCTCGACGTAGCCCAAGTGGAGTTCGCGCGGATCTGGAAGCAGTTGCCGAAGCTGGTCTTCTCGAAGACGCTCGAGGCAGTCGAGGGAAACGCGCGCCTCTCCCGTGCCGATCCGGTTCAGACCGTTCGAGCGCTCAAGGAAGAGAACGGCGGGCCGATCGCGGTGGGCGGCGCAGACCTGGCCGCGACTCTCACGGCGCACCAGCTGATCGACGAGTACCACCTGTTCGTCTACCCGGTGGCTCTCGGCGGAGGCAAACCCTTCTTCGCCGACGACACCCGTGTCGACCTCGAGCTCCTCGAAACGCGCACATTCAGCAACCGCGTCGTCTACCTCCGCTACCGCCGTCCAGACACGTGATGACCTCTGGCTGATGTCGCCGGCGCCTTCTTTAGCAACGATCGTCAGTGGCTGTACGCCACTCGTCCTGATCGGGTGATGCGACGTTTTGCTCGAGACGTGACAGTTCGGCCCACGACGACGAGAAAGCGCTGCACGAGGCCGCGGCCCACGGCGCTGCTGCGCACGGCATCAGCGCTTAACCCGTCGCGGGCGTGGATGACGAGGCTTGTGAGGCGGGAGGCGATCGCATGACAACGACGAACCGCGGTCGGCTTGCCGATGGGGGCCGAGGGATTCGCAACGTCCCGCGACCGAACCTGATCGAGCGGCGCATGTCGAAGTTCCTGCGGGCGCCGCCGTCGATTCGCGTCGCTGCGGGTGTCATCGTGACGGCGACGGCGATCGTCGTCGTCGGCGGCGGGATTCTTATCCGCATTCTCGACCACCGCGAGTATTCGAACGTTTGGGTCGGCATGTGGTGGGCGCTGCAAACGGTGACGACAGTTGGGTACGGCGATGTGACGCCCGCCCGACCGATTGGACGTGCCGTGGGTGCGTTCGTGATGCTCGAGGGGATCGCGTTCCTCGCGATCATCACCGCGGCGATCACGTCGACGTTCGTCGCTCGGGCCGCGCGCGAGCGCGCGCTGGTCGAAGGGGCGGACGAGGCGGCGTTCGAGGCGCGGGTCGAGGAGCGCCTCGACGAGTTCGGACGCCGTTTCGACGAGCTTCAGTCGACGCTGCGCGACCTGGACCGCCGCTGATGTCGAGACCTCGTCCGGATAAAGCGATTCGAGCCGGCCGTCTGTACGGCGGCCGCCGGGTCAAGGGGGAGCAGGAGTGGCTCGTCGGTCGGAGCGACACCGCGTTGGGTCGGCTGGCGTTGCAGTGGTTTCGCGCGTACTTCCAGGCGAGTCGCAACTCTGGTTGTGCGGCGACGATCTATTCGTCGCTGTCGGTGTTGCCTACGGCGCTGATCGCGCTCGCGTACTTCCACCCCGCCGGCGGCACCGCGAACGTCTTCGCCGAGCGACTTGTCACCCACATGAAGCTGACCGGCAGCACGGCCACGCTCGTCGAAGGGACGTTCGGCACAGCCTCGGCCAACGCACTCGCAGCGACGCTAGCGGCCGTCGTATCGGCCTTGTTGTGGGGCGTTGGTATCGGCCAGATCTACCAGGCTGTCTACGCGCGCGCCTGGCGGATCGAGGTTGGATCGATCGCCGATCAGGGGCTGTTCGCCGGCTTCTTCTTCCTGCTCACGGGCGCCGTTGTACTCGAGCTCTGGGCGTCGGTGCGGTTTCGAGCAACAGGTTGGCTCGTGCTCGTCCCCGCCTGGTTGATCGCATCGACCGCTTTCTGGCTGCTCGTGCCGCACCTGCTTCTGCACCGCAAGGTCGGGCTGCGCGCTCTAATCCCCGGAGCCGTGCTTGCCTCCCTGGTCATCGGCGGCACCATGGCCACCGCGCCGTTGTTCGTCGCCGCCCCGTTGAATGAGAACGGGAAGGCGTTCGGGTCGTTCGGTGTCGTGCTCACGACGCTCGGCTACGTGTTCGTGTTGATCACGATGTCGCTCGTATGCGCTGTCTTTTCTCCCGTCTGGATCCGCTGGCGGGAGAGTGAGAGAGCGCACCGCGAGCAATCGCCGGAAGCAACCGGCGTCGTCGTTCCCGACTAGACAGCTAGGGACGTGACGCGCGGAGTCAGGTTCCGCTCGCGGGGGCGGGTGGTGACTGGGCGGCCGCCGGGGGCCGATTGCCCGCGGCGAGCTTTGCGCTCATCTTGATCGCCTTCACCGCCCCGGTCGCTCCCGCCTGAAGCGTGAATCCGACGACGACCAGGACGATGCCGATTGCGAACACAACGCCCCCGGATCCGAGCAGCAGGATTCCGATCCGACCAAGGACGTACGGCGGGCTGCAGACGAGAGCTCCGAGCGTCCCGGCGATAACTCCCGCCGCGAGCTTGTCGCGGCGAGAGCCGACAGGGCGGATCCCGACGACACGGGCGGGCACCGCGACGTACGTCAGCATCATCACGCCGACCACGATCCCGAGTGACAGCATGAACCACCCGCGACCCCAGCGGGGGACCACGATCGCGGAGAAGGCGAGTGCGACGCCGACGACGAGCCCGAACCCGAACACGACGGCGGCATGCTTCCGCGCGAGCGTGAACGCCGGTCGGATCTGGGGCTTGCCAGACTGCGAGATTGCGAATGCGAAGACCGCATTCAGGTAGAAGGTCGTTACCGTCAGAAGCGTGATCGCCACGAGGAGCACGACCTGCCCGGTGCTACCCCAGCTGCGAAACTCGCGGCCCTTGAACGCATGCAGCTTGAGGTCGAGCAGCGCCGCCCAGATCCACATCGCCGGGAGGATCTGGATGATCGTCAGCCGCCAGTTGTAGAAGAGCAGCCTCACACCCTGGAACAGCATCGCGAACGCGCCGACGGCGAACACGAGCGGGGCGAAGATCCGCCGCGACCGGCTCAGCTCGAGGACAGCGTTTTCGACGGCGGCCTCATCGCCTGCCCGTATCGCTCGGACGAGCGCGCGCCCGCGCGTCGCGAGACCCTCTCTCCGCGAACGAGGCCGGACATTTCCGTTGGGCGGATGCGGCTCCATGGTCGCGGCAATCCAAGCGTCGACACGGTGGGCGACGAGCGCATCGCCCACGCGGGATGACGCGCGCGAGGTGTGCCGGGAACCGCGCCCAATGATCGAAAACCCAAGACCTCGCCCTCCCGGGGGCGTAGACCCGACACTGTTCTTCGCGGCCCCGGGGCCGAGACGTTCCACGAGCGAAGCTCTCGCCTGCACCCGGACTCGAAGACTTCGCGCTCGGTCACAGAGCGGCGGGGGTGGGATTTGAACCCACGGAGCCCGTGAAGGCTCAGCGGTTTTCAAGACCGCCCCGTTCGACCGCTCCGGCACCCCGCCGAGGGCGAAACCGTACCCGTCAGGTACGTAGGCGGTCGGCGCCCAGCTTCCGCGGCGCGCCGGCCTCGACGAGCGGCTCCGGCACCGTGACGGTGCCGTCCTCGTCCTGGAAGTTCTCCATCAGCGCGATCAGCGCGCGCGCGGTCACCGCCGTGCCGTTCAGCGTGTGCACGTGCTCGAGCGCCTTGTCGCGCCGGAAGCGGATGTTCAGCCGGCGCGCCTGGAAATCCGTCGTGTTCGATGTCGACGTGAGCTCGCGATAGCGCGCCTGCGCCGGGAACCAGCCCTCGATGTCGTACTTCTTCACGGCGGACGGGCCCAGATCGCCGGCGGCGATGTTCATCACCCGGTAGGGGATGCCAAGCTCCTGGATGACGTCCTCCTCCTGCGCGAGCAGCCGCTCGTGCTGGGCCTCCGAGTCCTCCGGCCGACAGAACACGAACATCTCGACCTTGTCGAACTGATGGACGCGGAACATGCCGCGTGTGTCGCGGCCCGCGGCCCCGGCTTCGCGCCGAAAGCACGTCGAGTAGCCGGCGTAGCGCAGCGGAAGCTCGTCGAGCTCCTCGCCCATGTGCAGCGATGCGAGCGCAACCTCCGAGGTACCGGCGAGGAACAGCCCGTCATCCGGCACGGCGTACACGTCGTCCTCGAGCGCCGGAAAGAACCCGGTGCCGTACATCGCGTCTGCGCGGACGAGCACCGGCGGCAGCACGGGTACGAAGCCGCGGGAGACCAGCCGGTCGAGCGCGAACCGGTAGAGCGCGAGCTCGACGAGCGCGACGTCGCCGATCCGGTAGACGAATCGCGACCCCGATGTCCGCGCTGCGCGCTCGAGCTCGATCCCGCCCTCCGACAGCTCGACGTGGTCGCGCGGCGTGAACGGGAGCTCGGGCGGCGACCCCCACGTGCGCACCAGTTCTGCGTCGTCGTCGCTGTCGCCGTCGGGAGCGGTCGGGTGCGGCGGGTTCGGAACCGCATCCCACAGCCGCTTCCGCTCGCGTTCGGCCTCGGCGAGCGCGTCGTCGAGCTGTTGGAGCTCCTGCTTGAACGCGCGCGCTCGCTCGATGTCCTCGGGCGACGACGGCTTGCCGAGCCGCTTCTGCTCGGCTCGAGCCTCGTCGCGACGCTGCGTTGCCTCCGCCCACGTGCGGTCGGCCGCGAGCAGCTCGTCGAACCGCTCGGCCGCGCCCTTGCGCGCGAGCGCTTCGCGAAAGATGTCGGGATTCGCGCGCGCCAGCCGGAGGTCGATCATGCGCGGGAGTCTAGGTATGCCTCGAGCACCTGCGCGACGCCCTCGTCGTCGACCGAGGGACAGACGAATCGCGCGACCGCCTTGACGCGTTCGTGCGCGTTTTCGACCGCGATGCCGTACGCCGCCCACTCGAGCAGCTCCACGTCGTTCTCACCGTCGCCGAACGCCACCGTTCGATCTGCCGTGAAGCCGAGGTGGTGCGCGAGGAAAGCGAGACCGGCGCCCTTCGTCACGTCCGGCGACGCGAACTCGAGGAAGTAGGGCAGCGACTTCGAGATGTAGAGACGTCCGTGGAAGCGTGACTTCATCCGCTCCTCCAGCCCGTCGAGCACGATTGGCTCGCCGATGACGACGAGCTTCGTGGGCGGTACGCCCAGCCACTCGAGAAGATCGCCGACCGCGTGCAGCTCGATGTGCTGGAAGTCGGCGTATTGGCGAGCCTCAGGTGTGATCTCTGCGACGTAGAGCTCGTCGTCGACGTAGCAGTTCATCCCGAACCCTTCAGCGTGCAACGCCTCGATCGCCTCGCGCGCGAGCGGGAGCGCGATCGGCACGTGCCGCAGCCATGTGCCGGTTCGGGGGTCTGCCACGACGGCGCCCTGGTAGCAGATGACCGGATCGTCGATGCCGGCTTCGAGCGCGTACGGGCGAACGGCCTGGAACATGCGGCCGGTGACGAGCACGACGTGCGCGCCCGTCGCGCGAACGCGCGCGATCGCGTCTCGCGTGCGCGGACGAAGTACGGCGTCCTCGGCGATCAGGGTCCGGTCGAGGTCGCACGCGATCGCTGCGACGTCGCGCGGGAAGTCGCTCGGAAGCTGGACCGTCAGCCTTGCGGCTTCGTCAAGAAGTCGACGAGCGCGTTGACGTCGCTCTCGGGGAGCTGCTTGAACGACGGCATGACGCCTTTCGGGTAGCCCTTCTCGACGTACGCGTTCGGATTGACGATCGATTCGTGCGTGAACTTCGGCAGGGGTTGGTTCGCACCTTTCGCGTAGGACGCGAGCTTGTCGAGGTCGGGCCCGATCTTCCCGGTCGCCGAGGCCGGTGCGTAGGTGTGGCAGCCGTTGCAGCCGTTGGCGTTGAAGATGCCCTTGCCGGGTGCCGCCTGCGCGAGCGTCCCGACCACGGTCACGGGCGCCGCCTTCGTGGTGCCCTTGCTGCCGCATCCTGCGAGGGCGAGGAGAGCGGCGCACGAGGCGAACAGGACTGCGGGCGCACGGCGCATGGCGCGCGAGTCTACTGACTCCCAACGGATGAGCGCCCAGCATCCGAGCGCGCCGAGAAAGGCCACGTCGACGGGCGTGTCGTTGACGAGG
The DNA here is from genome assembly GCA_045806225.1 of Gaiellaceae bacterium. Classification (GTDB taxonomy): domain Bacteria; phylum Actinomycetota; class Thermoleophilia; order Gaiellales; family Gaiellaceae; genus 3-1-20CM-4-69-9. The sequence continues at coordinate 11,347 of JBJMJS010000047.1, forward strand.
AACGAGACGACGAGGCCGACGACGATCGCGTCGACGGTCGGGCCGCGGCGGAAACGCAACCCGACCAGTGCGATGAAACCGACGCCGAGCGCGAACTCCACCGCCTTGCCCCAGGAAGAGGTGACCGAGAGGTACGAGAGGTGAAGCCGCCTGCCGAGATCGCCGAGCAGCGAGCCGGGCCCGGTGTCGACCGCGTGTGTCACGTGACTCGAGCCGCCGAACGCCGCGTCGAGGCCGACGAGGGCGAGTGTCGCGGCGACGGTCGCAGCTCCGAGGAGCGCGAGGCGCACGGGCGTCAGTCGGATGTTCCGCAGGTGCAACGCGAGGACGCCGAGCGCGATCGCGTACACGAGGAGCCCACCGCCGTCGGCCCCCGCGTGGCTCCAGCCGACGGTGACGAGCGCAAGCGCCCCGACGCCTGCGAACCAGAGGAGGCCGCCTGCGGCTGCGGCCGCGAGGACCGGCGCGAGCAGCAGCGTCTCGAGCTGGTTCGTGATCCCATAGAACCGGCCGCCGCCGTCGGGTCGCGCGCCGAGCACCGCGAGCGAGTTCACCCGCGTGTCGACGACGAGTATCACGAGGATGACCACGAGCGCGACGACGACGAGCGGCGGGACCAGCCGGCGCGACAACCCCGCCGCAGCGAACGCGATCGTCAGCAGCGGGACGCCGAGGACGAGGGGCCAGAAGCTCTCGACGCCGGCGGCGGAGAGGATCAGCGACGCGATCACGGCCGCGGCACAGGCGAGCACGCCGGGACCGCCCACGAGCGCGAGGACGGCGACGGTGGCGAGGACGCCGACGAGCGCCCACCCGCGCGCGTCGTGGACGTGGACGATCCGGCGGTCGAGCGACCGAAGGGTCGAGGCGGCGTCGGGGTCGGCGTTCGTGCCGAGCGGCGCGATCCGGCACGTGCCGTGGCGTGCCGCGTGCGCGACGTCGGCAATCGAGACCAGGCCCGGAAGCCGCGTCGACGTCGACGTCAGCAAGCCGTGGAGGCCGCAGCCGACGGCGGCGATGCCGTAACGCGTGTGGTTCGGCGTGCGCTGCGGCGGCGGAAGCGCGACGTAGAACGTCAGCAGCGTCCCGTCGACGTTTGCCGGGCGCAGCAGCACCTTCCCGTGGGGCGTCCCACCGAGGAGCGCATGCACCACCTCGCCGCGCTCGAGCGACGCAAGCGCAGCTGCACGTGTCACGGTCGCTCCGACCCCGGGCACGATCAGCCCGACCGCGCCGCGCCGTTCGTAGTCGGCCGGTGCGAGCGTCCGCACGATCCGGACGGCCACCGCAGGGCGGGGCGGGGGCGGTGCGGCAGCGCTTGTTGCGGTGGCGTTAAGCGGCCCCGTAGCGCAGAAGGCGCAAACTACAATGAGTCTCGTCCCCTTCAAGGAGCAGGATTCTCGATGAAACGCAAGGCATACGGACGCGACTCTGGCCTGACGCTGCGCATGCTCGCCACCGGCGGGCTCCTCGGGCTCCTCTACGTCGTGTTCGGCGTCGTCCTTTTCCAGGCCCTCAACTTCGGGCTGGTGCCGATGCTCGTGATCGTCATCGGGCTGGCCTTCTTCCAGTACTACACCTCCGACAAGCTCGCGCTCAAAGCGTCGGGTGCGAAGGTCGTCGAGCGCGACCAGGCGCCGGAGCTCCACGCGATGATCGAGCGACTGTGCGCGATGGCCGATCTGCCGAAGCCGCGCGTCGCCGTGATCGACACGGACGTCCCGAATGCGTTCGCGACCGGCCGTAGCCCGAAGCACGCGGCGGTCGCGGTGACGACCGGCCTGTGGCAACGGCTGGAGCCGCGCGAAGTCGAAGGCGTCCTCGCCCACGAGTTGTCCCACATCGCGAACCGCGACGTCCTGGTCATGACGGTTGCGTCGTTCTTCGCGATGCTCGCCGGGCTGTTGACCCGCTTCGGTCTCTACGCCGGCATGTTCGGCGGGGGCGGGAACCGCGACAACAACAACAACAACGTTCCGGTGTGGCTCGTCGTGTTGGCCGTCTCGGTCGTGACGTACGTCCTCAGCTGGATCCTGATCCAGATGATCTCGCGGTACCGCGAGTTCGCAGCCGACCGCGGTTCGGCACTGATCACCGGCGCACCCGAGCAGTTGATGAGCGCGCTGCAGAAGATCTCGAGCGAGATGTTCCGCATTCCACAGCGCGACCTGCGCGAGGTCGAGGCGATGAACGCGTTCTTCATCATCCCGGCGTCGGTCAAGCGGACGACGTCGGAGCTGTTCATGAGCCACCCGCCGCTCGAGAAGCGCCTCGCCGCACTTTCCGAGATCGCTCGCGAGATGGGTCGCCCCGTCGCATAGCACGATCGCAAAGGGTCAGACCCTCCGGGTCTGACCCTTTTTGGAACGATGGAGGCGTGGGCCTCCGTGACGTCCTGTTCGGGAAGAAGAAGCTCGCCGGCCCGGCTGCGGAGCGGCTGTTCGCGCTGACGACGGCCTCCGTGACGCTCGATACGGAGTGCGGCCTCAAAACCGCGGGCGCCGGCGCAATCTGCTTCAAGCCGTTGTCCGCGGGCGAGTTCGTCCGCGCGCAGAGCGACCTCCAGCAGCTGCTCGAATCCGTCGCGGCCGAGTCGGGCTCGAAGCTCGAACAGCGCGACGACTCCTTCGGGTACAGCTGGATCGTCGTGCGCGACCCGGACCTCGAGGATCAGGTGACGTCGCTGCACGCCGTCGCGCAGGGGCTCGAGGAGCAGGGCTTCGGCGAGCAGCTGCTCGCGGCAGCATTCCGGTTCGACGGCGGCAAGCATCCCGTCTACCTGGTCTACGGCTACAAGCGCGGCGCGTTCTGGCCATTCGTTCCGACCGGCGACGGGCAGAACCGCGACAACGCGGAGGAGCTCGAGCTGAAGGCGAAGCTGGAGCGCGAGCTTCCGATCGAGCAGGATCTCAGCCGCTGGTTCGGCCTCTTCGACGCGCCGCTCTAGCGCGTGGAGTCGAATCGGCCCGCCGGCCCGCGTGCTGCACTCGGGCTTATCCGGTCGCGGCGATTCGGCCCGTACTTCTTCGGCAACGCATCGTCGGCGAGCGGGACGTGGTTCCAGAATCTCGCGGCGCAGCTCCTCGTCTTCCGGCTGACGCATTCGGCATTCCTGCTCGGCGTCCTGAACTTCGCCAACTTCATCCCCGTGCTCGTGCTCGCACCGTGGGCCGGGAGCGCCGCCGACCGCTTCGACCGGCGGCGGCTCCTGATCGTCACGCAGGCCGTCGCAACCGTGCTCGGCAGCATCCTCGCCGTCCTCGCCTGGGCGGACCTCGCGAACGAGTGGGTCGTGATCGCGTTCGCATTCGGGCTCGGCATCTCGAGCGCGTTCAGCGCACCCGCGTCGACCGCGTTCATCTCGCAGCTCGTCGATCGCGACGACCTGCCGTCCGCGGTCGCGCTGAACTCGATGACGTTCAACATCGCCCGCGCCGTCGGCCCTGCGCTCGCGGCTCTGTCGGTGAACAAGCTCGGGATCCCGGCGTCGTTCGCGATCAACGCCGCGTCGTACCTCCTCTTCATCGCAGCCCTGGCCGTCACGCAGCCGACCGCGGTCCAGAAGGCACGGCGCGGCGAGGCGCGGTTGCGCGAGAGCCTCGCGCTCGTCCGCCGGACGCCCCGGCTGCTCGTGTTCCTCCTGATCGTCACCGCCGTCGGCTTCGCTTCCGATCCGATCAACACCGAGGCGCCCGCGTTCGCGCACGCGTTCGGGCACAGCGACACCGTCGCCGGATGGATCATCGGGGCATTCGGCGCCGGCGCCGTCGCGGCCGCGTTCTTCTTCGTCGGGCGGGTTGCCGGGTCGCGCCGGCGGATGACGACGACCCTCCTCTTGCTCGGTGGCGGCGTCGTCGCGTTCTCGCTCTCGCCGTGGCTCGCGCTCGGATTCGTGTTCCTCTTCGTCGCCGGCTTCGGCTACCTCGCCTCGAACACCCATGCGACGAGCCGGTTGCAGCTCGAGGTGGAGGAGAGCCAGCGAGGGCGGGTGATGGCGCTCTGGAGCGTCGCTTTCCTCGGCCTCAGGCCGGTCGCCAGCCTGATCGACGGAGCGCTCGCCGGCGCCTTCGGCGTCCGGGTCGCGGGCGTCTGCCTGGCGCTCCCGGCATTCGCGATGGCGGGCGTGACGGCGTTCTACGTCGCAAAAAGACCGCAATTTGCGGCCTCTGCGTCACCATGACGCGGTTCTGACACCATTTGATGTTGACGTGACATCACTGTGATGTCATATTGCCGCCCATGAACGTCGCGGCCTTCGTCGAGGCACTCCAGCGGGATCTCGAAGCCGTCGCCGGAATGGGCGACGACGCGGTTGCCGAAGCCGCTCGCAGGATCTCGGCAGCCCTGGAGCCATCCCTCCGGCTCCGCCTGATGGACGTCCTCGGCGAGGCCGCGGTGGAACTGACAGGGCAGTTGCCGAACGGGCACGTCGATCTCCGGATGTCCGGCGGCGACCCCGAGCTCATCTACGTCGAGGAGCAGGGCGGCCCGATGCCGAGCGCCGACGACGCGCTCAGCGCCCGGGTGACGCTGCGCCTGCCGGAAACACTCAAGAGCATCATCGACGCGGCCGCGCAGGACGCCGGCGTGTCGGCAAACACCTGGCTCCTCCAGCAGATCTCGAGGAGCGCCAACCCTTCGCGGCGGACCCAGGGCGGACGCCGCATGACCGGCTACGGCCGGAGCTGAAAGGAGCACGCGATGCACGTTCTTCCACTTCCATTTGGTCTCGCGCTCGCGGTGCTTCCGCGCCGTGACGCCAGGCTGATGAGCCCCAAGGCCAAGGCGCCGATCTCCGTGTACCGCGGTCCTTCGCACCGCGACCGCATTCTGGGTGACATCCGCTACGCCGACGTTCGGCAGCACGTCGTCTGATGCGTACCGCGACCTACGAGACTCCGGGCCCGCTTCGCGTCAATCTCGACGTTCCGGTCGGTCGAATCGAGGTCGAGACCGTCGAGGGAACGACGACGCACATCGAGCTCGAGGCCGTCACGAGCGACATGAGCGAGGTTGTCGAGAACGCGCGGATCGAGTGCCGCGAGCGCGGCAGCGGTCACGAAGTCTCGGTCGACGTCCAGTCTCGGTTCGGCATCTTCATCTCGTTCGGTCGCTCCCAGGACATCCGGCTCCGCGTCACGTGCCCGCCGGGCGCCGACCTGAACGTGATGACGAAGTCGGCGGATCTTCAGGCTCGCGGTCGGTACGGGGATGTCGAGATGAAGACGGCCTCGGGTGACGGGAGCGTCGAAGAGGCGCTCGGGTTCCTCCGCTTCAAGAGCGCGAGTGGCGATCTGCACGCCGAGCGCGTGCACGGGGCCACGAACGTGCAGACGGCGTCAGGAGACGTCGCGGTGTTCCAGGCGGACGGCGACCTGACGGTGCAGCTCGTGTCCGGCGATCTCTGGGTTCGCGACGCACGCTCATCTGTTTCTGCAAACACCGTGTCAGGCGACCAGAAGCTCGACGCGGTGAACGGAGGCGTGATGGAGCTGCGCGCGGTCTCGGGCGACATCATGGTGGGGATCCGCCGCGGCGCGCGCGTCTTTGTCGACGCCAATACGGTCAGCGGCTCGACCACCTCCGAGCTCGACCTCTCGGACGCTCCGGCGGGAACAGAGCCCGCGGAGTCAGACGAGAGCGCCGCGCTCGTCGAGGTGCGCGCGAAGACGATCAGCGGCGACATCGCGATCATGCGCGCGACCGGCATGGTCGAGAGCTCCAGGGGCTGAACGCCATGGGGCGGGGTCTCTGGCCGCACGGCGGCCTGTGGCGGCATGCCGACTTCCTGAAATTCTGGTCGGCGCAGTCGATCAGTCAGTTCGGGACGCAGATCAGCGGCATCGCGCTCCCACTCGTCGCGGTGCTCGTGCTGCACGCGACCGCGTTCCAGGTCGCGGCGCTCGGCACCGTCGAGTTCCTTCCGTTCCTGCTCTTCACGCTGCCGGCCGGCGTCTGGGTCGACCGGCTGCCGCGTCGACCGATTCTCGTGATCGCCGACCTAGGTCGTGCCGTCGCGCTCGGTTCGATTCCGTTCGCGGCCGCGGTCGCGGACGTGAAGCTCGCGCAGCTCTACATCGTCGGCTTCCTCACCGGCACGCTCACCGTCTTCTTCGACGTCGCCTATCAGTCGTATCTGCCGTCGCTCGTCGAGCGCGAGCGGCTCGTCGACGGCAACGCGAAGCTCGAGATCAGCCGCTCGGCTGCGCAGGTCGGCGGCCCGGGGCTCGGCGGTCTGCTCGTCCATGCGATCACCGCGCCGTACGCGATCCTCGCCGATTCGATCAGCTACCTCGGGTCGGCCGGGTTTCTGTTCGCGATTCACCGCGGCGAAGACGTGCCGGTGCGCACCGCCGAGTCGCCATCGCTGCGCCGCGAGCTCGTCGACGGCGTCAAGTACCTGCTCCGCCACCGTTACTGGCGCCCGATCTCGATCTCGACCGCGACGTTCAATTTCTTCAACAACGTCGCGTTCGCGATCCTGATCGTCTACCTCGTCCGCCAGCTCGACATGACGTCCCTGACGATCGGCGTCACGCTGTCACTCGCGAGCGCCGGCTCGCTGGTCGCGGCGTTCCTCGCGACGCGGATCGGCACGCGGCTCGGAATCGGACGGACGATCCTGATCGCGACCGTCATCGACGGCGTGCCGTTGATCCTCGTTCCGCTGGCGCCGAAGTCGCTCGCGATCCCGTTCATCGTCGTTGCTTTCGCGCTCGTCGACTTTGGCATCGTCCTCTACAACGTCAGCGCGATCAGCCTGACGCAGGCGCTGACGCCGGAGCGTCTCCTCGGCCGCGTCAACGCATCTCGCCGCTTCATCGTGTGGGGCACGATCCCGCTCGGCAGCCTCATCTCGGGCGGCCTCGCGTCATGGATCGGCCTGCGTCCGACGATGTTCGTCGGTGCGATCGGTTGCACGCTCGCCGCGATTCCGATTGCCGTCTCCCCGGTCCGGCACGTGAAAGAGCTGCCGACCGCGCCGGAGGAGCTGCCGTACACCGAGGACGCCGTTCGTCCAGGCGACGCGGCGCAGCTGTCGCCGGAAAGCTCGTCGCCGTAATGCGCAAGGTGCTCGCAATCCGCGACGCGCGCATCTTCCTGTTCGGCTGGACGCTGTCGCAGTTCGGCGACTGGGCGATGTTCTACGCGCTCGCGATCTGGGCGAAGGACCTCACGCACAGCAACTCGGCCGCCGGACTGGTCTTCTTCGCGCTCGCGCTGCCGGGGCTCTTCGCACCCGTCGCCGGACTTATCGTCGACCGCCTGCCGCGGCGCAAGGTCATGATCTGGACGTATGCGGCCGAGGCGCTCGCGCTCCTGTCGCTGCTGTTCGTGCACGACCGCGGGGACATCTGGATCATCTACGTGGTCGCCGCTTTCTACGGGACTGCGGGCAACTTCGCCGGGTCCGCGCGGTCGGCGTTCATGACGATCATCATCCCGCGCGAGCTGCTCGGCGACGCGAACGGCATCTTTCAGACGACGCGCGAGGGATTGCGGCTGATCGCGCCACTGACGGGGGCCGCGATCTACGCTGCGTCTGGCGGTCACGCGGTCGCGCTGCTCGACTCGGCCAGCTTCGTCGCCGTCGTCGGCGCATTGCTCCTGATCCGGACCGAGGAGCCGCGTTTCGAGCGCGAGGAGTCGCAGTTCGTCGCGGAGATCGCAGCCGGCGCGCGTCACATTGCGCGGACGACGGCGCTTCGGCAGCTGATCATCGCGTCGAGCATCGCGTTCCTCGTCGTCGGGTTCTCCGAAACGACCGTGTTCGCTGCGATCCAGTACGGCTTGCACAAGCCGGCGTCATTCTTCGGGGTGATCGGCTCGGCGCAGGGTGTCGGCGCGATTGCCGGCGGTGTCTTCGCCGGGAAGCTGATCCGGCGAATCGGCGACGTGAACCTCGTGGGCCTCGGGATGATCTGCTTCGCGCTCGGCGATGCGACGTTCGTGTCCTCGAGCCTGCCGCTCGTGATCGTCGGTGTCGCCGTTGCCGGGGCCGGCGTCGCATGGTTCATCGTCGGAATGATCACCGCCGTGCAGTTGCGCACGCCTGCGCGGCTGCAAGGACGTGCTTCGTCCGCTGCCGACGTCTCGATCAACATGCCGCAGACGATCTCGATCGCCGTCGGCGCGGCGCTGATCACCGTCGTGGACTACCGCGTCCTCGTCGTCGCCGCGTCCATTCTGCTCACGGCGTGCGGCATCTATCTCGTGACGCGGCGCGAGCCGGCCGTCGCCGGCTCCGACGCATCTGTCGACGACGTCGCCGAGGTCGTTCCCACGCCGTCTGCGCGGCTCGCGCGTGAAGGCGCCGACTGATGCGGCGCGTGCTGCAGGTCCGCGACGCGCGGATCTTCCTCACCGGCTGGTTCTTCTCCGTCTTCGGCGACTGGGCGATGCTCATCGTCCTCGCGATCTGGGCGAAGTCGCTGACGCACAGCAACGCGGCCGCCGGGCTGACGTTCTTCGCGCTGTCCGCGCCGTCGCTGCTCTCGCCGCTGTCAGGTCTTGTCGTCGACCGCGTGCGACGCCGGCCGCTGTTGATCTGCACGTACACGAGCGAAGCGGTCGTCGTCCTGTCGCTGCTGTTCGTGCACGACCGCGGCGACGTCTGGATCCTGTACGCGGTCGCCGCGTTCCTCGGCGCAACACAGAGCCTTGCCGCCTCGGCTCGGTCTGCGCTGATGACCGTGACGATTCCCGGCGAGCTGCTCGGCGATGCGAACGGGCTTTTCCAATCGGTGCGCGAAGGGATGCGGCTGATCGCGCCTCTGATCGGCGCGGCGATCTACGCAGCCACCGGCGGTGCGGCCGTCGCGATCCTGGACGCGGCGAGCTTCGCTGCGGTCGTGGCAGCGCTGCTCCTGATGCGGACGCCGGAGCCGCGCTTCGAGCGGGTCGAGCACGGCTTCGTCGCCGAGGTGACGGCGGGCGCGCGCCATATTCTCGCGACGCTGCCGCTGAAGCAGATCGTCTTCGCGACCGCCGTCTGCCTGCTCGTCGTCGGCTTCGACGAGACGATCATCTTCGCGGTGGTCGACCAGGGCCTCCATCGTTCGCCGGCGTTTCTCGGCGTGCTCGCCTCGATCCAGGGAGCCGGCGCGATCGCGGGCGGCGTCACCGCTCCGCGGGTGCTGCGCCGCGTCGGCGATGTCGTCCTCTGCGGCATCGGCATGGCTGCATTCGCGCTCGGCGAGCTCGCGTACGTCTCGTCGAGCCTCATCCTGGTCACGTTCGGCATCGTCGTCGCCGGTGCCGGTGTGTCCTGGGTCATCGTGGGCTTCGGCACCGCGCTCCAAAGGCGGACGCCGCTCCGGTTGCAGGGCCGCGTCGCATCCGCCGCCGAGCTGTTCCTGACAACGCAGACGTTGTCGATTGCGCTCGGCGCGGCGCTGATCACCTTCGTCGACTACCGCGCGCTCGTGATCGCGATGACGGTCGTCGTCATCGCCTGCGCCGGCTACCTCGTTACGCGCCCGGTGGCGGAGTCGACTCGATCTCCTTCTGAGGCGCTCCCGAGCCCACTTCCGCCTTCAGCTTCTCCAGCTCCTGATCGACCTGCGACTGAGACGACAGCTGCGCAAGCTCCCGATCGAGCTGGGTCTGGTCCGAGGTGAAGTCCTCGAGCCCACCCGTCTGAACCAGCTCGTCGAGCGCCGACGCGCGCGCCTGCATCTGCTCGGTCTTGTCCTTCGCGCGCTGGATTGCGAGGCCCGTGTCCTCCATCTGCTGCCCGATGCCGGTCGCCGCTTCCCCGATCCGCACCTGCGCCTCGGCCGCCGAGTACTGCGCCTTGATCACTTCCTTCTGCGAACGGAACTGCTCGATCCGCGCGGACAGCTGCTGCTCGTTCGCGGTCAGCTTCTCCTGCTGGCTCTCGAGCTGTTGGACCTGCGCGTCCAGTTGCTGCAGCTGCTGCTGGAAGCCCGACTTCCGCTCGAGTGCCTGCCGTGCAAGATCCTCGCGGTTCGCGGCGAGCGCCTGGCGCGCCTGGGTCTCGAGCTTGACGACATTCTGCTCCAGTTGCTGCGTCTGGAGCTGAAGCCGCTTCTTGGCCGTGACGACGTCCGCGATTCCCCGCTTGACGTTCTGGAGCGACTGGAGCTGCTTCTCGTACGAGTAGTCGAGCGTCTCGTTCGGGTTCTCGGCGCGGTTCAACATGGACGAGAACTTCGCTTTGATGATGGTCGAGAATCGGGACATCAGGCCGGGCATTCGTCCTCCTCGTGGCGGGTGCACGGGTAGCGTACCGTCGTGCTCGTCGCACGGAGCATGGATCCAGGGTGGCTCTCCAACGCGTACCTCGTCGCGGATGAGGAGGGCGGGCGGGCCGTCTACGTGGACGCCGGCGCACCGCTCGAGCCGCTCCGCGAGGCGGCGGAGCGTTGGCGCGTCGAGCCGGTCGCGGTTCTCCGGACGCATTCGCACCACGACCACGTCGCGCACGAGGACGAGCTTGGACTCCCGGTCCGCACCGACTCGCTGACCGAGGGCGGCCTGCGCGTCGAGGCGATCCCGACGCCGGGCCACTCCGACGACATGATCGCCTTCGTCGTCAACGACGAGGTCGTCTTCACGGGCGACACGCTCTTCAAGGATTCCGTCGGCGGAGGCGACTACGAGCAGGTGAGGCACTCCGTGATGGAGGTCCTCCTCGCGCTGCCCGACCAGCTTCGCGCGCTTCCCGGACACACCGACGAGACGACGATCGGCCGGGAACGCGAACAGAATCCGTTCGTCCGGTACTGGCGCGGGCTCGACGCCGGGACCGAGCGCTGCCGCGTCGGCGGCGAGGACGCGACGCTCGTCGTGTGGTCGCCCGACTACGACGGGAAGGGCAAGGGGCTCGTGCGGTTCGACGACGGCCGCGAGGCGATCGTCGGCGGCTCCCGCGTAGAGCGCGGCTGACGCGGGAGCAGGAACGCCGGAACCTGCCCTTCGGCGCGAAGTCCCGCAAGCGCCGCACGCGGAAGACCGGCATAGCCGTCGAAGAGGAAATACCGCGGCTCCCAGCGCGGGAAGAACTTCGCGTTGAAGCGATAGAGGCTCTCGACCTGAAAGAAGCGGTCGGCAAGCGCGAGCAGCCGCGCCGCCATTCGCTCGCCGACGTTGCGCGGAGCCTGGATGATCCGTGCAAAGGCAGCGAAGTTCAGGGACACCTCGGCGATATCGCGCTCGCGAAGGAGCTCGATCGAGCGGACGACGAGGAACTCGACCAGGCCGTTCGGCGTGCCACGCTCGCGCCGCATGAACGACAGCGACATCGCGCGGCGGCCGTACGACGGGACGAACTGGAGGAAACCGCGCACGCGTCCGTCGGCGTCACGCGCAATCGCGATGACGGAGTCACCGTGCTCGTCACGGCGCACGTCTTCGAGCGCCATCGAGAAACCGCGCTCCGCCGATCCGGCGCGCCACTCGGCCGATACACGCTGCAACGCGCGAAGCGTCTCCTCGTCGATGTCGGCGAGCGTGCGGATCTCTGCGCGATATCCCGCCTTCTCCAGACGCGACACCGACTGGCGGACCTTGCGGATCGGCCGTCCCTCGAGCGAGAACGACGTCGTGTCGACGAGCGCCTCGTCGCCGACGTACAGCGACCGGAGGCCGAGCTGTGCAAACACGGGGCGCAGTCGGGCGCTGACGCCGAGCGCGGCGACTGTCAGTCCGCGCCGCTCGGCGTAATCGGTCACGGTTCGCAGCAGTGAGGGAATCGCGTCTTCGGCGCCGACCGGATCGCCGGACACCAGCAGCACGCGGTTGACGATCCGATAGCCGATGAACGCGCGGCCGTCGTCCGAGAAGAGGTACTGCTTGTCGCGGCGCAGCTTGAAGTAGGCGAGCGTGTCCGAGCCGTGCGCGCGGACGAGCCGGGCGGCCGCGGCTCGCGTCGCCGGGTCAGGAAGCCGTCGGGGGCCGCGAAGTGGACGGAACGCGAACGCCGCTGCCGCCGCGAGTGTCCCAGCGCTCAGCAGACCGAGAGCGAGACCGAGTCGGCCGACCTCGTCGTGGAACGTCAGCGGCGCGGACTGCCAGAGAAGCAGGTCGCCCGTCGTCCGCGCGATCGTCGCGAACGCGGTATGCGCCGGAGCCGCGATCCAGACGCTCATGCCCGCGACCGCGAGCATCCCGCCGGTCACGGCAGCGATCGCCCGCGCCGCGCCACGGCGGGTCAGAGGCTCGTGCTCGACGTAGAAAGAGCTTCGCCCCGCCCACAGCAGGGCGGCCGCGGCGAGGTCGCCGAGCGCTTCCTCGACGTCGAGGCCCTTGAGCACGTTCAGGACGGCGAGCGCCACCAGCAGCGACGTGGCGAGATAAAGGGCGCGTCGGCGCCGTCGCGCGAGATACAGCGCGGCAACGAGGAGCGCTGCGGCAGCCGGCACCGCAATTGCGTGCGACAGGCGCATTGCCGCCAGCGGCTCGAATTCGAGCAACGCGTGGCCGCGCCAGCCGACGTTGGGCGTCACGGTGGAGACGAGGTTCACGAGCGCGACTCCGACGGCACCGATCGCGGCGAGCTTCGGAAGCGGGTCGGCGCGGCGCAGCGTCCGGAGCGCATGCGGCCGCCGGTGGAGACCGAGCGTCCATGCCGCCGTGTCGCGGCGCGACGGAACGAGGTCGTGCCAGTCCTTTGCGACGAGCCAGACGCCGGCAGCCGCCGCGAGGACCGCGTCCAGCGTCACGTGCAACCGGCCCAATGCCGCACCGACGGCGACGGCGGCGAGGACGGCAGCCCCGAGATGCCACTCGTGGATGCGGAGGCCCGCGAGGTGTAACCGAAGCCCGAGCGGATGCCGCTCGAGTCGGAAGACCCGGTCGCGCATCACGTGCGCGTCCACGCGCGAACCGCGCGGGGCAGAACGTTCGGGATCATGTCCAGCATCGTCATTCGGGTTCCTCGTTCATCGGTCGCGGGCGGCAGCGTCGAGAGGGGAGATGCCTCGATGCGCCGATCGTGGCCGCGCCGCTGACCGCAGCGTCGCGCGGCGAGATGAGGACACCGTGAACACTTGGTTGCGCTTCCATTAAGGCACCACCGCCCTCCGCCGTACCGAACACGACGGCGAGAGCAGGGAATTCGTCGCGTCTCGCCCGAATCGGATGATGCGGGCCACCGGCCGGCGAGGGGAAACTGATGCGGCTGTGGGAGCGATCGAAGCACACCCGGCCGTCGACGAGTCCAGCGGCAACCAGCGTCTCGCGATCCTGCTCGCGATGGCGATGTTCGTCCTCGTCGTCGACACGTCGCTGATGAACGTCTCGATCTCGGCGGTCGTCAAGGATCTCCACACGACCGCCAGCGGCGTCCAGTCGGCGATCGCGCTCGAGGCGCTCGTCTCGGCGGCGTTCATCCTGATCGGCAGCAAGATCGGGGACCTGTTCGGGCGAAAACGCGCGTACGTGCTGGGCCTGCTCGGCTACGCGATCGGCGCCTTGTCGATGACGCTGTCGCACAGCCTCCTGCCGATCATCATCTGCTGGGCGATCATCGGCGGCCTCGGCGCATCGCTCCTGCTACCGGCGATGCAGTCGCTCATCCACGGCAACTTCGAGGGGAAGATGCAGCGAAAGGCGTACGCCCTCGTCGGCGCGGCCGCCGCGATTGCGGCCGCGGTGGGGCCGCTCGTCGGCGGCTTCATCACGACGTACCTCTCGTGGCGCGTGGCGTTCTTCGGTGAGGTCGTGATCATCGCGATCGTTCTGTCGGGGATCAAGCTCGTCCACGACGTCCCGTACACGGGCGCTCGCGGGATCGATTACGTGGGCGCGATTCTCTCTGCGGTCGGCATGGGCGGTGTCGTGCTCGGGATCCTCGTCTGGCAGGAGGGCGGCGAGGCGGTGCTCGCGCTGATCGCCGTAGGCTTGGTCGCGCTCGGCTCGCTCGCGTGGTGGCTCGGCAAGCGCAAGCGAGAGGGAAAGACCGCGCTGCTCGACGCCGGCCTGTTCGTCTCGAAGTACTTCCGCCTCGGCGTCTCGTCACAGATGCTGCAGCAGATCGCGCTCGGCGGCCTGATGATCGCGCTGCCGATCTTCCTGCAGATGGTGCTCGAGTACAACGCGATGGAAGCGGGGCTCACACTCGCGCCGCTCTCGCTCAGCATGTTCGCCGTCGCGCTCGTGGCGGGGAAAAAGGCCGGTGGTCACAGCCCCGGCAAGATCATCCGCGCGGGTTTCCTGCTTCTCGTCGTCGGCGTCGCCGTCTTGATACCGATTGTTCCGCGCGCCGGCTCCGGTTGGCCGATGGCGATCCCGCTTCTGATCGCCGGCGCCGGGCTCGGCCTCCTGGTCTCGCAGCTGAACAACTACACGCTCTCTCCCATCGAAGAGGAACGAGTTAGCGAGGCCGCCGGCGTCAACTCGGCGGGCGGCTCGTTCGGTCTCGCGTTCGGCCTTGCGTTCTCCGGCGCGATCATGCTCTCCGCGCTCTCGTTCATCTTCACGAACAAGGCCGAATCGAGCACCGTGCTCTCACCGTCCGAGCAGAAGGCCGTCGCAACGCAACTCGACAAGAACGCGCAGGTGATCACGAACACGCACCTCGACAAGCTCCTCGCCGGCCAGCCGGCCGATGTCCACGACGAGATCATCCGTATCAACAACGAAACGCGACCGCTCGCGCTCCAGATCGCGTTGATGGTGCCGCTCCTCGCGGGGCTGCTCGGCTTCTTCAACGGCGTGCGGATGACGCGGCTGCCCGATCCGGAGCCGTCCGGCGCCGGTGAGTCCGTCCTCGGGGGGTAGGCCGCGACACCGACCGGGCCGTGCGCCGTCGCGGCTAGCAGTCTTCGCTGTAGCGCAGGTGTAGGCGTCGTGCAATTGTGCGAGCCTCGGCACGCGTGTGCCACTGCGCGTCGTAGTCCCGCGCGTCGTTATGGCTAGAAAGGATCGCGGGGCCGATCGGACGCCCGTGACTGTCCTGATCCTCGCATTTCCACGACAGGTCGGTCCACGGGTGACTCGTTCTCGTCTTCGGCCTGACATGCTGACCACTGCGGTCATTGCCACTGCAGGCGACAACGAAAGCGGCGACGGAAGCAACGAGCGCCACTCGGTTGAAGTTTGACATCGACATTCTTCGATCAGCGCCGCGTGCTCCGAGGGAGCTCCGCCCGGCGGTGCTCAAGTCAGCCGAAGCACGTTCTCAAGCCGTGATGTCGACGACGCAGAAACGGTTTCCTTCGGGGTCGGAGAGAATGACGTAGTCGGCGTCTGGGGGTCGCTTATCCCAATGGACCTCGGTCGCCCCCAACGCCTTCAGGCGTTCGACCTCCCCTGCCTGATCCTCGGTGAACAGATCGAGATGGAGGCGAGGAGGTATCTGCACCTTCGATGGGACGTTGTCGAGCGAGAGACTTGGACCGACCCCGTCCCTCGGCCGGAGAAGCACGAA
>JBJMJS010000048.1:0-43467 GCA_045806225.1 Gaiellaceae bacterium
TCGGTTCTCCCCCACAAAACCACCGGCCGCCCCGGGGGAGGCGGCCGGCGTCGTCGGGAGACGACTCGTGTTCTTCGTAGGCGAAGGGACCCAGTCCTCGACTCACTTCGCTTACGAATTACAAGAGGTAAACGCCTGAGCTCGCGATCCGGGTACGGGTCCGGATGGGCTCGGCCCGGCCGGGCCTGGTCAGCCGACGCCGAACACCTGGAGCAGGAGGAAGATGTTGAGGCCCGAGATCAGGAGCGCGACTGCGGCCGCGGCGATCTTGGTCTGGAGTTGGTTCACGAGCGCGCCCATGATGTCGCGGCGGCTCGTGAAGAAGACGAGCGGGATGAGCGCGAAGGGGATCCCGAACGAGAGCACGACCTGGCTGAGTACGAGCGTCCGCGAGGGATCCAGGCCCAGGCCGATGACGATGAACGCGGGCAGCATCGTGACGAGACGGCGAACGAGCAGAGGGATCCGCCGGCGCAGGAACCCCTGCATCACGACTTGCCCCGAGAGCGTGCCGACGGTCGAGCTCGACAGGCCCGACGCGGTCAACGCGAGCGCGAAGAGGACGCTCGACGCGCCGCCGAGGAGCGGCTCGAGCGTCTTGTGCGCGCCCTCGAGCTTCTCGACGTCCGTCAGGCCGTGGCCGAAGAAGACCGTCGCGGCGATCACGAGCATCGCCACATTGATCAAGCCGGCGATCGACATCGCGATCAGGACGTCGACGCGCGTGTACCGGTACAGCGTCCGCGCCTCCTCGTCCGTGTTCGCGACGATGCGGTTCTGCGTCAGCGCGGAGTGCAGGTAGATCACGTGCGGCATCACCGTGGCGCCGAGGATCCCGACGGCGAGCAAGACCGATTCGTTTCCTTCGAAGGACGGCACGACCGCGTGCCGTGCGACGGTCCCCAGCGGCGGATGCGCGAGCCAGAGCTCGGCGAGGTAGCAGATGCCGATCACGAAGACGAAGGCGGTGATCACGGCTTCGAACGGCCGGAAGCCGTACCGCTGGAGGCCGAGGATCGCGAACGTGATCACGCCGGTGATCACGGCCGCCGGGAAGAGAGCGATCCCCAGCAGGAGCTCGAGCCCGAGCGCCGCGCCGAGGAACTCGGCGAGGTCGGTCGCCATCGCGATCAACTCCGCCTGCACCCACAGCCCGAATGTGACGCGCCGCGGGAACTCGTCGCGGCACACCTCCGGCAGGTTGCGGCCCGTTGCGATGCCGAGCTTCGCCGACAGCGTCTGGATCAGCATCGCCATCAGGTTCGAGGCGACGATCACCCAGACCAGCGTGAAGCCGAACTTCGACCCGCCGGCGATGTTGGTCGCGAAATTCCCCGGGTCGACGTACGCGACGCAGGCGATGAACGCGGGACCGAGGAACGGCCAGAGACTCCGGCGTTCCCCCCGGAGGACGCTCTGCCCCGATGCGGCCAGCTCGGTGGCGTTCATGCCCCAAGTTTAGCCGTGGCTAACTTTTTGCGTGCAGCAGGTGCAGGTCGGGCAGATTCCGGTGGCGCTCCGCGACGTCGAAGCCGTAGCCGACGAAGAGCTCGTCTGGCACGGTGAAGCCGACGTAGCGGACGGGGAGGTCCTCGACGAGCCGCCGGTACGGCCGGTCGAGAAGCGTCACCGCGGCGAGCGAGGCAGGGCTGCGGAGCGCGAGCGTCTTGCAGAGGTAGTTCAGCGTCAGACCCGTGTCGATGATGTCCTCGACGATCACGAGATCGCGACCGGCGACCTCGGAGTCGAGATCCTTGAGGAACCGGATGCGCGCGTGACCGCCGGTGTCGGCGTCGGCGCCGTACGACGCGAGCTCGAGGAAGTCGATCGCATGCGGGATGGGAACGGCGCGCGAGAGGTCGGCGAGAAACACGAAGCTCGCCTTCAGCGGCGCGACGAGCAGCGGCTCACGCCCGTCGTAGTCCCGGACGAGCTCGCGGCCGAGCTCGCGCACGCGCGTACGGAGCTCCTCGCGCGTGAGGTAGACGTCGCCGACCTGGTGCCGGTCGGCTACGACGCGAGCTCGAGCCGGTATCGCTCCGCCAGCCGCTCGATGTCGCGCTTGTAGAAGAGCTTCACGCGGACGCCGGGGTAGCGCTCGCGAAGCTTGCGCAGCTTGCGGTTCTTCCGCGTGACGAGTGACTGCTTCATCACCGTCACCTCGACGTAAAGATCCTGCTCGGGCAAGTAAAAGTCCGGCTTGAACGCCTCGACGACCCGGCCGTCTTCCTCTTCCAGCACGAACGTCGTCGGCTCGTACTCCCACGGAACGCCGTAGTAATCGAGGACCTTCGCGCACTCCAACTCGGCACGATTCGCGAACCGTGGCGGCTGCTTGCCGCGATATGCCTGGAAATCGGGCGTTTCCAGCGTCACCTGAAACCAGGGTAGCAGCCGGTCCGGATGCCCCATACTTCGCCTATGTCGAGCACCGACGGGAGCGGTCCGTTCGTGATCGCGCAGATCTCCGACCTCCACTGCGGCGGGCCGCACTTCTTGCCGAACCTGCTCGAGCGCGCGATCAACGAGGTCAACGACCTGACGCCCGACATCGTCGTCGTCTCCGGCGACCTGACGACCTTCGGATTCAAGGAGGAGTACGCGCAGGCAAAGTCGTACCTCGACCGCCTCGAGTGCGCGAACGTCGTCGTGATCCCGGGCAACCACGACTCGCGGAACGTCGGCTACGTCCACTTCGAGGAGTTGTTCGGGCCCCGCAACTCTGTCCTGCGTGTCGGCGGCGTGACGGTCGTCGCCGTCGACTCGACGGAGCCGGACCTCGACCACGGTCAGATCGGCCGGGGCCGGTACGGGTGGATCGAGGAGAACTTCGCGCCGTCCGCCGACCTGCGCGTGTTCGTGTGCCACCACCACCTGCTCCCGGTTCCGGGCACGGGCCGCGAGCGCAACGTGATCTACGACGCCGGCGATGCGATCGAGTGCCTCCAGCGCGCGGGCGTCAACCTTGTGCTCTCGGGTCACAAGCACGTGCCGTACGCGTGGCGCCTCGAGGACCTCTTCATCGTCAATGCGGGGACGGTTTCGTCGCTGCGACTTCGCGGCAACACGCGGCCCTGTTACAACGTGATCGAGTACACCGGCTCGCACGTCGCGGCGTGGCGGAAGTACCCGTTCCACGGCCAGGAGAAGATCATCCAGTTCCGCGTGGACACACTCGAGTTCGAGAAGTACACGGCTCGGATCGAGGGCGAAGTGACGGCGCGGCGATGACCCGTGCCGTCGTCGTGATCGACGGCGAGCACTACGCCCCTGTCGTGCGTGACGCGCTCGCCGCGCTTCCGTACGAGGTGACGGGCGTCTGGATGGCCGGCGGGACGGAGAAGCTCCGCGGCGGCGAGGACTACGGTGTCCCGGTCGTCGAGGACTTCCGCGGCGCAGACGTCGTCGTCGATCTGTCCGACGAGCCGGTGATGAGCGCGACGAAGCGGTTCCGGCTGGCGAGCGACGTCCTCGCGCAAGGGCTCCCATACGTCGGGCCCGACTTCCGGTTCGACCCGCCGGTCTTCGAGCCGTTTCCGCTGCCGTCGATCGCGGTGATCGGAACCGGCAAGCGCGTGGGGAAGACGGCCGTGACAGGACACGTCGCGCGACGGCTCGCGCGCGAGCGGGAGGTCGTCGTCGTCGCGATGGGGCGGGGAGGGCCGGCGGAGCCCGAAGTGATCGAGTCGGCGCCGACGGTCGCCGAGCTGCTCGAGCTGTCGCGCACCGGGCGGCACGCCGCCTCCGACCATCTGGAGACGGCCGTTGCCGCGGGCGTCGTCACGATCGGCTGCCGCCGTGCGGGAGGCGGTCTGGCGGGGATGGTGACGGCGTCGAACGTCTCGGCCGGCGCGCGGCTTGCAGCCGCGAGGAGCCCCGAGGTTGTCGTCTTCGACGGGAGCGGCGCCGCGATTCCGCCCGTCGCTGCCGACAGGCGCATCCTCGTGGTCGGCCCAGGGCAGGACGCGACGGCGCACCTCAACGCATACCGCGTGCTGATCTCGGACGTCGTCGTCGCGCTCGACCGGCCGGATGCCGATGCGATTCGCGCGATCAAGGAGGTGCCGGTGCTGCAGGTCGAGCTTCGGCTTCGACCGCTCGAGCCGCTCGCGGGCCGGCGCACTGCCGTGTTCACGACCGGTGCGGCGCCGACGGGTCATCTCGACGCCGACGTCGTCGCCGTGTCGCAGAACCTCGCCGACCGCGCACGGCTCCGCGACGATCTCGACGGCGTCGACGCGGACGTCTATCTCATCGAGGTGAAGGCCGCCGCGATCGACGTCGTCGCGGAAACGGCCGCCCAACGTGGCGTCGACGTCGTGCTCGCGGTGAACGACGTGGTCTCGGACGAGTTGGACGAGGTGCTCGCGGAGCTCGTGCCCGAGGTAGCACGCGTATGACGCACCCGCGCCACGTCGAGCCGCTGCCGCTCGGCAGCGACGAGCAGCCCTACTCGAAAGGGTTGATGGCGCGCGCGCTCGTCGCCGTCGGCGTGCCGCCGGTGCGCGCGTACGAGCTTGCGCGACGGATCGACAACGACCTCGTTTCGCGCGGCGAGCAGTCGCTCGAGCTGGCGCGGCTCGAGGAGCTCGCGATCGAAGTGCTCGGCGACGAGCAGGCACGGGGGACGATGCGTCGGCTGCGGCAGTTCGCCGCACTCCGCGAGCTCGACCTGCCCGTAATCCTGCTCGTCGGCGGCGCGACGGGAACCGGAAAGTCGACGGTCGCAACGGAGTCGGCGCACCGGCTCGGAATCACGCGCGTCACCTCGACCGATTTCGTGCGCCAGACGATGCGCGCGTTTTTCTCGCAGGAGTTCATGCCGTCGATTCATTACTCGAGCTTCGAGGCAGCTGCCGGCCTTCGGGAGCCGGACCAGGCTGGAGATCCCGTGATCGCCGGCTTCTTGGAGCAGACGCGCAACGTCCTCGTCGGGGTCCGCGCGTCGATCGATCGTGCGCTCGAGGAAGGATGGTCGATGGTTCTCGAAGGCGTGCACCTCGTCCCGGGGATGGTCCCGGAAATCGACGGCGCGCTCGTGACGCAATGCGTGCTCGAGGTCGACGATCTGGAGCAGCACGGCAGCCACTTCTTCGTCCGCGACGCAGGGTCGAACGGCGTCCGGCCCCATGGGAAGTACATGGACGGCCTCAGCGACATCCGCCGGATCCAGGACCACATCGTGGCGCGCGCGCAGCGGCACGGCGTGCCGGTCGTCGAGAGCTCGAACCTGGACGCTGCGATCGGCCGGGTCATCGATCTCGTGCTCGACGCGGCCGAAAAGGTACAACCAGTGTCGTGACGGACACTGTTCAGCAGTCCGCCGACGCTGCGGCAGACGCGCACGAGAAGAGCCTCTGCCGGTGCGAGGCGTACGCGCGGGTGACCGAGCGTGCGGCGCTTTCGGGTGCGCGCTGGCTCGGCCGCGCGAACGACGAGTCGGCGGAGCGCGATGCGGCCGACTCGATGCGCGGCGTGCTCGACACGTTTCCGATTTCCGGCCGCGTGATGATCGGCGCGGGCGACGACGAGTCGCCGCTCCGTGTCGGGGCGGAGATCGGCGCCGGCGGCGAGCCGGTCGACCTCGCGCTCGATCCGCTCGAGGGTCGCGGCGTCGTTGCGCGCGGCGGGAACGGTGCGATGTCGATGATCGCGGTCGGCGAGCCGGGGTCGTTGCTCAGGCTTCCCGACATGTACATGCGCAAGATGGCCGTCGGCCCGCGTGCGCGGGGGGCGATCGACCTGTTGCGACCGATGGCCGAGAACATCGACGCGATCGCCGAGGCGTTCGGCCGCCGGCCGAACGACGTAACGACGATCGTGCTCGACCGGCCGCGGCACCACGATCTGATCGAGGACATCAGGGCCGCGGGCGCGCGCATCAAGCTGATCCAGGACGGAACGGTGACCGCGTCCATCTCGGCGGCGATCCGGGGGACGAACGACCACCTCGCCGTGGGAATCGGGGGGACGCGGCAGGCTGTGATGTCGGCGGCCGCGCTGCGCTGCCTCGGCGGTGAGGTTCAGGCGCAGCTCTGGCCGACGTCGCGCCGCGAGATCGACGAGGCTCGGGCTGCAGGGATCGACGATCCGACACGTGTGTTCACGACCGAGGAGCTCGCGCCCGGCGAGGTGATCGTCGTCGCGACGGGCGTCTCGAACGGCGACCTGCTCCGGGGCGTCCGTTTCCTCGCCGACAGCGCGCGCACGCACTCGCTCGTGATGTGCACCCGGTGCAACTGGGTGCGGTTCGTCGACGGGATCCACTTCTTCGCCCGCGAACGACGCGAGGAAGTCCGCCTGCTCGGCCAGTAGCCGGTTTACGGCCTCGCGACGCGGTAAGAACGCGCGCCCATGCGCTTGCTGCTGATCGGCCTCGCGATCGCCGCGCTCGTGTTCGTGATCACGAGCGGGCACGTGCTCTTCCTGCCGCTCGTGTTCGCGTTCCCGCTCGTCGGCTTCTGGGGCGGCAGGCGCCGACGCCGCTGGTAGGGACACTCGGGCTACACTCGGTTCGTGCCGACGAGCGAAGACGTCACCGAAGCGCTGCGCCAGGTCGAGGATCCGGAGCTCGGCATGGACATCGTCGAGCTCGGGCTCATCTACGACGTCGAGGTCGCCGGGCCGCGCGTCAAGGTGCTTTACAGCCTCACGTCGATGGGCTGCCCCGCCGGCCCGCTGATCCAGCAGGACATCGCGCGCGTCGTCGAGGAGATGCCGGAGATCGAGGCGGTCGACACCGAGCTGACGTTCGATCCGCCGTGGACTCCCGAGCGGATGTCCGACGACGCGAAGTTCATCCTCGGCATCGGCTGACGCGACGCGCCAGCCCGCGCGGAAGGCGGCTCACGAAGAGCGCGAGCCGGCGCCGGGCGTAACGCCCGGTTGCCGCGCCCATGCGGCCTGGGCAAGGCAAGCGCCGGCTCGCGGGTCGCACCCTACGTCCTCGTCGAAAGATTTGTTGCGCCTGTAACTTTTCTTTTGTCATACTCTGACCCGCGCCAAGACCTCGCGCAGTTGCACGGCTCCGTCGCAGATCGGAACGTCCTCTGGGTCTGGCCTTTGCGCTGTCGGGCTGGAGGGTGGTTCCCGAGGGGTGCCTACATGGGGAGAGGCACATTTCGGCGGCGGCAACCACCCTCGCCCGGCTCCGCGCCGGCGGTAACGTCGGCGCGTGGCCGCGCCGTCCGAGATCGCCTTCGTCATCCACACGGAGCGGTTCGCCGAGAGCGTCGCGTTCTATCGCGACGCCCTGGGGCTCGACCTCGTCGAGGAATGGCACGAGGGCGGACACGGCGCTGTGCTCCGGCTCTCGGGATCGGCGTTGCTCGAGCTGATCGAGCTCGCCGCGGCGAGCGGTCACGGCGCCGTGGCGCTCGGGCTCGAAGTCGACGACGTCGACGCGTGCTACGACCGACTGGTCGGCGCGGGCGCGCAGGTGAAGGCGCCGCCGGTCGACGCGTTCGGGAAGCGCGGCTTCGGGACGACCGACCCCAACGGGGTCCCGGTCAACATCTATACGACGGCGAGGTAGCTACTCGTCGGCCTCCTGCTTCGCGAGGGCCTTTCGCAGCCGCGGGCCCGGCGCCGTCACGGCTAGCCCGGAATCCGGAGGACGATCTTACCGAGCTGGTCACCGCGCTCGAGCCGCTCGTGCGCGGCCGCCGCGTCCGCGAGTGGGAGCACCTCGTCGACGACGGGTGTCACGCGCCCCGACGCGATCAGGTCGTAGACCGCCTCGAAATCGGCACGCGTGCCCATCGTCGAGCCGAGGATCGTCAGCTGTTTCCACCAGATGCGATGAAGGTTCGCGGGCGGGTTCGGCCCGGTCGTCGCGCCGCAGACGCAGATCCGGCCGTCGGCACGCGCGGCGTTCAGCGACCTCGCCCACGTCGCCTCGCCCACGTGCTCGACGACGACGTGCGCTCCGCCATTCGTCGCGTCCTTCACGGCCGCCACGACGTCCTCCGTCGTGTGGTTGACCGTCGCGTCGGCGCCGAGCTCCCGCGCCCGCCGGAGCTTCTCGTCACTCGAGGAGGTGACGACCGCGCGGGCTCCGAGCGCCTTCGCAATGCCGAGCGCCGCCGTTGCGACGCCGCCGCCGATGCCCCAGATCAGCACCCACTCGCCCTCGCGGAGGTGCGCTTTCGTCGCCAGCATCCGGTAGGCCGTCTCGTGCACGAGCGGGAACGCGGCCGCTTCCTCGAACGAGAGACCGTCGGGGATCGGATAGACCTGCGACCGCCGTACCGCGATCAGCTCCGCATGCGTTCCGTCCGAGTGCTCACCGATGACGTCGATGCGGCCGCCGTGCTCGACCCCGGGATTGATCACGACCCGCTCGTCGGTGCCGGCGAGCACCCCGGCACCGTCCGCACCCAGGATTCGAGGCTTCGGGACGGAGGGGAGCCCTTTCCGGACCCAGATGTCGAGGTGATTGAGCGACGCCGCGCGCAGCTCGACGAGCACGTCGCCGTCACGCGGAACCGGATCCGGCGCATCCTCGTACCGGAGCACCTCCGGGCCACCGTCCTCGTGGATGCGTATCGCCTTCACGGCACAATCAGACCATGACCGCAGCCGAGCTGCAGCAGCTGGCCGAAGCCGTCGGGCTCGACGTGGTCGGTGCCGCGCCGGCGGAGCCCTACCGCGAGACGGAAGCGCACATCGCCGATCGGCGCGGCCGCGGGCTCTTCGCCGACATGAAATTCACGATGGCGCAGCCGGAGACGTCATGCCACCCGGAGTCGCTTCTCCCGGGCGCGCGGACGGTCATCTCCGCGGCGCACTGCTACTGGACGGAGGAGCCGCCCCGCGGCGACCGGGAGGGCCGGCTCGCGCGCTACACGTGGTACGACGGGTACGCGATCCTCCGCGAGCGGCTCGACGCGCTCGGCCGCGCCCTCGGCGGCACGTACCGCGTCCTTGTCGATGCGAACCAGCACGTCGATCGCGAGGGCGCGGCGCGAAGCGGCGTCGGGTTCTACGGGAAGAACACGCTCCTCATCACGCGCCGCCACGGGTCGTGGGTGGTGCTCGGGACGCTCGTCACCGACGTCGAGCTCGAGCCGACGCCGCCGCTCGAGCTCGATTGCGGATCGTGCACGCTCTGCATCGATGCCTGCCCGACGGGCGCGCTCGACGATCCAGGCACGCTCGACGCGACGAAGTGCCTGTCGTACTGGACGCAGGCTCCCGGCGCGATCCCCGAGCCGTACCGCGCCGAGCTGGGCGCACAGGTGTATGGGTGCGACATCTGCCAGGACGTGTGCCCCTGGAACCGCGGGATCGAGAAGCGCAGGGCCGGGACCGCCGCACCCGAGGGCGCGACGCCGCATGTGTCGCTCGTCGACTGGCTGGCGCGCGATGGCGCGGAGCTCCGCCGGGCGTACGACCGTCTGTACGTGCCGAAGAACGATCCGCGCGCGCTGCGCCGCAACGCAATCATTGCGCTCGCGAACGTCGGCGAGCCAGGCGACGACCGGTTTCTCGATCCGTACCGAACGAACGGCGACGCGATGCTGCGCGAGCATGCCGACTGGGCCGCACGTCGAATCCAGGAGCGACATGGCGACGCCTGACCGCATCACGCCGCTGGCGGAAGCCGAACGTTGGCTCGGGTGGGTCCGGCTCGCCGCGGTCCCGTTTGCCGCGTTTCAGGTCGGGTTCAGCTCCGGCTACCCGCCCGGCTACCTTGCCGACGCGTGGCTGACGACCCTCGGGTTCGGCGTCGGCGCGGTCATCCTCTTCGTCCTCAGCCGCCGTGTCGTCAGCGCGCGTCTCGCGCTCGCAGGACTCATCTTCGACTCGGCCGTCGTGTCCACGTACGTGCTCGTCTACAGCTTCGAGCAGGGCACGCCCATCCGGCAGCTGCTCTACCTCCCGATCGTCGAAGGAGCGCTGCTGTACGGAATCGCCGGGTCGGTCGCGGTCGCGCTCGCGACCGCGCCCGTGGCGGCCGTCTTCGAATGGCTGCGCTCGCGCCGGGTCGTGCCGCGGTCGTACCACCTCAACTTCGTGACCTTCCAGGTCGGCACCGGGCTCCTGATGGCGTTGATCGTCGGCTGGCTCGTGCTCCGCCTGCGCGGCGCGCGCGCCGATGCGGAGGTCCGCGTCGTCGAAGCCGAACAGCTGCGCGACCAACTCGGCCGCCGCGTCGACCTGCTCGAGGCGGCGAACCGCGCGGCGCGCGCACTCGGCTCGTCGCTCGATCTCGACGAGGCGTTCAAGGCGTTCATCCGCGAGCTCAGCGCGCTGATGCCGTTCGCGCGCGTCACGATCGTCCTCGTCGAAGGAGAGCGCGCGGAGGTGATGGCGACCGCCGGACGCGGTGCCGACGCGGTCTTCCCGCCCGGCTCGGTACGACCGGTGGGCGGCTCGATCCTCGACGAGCTGCTCGAGGGCAAGGTCGTCTACCGCGAGACGATGAGGCCGCCGGGGTATCCCGAGGAGGAGAAACTGCTCGAGCTCGGGCTCGAGTGCCGGCTGCTTGCGCCGTTGCAGGTCGGGCCGCGGACGATCGGGATGCTCGGGGTGATGCGCGAGGAGCCACACGCATTCAGCGACGAGGACGTCGAGCTCGCGGCACTCCTCGGCCGCCTCGTCGCGACGGCGGTCCAGAACATCCGCGCGTACGACGCCGAGCGGAAGACGGTCGACGAGCTCCGCCGCCTCTCGGCGCTGCGTGCAGACTTCGTCTCGCTCGTCTCGCACGAGCTGCGCAGCCCGATGGCGGCCGTGATCGGCGCCGCGCGGACACTGCAGGGACGCTGGCGCGAACTGTCGCCCGACCAGCGGCAGTCGTTTCTCGCATTGATCGGCGACGAAACGACGCGCCTCGCGGACCTGATCGGCGACGTCCTCGACACGTCACGAATCGAAGCGGGGACGTTCAGCTACAGCTTCCGCGACGTCGACGTGGCGCGGATCGTTCGGGATGTCGTGACGTCCGCGCAGGTCGGGCAGGACGAGGTGCGTATCGTCGCCGACGTCAGCGCTGCCTTGCCGCCGGTGCGCGGCGACGCCGAGCGGCTGCGGCAGGTGCTCGACAATCTCGTCGACAACGCGGTGAAGTATTCACCGGGCGACGGCGAGGTCCGTGTCGTGGCGCACTCGGAAAACGGCAACGTCCGGGTTGACGTTCGCGACCGAGGTCTGGGTATTCCGCCGGACGACCAGCGTTTGATCTTCGAGAAGTTCGGTCGGTCGAGCGCCGGGGAGACGAAGCCCGGGACAGGGCTCGGCCTGTTCATCGCACGCTCGATCGCGGAGGCGCACGGCGGCTCGATCGAGCTCGAGTCGGCACCCGATCGCGGAGCGACGTTCACGCTCCTGCTGCCCGCCGGCGGGCCGTCAGTGACGAGCGCGTAACCGCGAGACGCCGAGCTCGCCGGCGAGCGCCTGCGCGCGCTCGGCGGTCTGCTGTCTGAGGTCCTCCGGCTCCAGCACGATCGCCTCGCCACGGTACGACAGGATCTCGCCGACCAGCCATTCCGCGCTCCCGACCGGCATCTCCGCAAGCGCGGTGCCATCCTTGAGCGGCCGGGCGCCGCGCTCGAGCGCCCAGCGCGCCACGGGCTTCGCGTACAGCACCTTCGCTGTCCGCGCGTCGCGGAAGCGGCTCGGCTCGAAGCCGTCGCGCGGCTCGAAGACCTCGTCGGCCAGCTTCGCGTTGCGCATCCGATCGAGCCTGAAGCTGCGCTCGGCGTCGCGCGTGCGGTCCCACGTGTGGACACGCCAGTTCGGCAGCTCGCGCTCGAGCGCATATGGCTCGACCGTTCGCTTGGACCACGTCTGTTCGCCGGCCTTCTGGTACTCGATCTCCACGAGCCGCCGTTCGCGAATCGCCTGCGCGAACGTGGCGATCAGATCCTCCTCGGCCTCGCCGACGTGCGGCTCCGGCGTCTGTGCGAGCTCGAACTGTCCGAATGTCTCCTCGAGCTTCCGCCGCACGCGGTCGAGCGGCGTGTGCGCGTCGGCGGCGATCATCGGGCCGACGAATTCGAGCGCCAGGCGGATCGCCCGCGCCTCGAGTGGGGTCAACCGCGGCGGAGACCTGAACGTGTCGCCGTACAGCTCCTTGTCGACGCGGACCGTGTCGCCCTGCAGCTCGGCATACACGGTGTAGCACCCGCCGCCGAAGTTGACGAGGTTGAGGAGCTGGAGGTGCTCCTCGAGCTCCTCGGCCGGGATGCTGAAGCGCTCGACCAGCTCGCGCGCGGGGATGTCCGCGTCGCGTCCTTCGCCGCAGGCGGCGAGCAAGTATGCGAGCAGCGATTGCAGCACCGCGAATCGCTCAGGCGCGACAGGGCCTGCGGGGCGCTCGCCGCTGCCGTTCTCCGCCGCGGGCGCGGCCTCGCGCGCGAGCTTCGGGACCTCGCCGGTATGACGCTCCTGCACGAGCGAGAGGCCGTCCTTCACGAGACGCCGCAGCTCGTCAGGCTCGACCGGGACCGCGCGGCCGTCCTGCCGAAGAACCCAGCCCGCGAGCTGTTCGAGGATCGAGTACTCGGTCACGAAGACGTCGCCTTCGAGCCGCCCGGCGTCGCCGTACACCCGCTCGACCCACCACGCAGTGTCGTGGCCGACCTCGATTCGCGCTTCGCCGACGATGTCGCCGATCTGCCACGGCGGCCGGCCGAGGTATCCGTCGATCCGGAAATCGGTCGGGATGCGGAAGTCGCGTTCGCGGCGCGTCGCGAAGCGGATGTCGCCGCGGATCCGCGAGACGCGGAACTTCTTCACCGCGCCGCCGTCGTCGAGGTCGGCGCCGACGACGTACCAGACGCCGAAATCGGTGAGCAGCGCGTACGGGTTGACCGTGCGCTCCGACTCCTTGTTCCGCGAGATCGAGAAGTACGGGAACTTCACGGTGCGCTGCTTCGAGATCGCACCTTCGAGTTTGCCGAGCCGCCCCGGCATCTCCGGCGTGTAGTCCGGATCGAGTACCTCGACGCGCACGGCCGTGTCGGTCGCGGCGTCCGCGAAGCCGGGGCGGCCGAGCGCCAGGTTCTGGAGCGCGAGGCGGAGCGGCTCCGCGTACGCGAATTTCCCCTCGAGCAGGTAGAGCGCGGTCTGCAGCGCCGCGAGCTCGTCGTCCTTCAGGTCGAGCTGCGGCAGGAAGTAGTTCTCGGACCGGAGCGTGTACAGCTCCTCGCCGGTGAACTCGTCACGTTGCGACTGCAGTGGGACGCCGAGGGCGATCAACTCGGCACGATCGGAGTAGAACCGGCGCGCGAACGCCTCGTCCGACATCTCGGAGTACCCCTCGACGTTCGACTTCACGTCGCGCGCCGTGAGCGGTCTGCGCTCCGCCATCAGGAACGCGACCAGCGAGAGCTGCCGAATGAGCTTGTCGGTGTCGTGCGACACGAGGCCTCGAATCTACAAGACAGCGCCCGCGCGCCATCCCTGCTGTGGATTCAGCCGGTTGTTTTAGGCCGCGACGGTGCTGCGCTCGAGATGCTGGTGCGACGGGCAGTAGTCGCGTTCGGGAAGCGGTGTGCGCTGGCACGGCTTGCCCTTGCGCGTCGTCGCCCGGCAGCGGGCGACGCCGCCGTCGAGCGCACCGGCCTCGATCTGCTCCTCGATGAACGCGACAGCGGCGGAGACGCCTTCCTTGACGGCCCAGGCAACCTCGGCCTGCGCCGTGATCGGGAAGTAGCGCCGGATATCCTGGAAGAGGGCGCGGTCGGGCTTTGCGAAGTAGAGAGGGTCGGCGGCGAGCCGTTCCATCGTCTGCTCGCACTGTTCGAGCACCGCCCGCCGATACTCGAGACGGACTTCCGGAGCCGCGTACGGGTCGATCAGGTCACGAATCGACCTGTAGATGGCTCTTGAGTATTGATACATACAGGCCTGAAGTTGGACGGTGTACTCCTCGATCACAGTATCTGCCTCTCCTGTTAATGCCCCGCAAAGCATTGTTAAGCCGCGGTAAAACGCCGGATTGGGCGGTCTTCCCGAGGGCGAGTCTATAGGACCCTCCGGGGTGTTACAAAGTCGGGGCTGGTGTTGCCTCGACTGAGAACACGAGGAAGCCGCTCAGTGCGAGATTTGCCGCGAATACGCAGAGGCGAAACCTTTTCCGCCGGCTGCGCTCGCGGCCGCGTCGGCCGCGGCCTTCGACGCGTAGATGCCGCTGAACACGACGTAGTAGCCGGGATGGAGGCTGGAGAAGCGACTCGAGTCGAGAACGCCGACCTGTGACAGGCCCGCCCGCGAGGCCGAACGGGCACGGGAGACCGCGAACGAGCGCCCCGCGCGGGAGGGAATCGACTCGAGCACCACCGTGTATCCGTTTCGGCTCGCCGGCCACGGGGTCAGACCGCCCGGCGCGGCGGTAGATGTCGTCGCCGGCGGCGGGGTGGACGGTGTCGTCGGCGGCGCGGTCGGGGTGCCCGCCGGGACGGTCGGCAACGCGACCGTGGCCGTCTCGGGCGGCGTGGCCGGCTCGGCGACGGTACTCGACTGCGTCGCGACGATCGTCCGGTTGCTGCTCTTGCCCGAGGGGGAGATGAGCGCAGCGGCCAGGCCGCCGAGAACGGCGATCAGCAGCCCGAGCAGCACCGGCCAGATCCAGTCGCCGGGATACCACGGGAACCTCGCCTGCCACCACTGCGACAGGACGCTGACCACGCTCCGCCCGCCGCCGAGGTGGTAGCCGCACTCGAGGCAGTACTCCTGGCCCTCGACGTAGGGCGCGCCACAGCGCGGGCACTCGTGGGGCGCCTCCGGCGGCGTGCTCACGTCGACCAGCTGTCGCCCGCAGGCTCGGCGGCCGCCTCCGAACCGGGTGCGGTCGCGGTCGCCTGCCCGCACGCGGCGCAGAACTTCGCTTCCGCAGGCACGGCCGCGCCGCAGTTCGCGCACGCGACGACCGGCGCCGCCGCCTCGACGGGCCGGCCGCAGTTCGCGCAGAAATGCGAGCCGCCGACGATCGGCGCTCCGCAGGCGCAGCGTGCCGCCGGAGCAGCGCGTCGCGCAGACACCGCGACCGCGAGGAGCGTGTCGAGCTCCTGCAGCCGGTCGTCGAGTGCGACGAGCTCGTCACAGCGCTCGACGAGCAGATCCTGGCGGAACTGGTCGCGGCGGTACATCTCGAGCATCAGCCCGCCGAGGTCGCGCAGGCGCTCCTCACGGACACGGAGCAAGGCGCGGCGCTCGCGCCGGAGGACGCCGGGATGGGGAAGCGGTCGCCGTGGAGCCGCTTGCGGTCGCGCTGGGCTCGGGTCGCCGGCGCGCTTGAGGCGAGGAAGCCGCGCCACGCGCCGGAATCTACCGGGTGAGGCGGCGGCTAGGGCTTGCTCTCGACCGCGCGGCGGCCCCAGCCGAGCAGGAAGAGGACGAACAAGATGATCGCCACCACGGCGAGCGGGATCGCGAAGATCCAGCCGCCGAAGAGCGTGATGATGATCGCAAAGACGATCAACGCGAGGATCAGCCCGATCACGCGCCGAAGATTCCCTCGAGGCGCGGCGCGAAACTCGAGCGCTAGGACGGCAGGTCGATCACAACCAGCCGTTCCTCGGTCAGCTCGCGGACCGCAGAGTGCGGTCCCTCGCGCGTGTTGCCCGAATCCTTGACGCCGCCGTACGGCATCTGGTCGGTGCGGAACGTCGGCGCCTCATTGACGGTGACGCCGCCGAACTCGAGTGCCTGCGCTGCACGAAGCGCCGTGTCGAGGGACGCGGTGAAGATGCCCGCCTGGAGCCCGAACCGGGTCGCGTTCGCCAGCTCGAATGCCTCGTCGACCGAATCGACGGCCGTGACGGTGCAGACGGGGCCGAAGACCTCCTCGCACGACACCTTGTCCGTCCGGTCCGGGTTCGCGATCACCGTCGGCCGGATCAGGTCGCCGTCGAGGTCGCCGCCGGTCAGCACGTCGCCCTTCGACTCGCGGATCCATTCGAGGATCCGCGTGCGCGCGTCCTCGTCGATCACGGGGCCGACGTCGGTCTCGTCGTCGGCCGGATCGCCCACGACGAGCGCTTCCACGCGCGGGACGAACCGCTTGACGAACTCGTCGTAGGCGCTGCGCTCGACGTAGATGCGCTGCACCGAGATGCAGCTCTGGCCGGCGAACGAGAACGCGTTCGCGGCGAGCTTCTGGGCGGCGCCGTCGACGTCGGCATCCGCCGCGACGACAACAGGCGTCGCGTTGCCGAGCTCGAGATTGACGCGCTTCTTCGTGGCGCGCTCCTTCAGCTTCCACCCGACAGGCCCCGACCCGGTGAACGTGATCGCCTTGACGCGCTCGTCCTCGACGAGCACGTTGCCGATCTCCGACGCCGGGCCGACGAGCACGTTCAGCCACCCTGGCGGAAGGCCCGCCTCGTCCGCCAGCTCAGCGAGGAAGAGTGCGGACAGCGGCGTCTGCGATGCCGGCTTGAGCACGACCGCGCAGCCGGCCGCGAGCGACGGCGCGAGCTTGTGGGCGACGAGGTTGAGCGGAAAGTTGAACGGGCTGATCGCGCCGACGATCCCGATCGGCCGGCGGAGCGTGAACGCGAGCTTCCCTTCGCCCGCCTGCGCCGCGTCCATCGGGATCATGTCGCCGGCGAGCGTGCGCGCCTCGACGGCGCTGAACGTGTACGTGGACATCGCGCGCGACGCCTCGACACGTGCCGTCTTGATCGGCTTCGCCGCCTCGGCGCAGATCAGCTGCGCCGCCTCCTCGTGCCGCCGCGCGAGGCCTGCGGTGATCTTGACGAGGATCTCGGCGCGCTTGTGCGCGGGCAGCGGCTCGCGCATCGCCCGCTCCGCGGCGTCAACTGCGCGGCGCGCGTCATCGGCGCCTGCCTTCGGAACTCGGCCGACGACGTCGCCGGAGAACGGCGAGCGGACCTCGATCCACTCGTCCGTCTCGATCCATTCGCCCCCGATGAGCAGGCGTTTTTCGGTGGCGGTCGCGGCCACGGGGCTAGTCTAGTTGCGCATGGGAGACGCCTACATCATCGACGCGGTCCGCTCGCCGATCGGCAAGAAGAACGGCACGCTGGCGAAGATCCGCGGCGACGAGCTCGCCGCGCAGGTGCTGAACGCGCTCGTCGAGCGGAACGACCTCGACCCGGGCGAGATCGAGGACGTGCAGCTCGGCTGCGTGACGCAGGTCGGCGAGCAGGGCTG
Source organism: Gaiellaceae bacterium (assembly GCA_045806225.1). GTDB lineage: Bacteria > Actinomycetota > Thermoleophilia > Gaiellales > Gaiellaceae > 3-1-20CM-4-69-9. The sequence goes on from JBJMJS010000048.1 coordinate 17,128, forward strand.
GAACATCGGACGGATGGTCCCGCTCGTCGCGGGCTGGCCGGAGACGGTCTGCGGGACCTCGGTCGACCGTCAGTGCGGCTCGTCGATGCAGACGAACTTCAATGCGGCCGCGGCGATCGCCGCGGGCCAGCTCGACGTCGTGGTGTCGGCAGGCGTGGAGATGATGTCGCGCGTGCCGATGGGGTCGAACGGCGGCGATCTCTCCGACGGCCTGCTCGACCGGTGGGACATCGTGCCGCAGGGAATCTCCGCCGAGGTGATCGCGGAGGAGTGGGGCTTCTCCCGCGACGAGCTCGATGCGTTCTCGCTCGAGTCGCATCGCCGGGCAATCGCCGCGATCGACGAGGGCCGCTTCGACGCCGAGATCGTCCCGGTCGAGCTGACGAATCCGCATGTCGGCGTGCAGTTCGCGGTCGACGAGACACCGCGCCGCGACACTTCGCCGGAGGCGCTGGCGTCGCTGAAGCCTGCGTTCCTCGGCGACGGAAAGATCACTGCTGGAAACTCGTCGCAGATCTGCGACGGCGCGGCCGCCGTGCTCGTTGCGAGCGAGGCCGCCGCGTCGCGGCTGGGGTTGACGCCGCGCGCGCGGTTCGTCTCGTTCGGCCTCGCCGGAGTCGACCCGCACCGAATGCTCCACGGCAATCCCGAGGCGTGCGCGAAGGCGCTCGCGCGTGCGGGTCTGACCTGGGACGACATCGCGGTGATCGAGGTGAACGAGGCGTTTGCCTCGGTCGTCTTGCAGTTCGCACGCGACGCGGAGCTCGACGATCGGTGGGACGACATCAACCCGAACGGCGGCGGCATCTCGCTCGGCCATCCGCTCGGCGCGACGGGCGCGCGCATGACGGCGACGCTGTTCAACGAGCTCGAGCGGCGCGGCGCGCGGTACGGGGTCGCGTCGATGTGCATCGGCTTCGGGATGGCGCTCGCGGGCGTCCTCGAACGCATCTGACGCGCTGGCTGCTGATTCGAGGCCGCGGCGAACGGCCGCTCGCCGCGGACGTCCACGCGAACGAGATCCGCGCGCATTCGTCGTCGAAACGCCCCTCGGTGCGAAGCGGCGACCAGGCGATCCTGTACGCGGCCGTCTGGCAGTGCGTGTTCGGCGTCGCCGACGTGGTCGGCGATCCGGAGAACGATCCGTCTCGAACGCGGTGGGCGTGGCGGTTCCCGATCCGGCCGACGCTCGTCGTCGGCGATCTCCACGACGCGCCGCCGGTCGAAGCCGCCGGGATCTTTCCGCAGAGCCTCTGGCGCCACTCGCACATCCGGCTCACGGATGAGCAGTTCGATACGGCGCGCACGCTGATCGACGCCGTAGGGTTCCCCGCGTGAAGGTCGGCGTCGTCGGGCTCGGGACGATGGGTGCGGGGATCGCGCAGGTCGCCGTGCAGGCAGGCGACGAGGTCGTCGGCCGAGAGGTCAGCCGCGACCTCGCGGAGCGTGGCCGCGCGACGATCGAGCGCTACCTCAACCGCGGCGTCGAGAAGGGACGGATGAGCGACGGGGAGCGCGACGCCGCCCTCGCGCGGCTGTCGCTGACGACGGAGCTCGCCGACCTCGCCGACTGCGAGCTCGTGATCGAGGCGGTGCTCGAGGAACGCGACCTGAAACGCGAGGTGTTTGCCGAGCTCGACCGCGTCTGCCGTCCCGATGCGATCCTCGCGACGAACACGTCAGCGCTCTCCGTCGCGGAGATCGCGGAGGCGACCGAGCGGCCGGAGCGGGTCGTCGGCATGCACTTCTTCAACCCGGCGCCGGTGCTGCCGCTCGTCGAGATCGTCCGCGCGCCGAAGTCGTCGGACGACGCCGTGCGCGCCGCATACGCGTGGGCCGAGCGCGCCGGGAAGCAGCCGGTGAACTGCAACGACACGCCGGGGTTCATCGTCAACCGGATCCTGATCCCGCTCTTGAACGACTGCGTGCGCGTGCTCGACGACGCCGACGTGCGCCCGGAGGACATGGACAGGGCGATGACCAACGGCGCCGGCTGGCCGATGGGGCCCTGCGCGCTGATCGACCTGATCGGCGTCGACGTGCACGTCCACGCGTCGGAGGCGCTGCACTCGAAGTTGCACGAAGACCGGATGGCACCGCCGGAGCGGTTGGTGCAAATGCAGTCCGAAGGACGTCTCGGCCGAAAATCCGGCCGCGGCTTCTACGACTACTGAGCCGGGTTCAGGCCGCGAGCCGCGCCGTCAGGTCGAGCGTCACGGTCGGCAGCGCAGGGTGTCGCTCCGCGGCGTCCGCCCAGATCGCCCGTGCGCGCTCGGCGTGCAGGAGGTCGAGCGCGACCGCCCGCATCGTCGCGACGGTCGCGAGCTCCACTAGCCGCTCGGCGTCGGCGTGGGGGAGCTGCGACGCCGTCCGCGCGAGGGCCTCGAGCCGCGCGATCAGGAGGTTCGCCGTCCGCTCCGCTCGGGCCTCTCGCGTCATCGCCCGCATGTTCGCGGCCGCACCGGACGGTCCTCCTACGGGACGGTGAGGCGTGACCACACGTTCTCGACCAGTCGCGCGACATTCGGCTGGTCGAGCGACGCCGCGAAGTTGAGCGCCCCCGCGGCGAACACCCTGGCGCCGCGCGACGTCTCGTAGTAGGTCATCTCCGCGGTGCGCCCGCGGCCGAGCAGGTCGGGAATCCGCGCCAGCAGCTCGACGTTTCGCGGCGATGCGGCGGTGCGCCCGTCGATCTCGATGCCGTAGCGGCCGAACGTGTCGCCGTTTCCGAGGCCTGTTCCCTCGAACGCCCACGACGCGCGATCGGCGCCGGCGACGACGAACGCGCCCTGTTTCTCCCCGTGGTTCGACCCGACGTACTGCACGCCGACGACACCAGACTCGGGCCGACCGGTACGGCGCCACAGCGGCCCGCGGACGAGCAGCGAGCCACGCCGCGTGACGCGGCGGTAGAGGTTGTTCGCAGCAAGGAACGCAAGGTTGCCGCCTATGTCGCGGTAGCGCTGGATGACGTCGTACTCGTGCGCCGTCACGTACTCCTCGTGCCCGGGGAAGATGACGAGGTCGTACCGTCGCGCAAGCTCGTCGCCGTTCGTGACTCGGTCGAGGTCGTCGTCGGACAGGAAGTCGACGTGCTTGTGCGTGCGGTTCAGCCATGCAATGAACTCGAGGTCCCAGTCGTGGAAGCGGAACGGCACGCCGAAGTCGAGGAACGGCCGCGCGAGATCGACGGCGCGGTTCCTTGCGGTGACGTACCACGAGTCGCCCCAGCCGTCGCCGTTCGCGTCCTCGAAGTTGTACGCCGCCCAGGTGTTCGTCGCGAGCACGACGGCGACACGCGCGGTTCCGAGGCGCCGCGGCTTCACGATGAACGGCGCGTACCCGACGCGGCCGTCCGACGACGTTGCGCGAACGAAGTAGAGGCCGCTCGGCCAGTCGCCCGCGCGGACGACGCGCAGGAGCGCCGGCGCGTCCGCATGCGCGCCCCAGTCGACCCGGATCGGGCCGGTCATCGCGAGTCCAGACGTGCGGATGTCCTGCTCGCTCGGCCGCCCGGGCGACTGGTACGCGAAGACCTGCAGACGCAGCGCCCGCGCGTCGGTCGCGAGGCGCAGCTCGGCGGTCTCACCGGGCGCGTAGCTCCTGCGGGTGAATGCCGCATCGACGCCCTGGACGCGCACGACCGGTGCGTTCTGCGTCCGCCCCGGGCCGTACGCGCCGTAGACGTGGCCGCCGGCCACCGCGAGCCGAAGGATGTACGTGCGGGGCTGCGTCCCGCGTGCCGGCCGCCAGACGAGACGCTCGCGGCCCGCGTGCAGCTTGCGTGTCGTCGACCACACCGCCGTCGTGCCCGTCCGCCCGGCACGGATCATCTGCGTCGCGACGGCGGACATCTGCACGGTCGCGGGTCGTGTCAGCCGGAAGCGGACGATCGCCGCATCGCGGAACCCGTCGCCGTTCGGGCTCACGGTCGTCAGCAGGCGACGGTCGCCGGCGAAGGGCCGCGTGCCGTCGGAGACCGAGAGGTCGAGCAGTTGCGGCGGAGCCACGAGCACCAGCGCGGCAGCGAGCGGCGCGATCACCGGCGCAGCGTAGAGGCAGCAGGTTTGCGTAGCTGCTTACAGTTTCCTTACGTTCCGCTCAAGCAGCGCACACCCCGTATGCAGATACTGCGACACATGAGTCGCGCACTCGTGTTTCTTGCTGTCCTCGCACTCGGACTGCCCGCCGGCGCCGCTGCCACAGCGACCGATATCGGCGACGGCACGCTGTCGATCAAGGACGGCCGCGGCTCGTTCACGATCGCCGCGCGCGGCGGCATCATCGGCACCTTCGCCCGCGGCAGCGTCGTGATCACCGACCCCGTCGCCGACGACGGCACCGGCCCGATCGTCTCGGGCGACGACTGGCCGCCCGTCTACCGCAACGAGACGACGACCGTCTACGGCGGCACGCGAGTCCGCTTCCGGCTGATCGGCGGCCGCTTCAGGATCAAGGTCCAGGGCACCGGAGTGAACCTCTCGCTTGTCGGGAAGGGACAGATCACCCTCAACGGCAAAGGAACCGGCGACGACGGAACGTATTCGGTGAACGGCGAGTCGCCGATCCCCGTCCCCGACATCTGGCAGTTCCTGCTGTCGTCGACGAGCCCGTAACCTTCATGCCATGGCTGAGACTTCGCAATCCGTGCTGGTGGTCGAAGACGAGGCGTCGATCGCCTCGTTCGTCTCGCTCTACCTGAAGAACGCCGGCTACGACGTTCGGACGGTCGCGAACGGGCGCGACGCGCTCTCGTCGGTCGAGAGCGACGAGCCGTCGCTCGTCGTCCTCGACCTGATGCTGCCCGACATCGACGGGATCGAGATCTGCCGGCGGCTCAGGCAGAAGTCGGATCTGCCGATCCTGATGCTGACGGCGCGCGACGAGGACGTCGACAAGATCATCGGGCTCGAGGTCGGCGCGGACGACTACATGACGAAGCCGTTCAACCCGCGCGAGCTCGTCGCGCGCGTCAAGTCGATCCTGCGCCGTTCCACGCCCGCCCGTAAGGCGCGCGAGACGGAGACGATCCAGCACGGCGACCTCCACGTCGACGCGGGCAGGCGGGAGGTCAAGGTCGGCGATCGCGAGGTGCAGCTCGCGCCGAAGGAGTTCGACCTCCTCTGGGAGCTGCTCGACCACCGCGGCCTCGTCTTGACGCGCGACCAGCTGCTCGAGCGCGTCTGGGGCTACACGTTCGCCGGTGACACGCGCACCGTCGACGTCCACGTGCGACAGCTGCGGCGCAAGCTCGGCGACGCGTCGCCGATCGTGACCGTGTGGGGCGTCGGATACAAGGTCAGTCCTGCGCGTGACGCGGTGAACGCCTAAGCACGAGGCCAACGCGATGCTGCGATCGCTGCGCTTCAGACTTCCGGCGCTCTTCCTCGCCGGGATCGTCCTGAGCGGCCTGATCACGGCGGTCATCGCGCTCCGTCTCTTCCAGAACTACACGCAGCACCGGCTCGTCTCCGAGCTCCGCCGCGACGCTGTCGGTCTGACCGAGCTGTACCAGGCACAGGCGGACAACCAGAACGGCGCGCCGCCGAGGTTCGCCGCGCCGCGGCTCGAGAAGGCGACCGGCGCGCGGCTCTACTACGTCGGCCTGTCGACGTGCCCGGACTCGAAACAGACGTGCGGGCTGCGGCCGCTGCCGATCTCGTACCTGCCGGACTGGCAGTCCGACCGCCAGGTCACGTTCGAGTTCACGCCGCCCAGCACCGACCGCACGTTCGTCGCCGTGGCGAACCCGTTGCGCCTGAGCGGCGGACGCAAGCACGTGCAGTTCGGCGACATCGTCGTCGCGAAGCCGAAGACGGAGCTGAACGAGACGCTGATCACGCTGCTCGACCGGCTCGGGATCGCGTTCCTCGGTGGGATCGCGATCGCCGGCCTGCTCGGTTGGTACCTCTCGCGGCGGATCACGCGGCCGGTGCTCGCACTGTCGAAAGCGGCCGACGAAATCGCGCGCGGACGCTACGACGTCGAGCTGCCGCCGGTGCGATCGGGCGACGAGATCGGGCACCTCGCCGACCGCTTCCGCGACATGGCCGAACGGTTGTCGGTGGCGGAGCAGCAGGAGCGCAACTTCCTCATGACCGTGTCGCACGAACTGAAGACGCCGCTGACGGCGATCCGTGGACACGTCGACGCGCTGCGCGAAGGGCTCGCCGACGATCCGTCGCTGCGCGAGGCGTCGCTCGACGTGATCGCGAGCGAGGGCGCGCGGCTCGAACGGCTCGTCGGCGACGTGCTCGACCTCGCGAAGCTCGAGGCGCACCGGTTCACGGTGCTGCACGAGGAGGTCGACATGGAACGTCTCTGCGACCTCGCGTACACGACGTTCGGCGAAGAGGCTCGGCGGCGCGGCATCGAGTACCGGCGGAGCTTCGAGGCGGCGCCGACGATCGTCTCGGACGGCGATCGCGTTCTCCAGATCATCTCGAACCTGCTGACGAACGCGTTCCGCTGGACGCCCGACGGCGGACGCGTCGACCTGGAGCTCGCGGCGGAGAACGGCACGGTGTCCGTCGCGATCGACGACACCGGACCGGGAATCTCGCCCCAGGAGCGGGAGCGGATCTTCCGGCCGTTCTGGTCGCGCGACGACTCCGGCACCGGTCTCGGCCTCGCGATCGCGCGCGAGCTCGCGGTCGCGCTCGGCGGGCGCATCGAGCTCGACTCGAGCCCGGGCGCGGGAAGCCGCTTCGAGCTCGTGCTGCCGGCGCGAACGGCGCCGTAGCGATCTACGATCGACGCATGTCGATGCCCGAGCGCGCAGCGGTCGTCGCGCTGCCTGAGCGGCGGAGCGTCGCGGCAGCTGCATTCGTCGCGCTCCGGCCGCGGCAGTGGACGAAGAATCTCTTGCTGTTCGCGGGCATCGTCTTCGCCGCGAAGGTCGGTGACGCATGGCGGTGGCTCGATGCGGTCGCCGCGTTCGGCGCGTACTGCGCCGCATCGAGCGCGGCCTATCTCGTCAACGACATCCGCGACGCACCGCACGATCGCGCGCATCCGGTCAAGCGCGCGCGCCCGATTGCGCGCGGCGAGCTGCAGCCGCGGGCGGCGTACGTCCTGGCTGTTGTCCTGCTCGTGCTCGCGTTTGCGCTCGTTGCGCCCCTCGGCTACGCGTCGCTCGCGTTCCTCGGCGGATTCCTCCTTCTGCAGGCGGCGTACACGCTACGCCTGAAGCACGTCGTCCTCATCGACGTGATGACGATCGGCGGCCTTTTCGTCATCCGCGCAGCCGCCGGTGCCGCCGCCGTGCACGTCCGCATCTCTCCGTGGCTCTTGTTGTGCACGGCGCTGCTCGCGCTCTTCCTCGCATTCGCGAAACGGCGCGGTGAGCTCGTGCTCGTCGGCGCCGAGGCGACGCCGGGGCGGCCGGTCCTCGAGGGCTACTCGCTCGCGCTCGTCGACCAGCTCGTCAGCGTCGTGGCGGCGTCGACGGTGATCGCGTACTCGCTCTACACGTTCACCGCGCGCGACTCGAAGGCGTTGATGGTGACGATCCCGTTCGTCGTCTTCGGCGTCTTCCGCTACCTGCTGCTGATCCATCGCCAGAACCTCGGCGAAGAGCCCGAAGAGGTCCTCCTGCGCGATCTGCCGATCCTGCTTTGCCTCGCTGCGTGGGCCGTCTGCGCCGGCGTGCTGCTGCTCGTTACCTGATCAGGCGCCGCCGGCCGCGTCGGGCCGGCGATCCTCGATGCGATAGACCATCGCGCCGCCCCGGTCCTGGAGACCCTGTTCGAGTCGCGTCACCACCGACTCGAGCCTTGCGAGTCGCGCGTCGACGCTCGTCCAGCCGGAGGAGATCAGGTCGACGAGGAGCGCAAGGTCGTCGACGCGCGCGTGGCGCTCGGCGAGCGCGTCGCCCTCGAGCGTCTCGAGCCGTCGGATCACCCCGTTCATGAGCCCGCGGATCTCCGCGAGGTTGCGGCCGACCGGCCGCACCTGCTCGCGCAGCCCGTCCTGGACGGCAGTCTCGACGCGCTCGGGAAGCGATGCGGCGGCGGTCTCGGCGGCGGCTGCCAGCGCCTCGAGCTGCGCGCGAGTGCGCTCGAGGACGCCGTCGACGGCCGCTGCGTCGGCGCGCTGCTCGACGCGCTCCTTCGCGCGCTCGACTGCGCTCTCGTCCATGCGTGGCGACGGTAACGTGGCCGCCGGATGCGGGTCGACGAGCTCGAGTACGACCTTCCGCCGGCGCTGATTGCGCAACGGCCACAGCCGCGCCGCGACGAGTCGCGTCTGCTGGTCTACGAACGCGTGTCCGGGAGCGTCGATCACCGGACGTTCGCAGAGCTGCCGGACGTCATCGGCGACGCGCTCGCGGTCGTCAACGACACCCGTGTCGTGCCGGCACGGATCCCGATCGACCGGCCCCGCGGGGAGGTCCTCCTGCTCGAGCGTCTCGACGGCGACGGCCTCTGGGAAGGCCTCGCGCGGCCGACACGCAGGCTTCGCGCGGGCACGCGCTACGGCGACATCGAGCTGCTGGAGCATCTCGGGGAAGGGCGCTGGCGCCTGCGGTTGCACGGCGAGCCGCACGGCGAGACGCCGCTTCCGCCGTACATCACCGAGCCGCTCGGCGATCCGGAGCGCTACCAGACCGTGTATGCGCGTGAGGCGGGGTCGGCGGCGGCGCCGACTGCAGGCCTGCACTTCACGCCCGCAGTGTTGCGGCGGCTCGACGTCGCGCGCGTGACGTTGCACGTCGGCCTCGACACGTTTCGTCCGGTCGCCGTCGACGAGCTCGCCGACCACCCGCTGCACGGGGAGCGGTACGAGGTCGAAGCCGCGGAGTGGGGGCGAATCCGCGCGGCGTCGCGGGTGCTCGCCGTCGGCACGACGACCGTGCGCGTGCTCGAGACGCTCGCACGCGGCGCGCCGCTCGCGGGTCGAACGGGGCTGTTCGTGACCCCCGGCTTCGAGTTCCGCCGCGTCGACGCGCTGCTCACGAACTTCCACCTGCCGCGCTCGACGCTGCTCGCGCTCGTGATGGCATTCGCCGGGGTCGAGGAGACCAGGCGGCTCTACCGCGAGGCGATCGCGCGGGGATACCGGTTCTATTCGTTCGGGGACGCGATGCTCGTCCTGTGACCGCGTGAACGTCAGGACTGCAACTGCCGCCGACGTCCCGGCGGTCGCGTCGATCCTCGACGAGGCGACCGCATACGTACAGACGAAGGGGAGCGACCAGTGGCGCGTCCCGTTTCCGCGGGACGAGCTGCACGATCGCGTCGGCCGGGGTGAGCTGTACGTCGTCGACGTCGGCGACGAAACTGCGGCGACGTTCACGTTGCTCCTCGACGACCCGTTCTTCTGGGGCGCGCGCCCAGCGGACGCCGTGTACCTGCACAAGCTCGCGGTCCGGCGGGCCTTTGCGGGCCAGCGGCTCGGCGAGCGGATCGTCGACTGGATCCTCCACGAGGCGGCAGGACGCGGGCGCGAGTTCGTGCGCCTCGACTGCCAGCGCGATCTTCCCGGGATACGCGATTACTACGAGCGGCTCGGGTTCGAGCTCGTCGGCGAGAAGGAAGAGGGCCGGTTCGCGTGGGCGCTCTACCAACGGCGCGCCGGACGATGAGCGCATTCACCATGACCGCGACCGACGGTGCCGCGCGCGCCGGCGTCATCCGGACTGCGCATGGCGACGTTGCGACTCCCGCGTTCATGCCGGTCGGGACGAAGGCGACGGTCAAGACCGTCGACCCGGAAGAGCTGCGCGCGCTCGGCACGACGATCCTGCTCGGCAACACGTATCACCTCCACTTCCGGCCGGGTGACGAGCTGATCGCCGAGCTCGGCGGCCTGCACCGCTTCATGGGGTGGGACGGGCCGATCCTCACGGACTCCGGCGGCTTTCAGGTTTTCTCGCTCCGCGACACGATCGCCGCGACGGATGACGACGGCGTGACGTTTCGCTCGGTGTACGACGGCGCCGCCGCGCGCTTCACGCCCGAGCTCGTAGCCGAGATCCAGCGGAATCTCGGGTCGGACATCGCGATGTGTCTCGACATCTGCCCGCCGGTCGACGTGCCGCGCGCGACGCTGGAACAGGCCGTGCGCCGGACGACGCTCTGGGCGGCACGGCAGCGGGCGGCATCGCGTGGTGACCGCCAGCTCCTCTTCGGGATCGCCCAGGGCGGGTCGGACCCGGAGCTTCGCCGCCGCTCGATCGCCGAGATCGTCGAGATCGGCTTCGACGGCCACGCGCTCGGGGGGCTCGCGATCGGGGAGGACCGCAACGTCATGTTCGAGACGACGGCCTGGGCGGCCGAGCTGCTCCCGAGCGACAAGCCGCGCTACTTCATGGGGATCGGCGACCCCGAGGGCGTGCTGGAGGTGATCGCGCGCGGGATCGACATGTTCGACTGCGTGCTCCCGACGCGGACCGCGCGGACCGGCAGCGCGCTGACGTGGGACGGCCGGCTCAACCTTCGCAACGCCCGGTATGCGCGCGACCCGCGGCCGCTCGACGAAGGGTGCCCATGTCCGGCCTGCACGCGGTTCAGCCGGGCGTACCTCCGCCACCTCGTCAACCAGAATGAGCTGTTTGGGCTACGGCTCCTCAGCCTGCACAATCTACGATTCGTCTTGCAGCTGACCACCGACGCGCGCGCGGCGATCGAGACGAACGGGTTCGACGCCTTCCGGGCGGACGTGCTCGGCCGCCTCGCAGCCGCCGCCCAGGAGTGAAATGCCCGGATATCTGTTCATCCTCGTCCTGCTCGCCGTCCTCTGGCTGTTCCTCGTCCGCCCACGGCAGCGCCAGCTTCGCGACCAGCGGCGGCAGCTGTCGCAGATCGAGGTCGGCGACGAGATCGTGACCGCAGGCGGGCTCTACGGGACCGTCCAGACGATCGAGGACGACGAGTTGCACGTCGAGATCGCCCCTCAGGTCGTCGTCCGGATGGCGCGGCGCGCCGTCGCCGGTGTCCTGACGGAGCGGGCCGACACCGAGACGGACGCCGCCGAGACGGACGTCGAGGAACCCGAACAACTGCAGGAAGAAACGGGAGCTAACCTTCCCGAGCCGTGAAAGATCGTCGCAGCCATCTGATCCTGCTCGCGCTGATTCTCGCCGCCCTCGGCGGCGTCGCGCTCCTCGCGATTCCGGGCTCGCCGGCGCACAAGAAGACGACACTCGGCCTCGACCTCCAGGGCGGCCTCGAGGTCGTCCTCAAAGCGGTGCCTCCGAAGGGGCACAAGCTCACGTCCGAGGACATCGACCGCTCGATCACGATCATGCGGAACCGGATCGACAAGCTCGGCGTGTCCGAGCCCGAGATCCGCAAGCAGGGGTCGGACCAGATCGTGATCCAACTCGCCGGCGTCAAGGATCCGGCGGTCGCGGCGAAGCTGATCGGCAAGACCGCCGTGCTCGAGTTCTACGACTTCGAGGCCGACCTCACCGGGCCGTCGATCAACACCCTCCAGAACCAGCCGGTCGCGAACGGAAGCCTCTACGGGCTCCTCACCGACCCGGCGACGACGGCGCTCGCTGCGAAGGGCGAGCCGTCGCAGTGGTACCTGTTCGACCCGAAGAAGGCCGTCAAGGCGGGACCGAAGCCGACCAAGAGCCAGTTGCTCGCGACGGACGTCGTCAAGAAGACGCTCGGCGGGAAGGTGCCGAAGGACTGGCATGTCGTCCCGGTGCCGAAGAACACGGTCGTCACCAGCTGCGAGGTCACCAAAGGCAACTGCCTCGGCGTCCCGCAGGGCACGACCGCGAAGACCGTCTTCTACCTCCTCAAGCACAACGACAACGCGAACAAGCCGATCCCGGAGATGACGGGGCGCGAGCTGAAGCTCTCGGGCACGCGCGCCGACTTCAGCACGGACAACCAGCCGATCGTGACGATGCAGTTCACCGGCAAGGGCAAGAAGGTCTTCCACGACATCACGCGCGCGGAGGCGCAGCGCGGCTCGCTGCAGGGCCAGGGCGGCTGTGACCAACAGCAGGTCCTGGCGAACTCCCAGCACTTTGCGATCGTGCTCGACCGCCAGATCGAGTCGGCGCCCTACATCGACTACTGCAAGAACCCGGACGGCATTCCCGGCGACAACGGTGCGGAGATCGAGCTCGGCTCGAGTGGCTCGATCGGCGAGGCGAAGCGGCTTGCGCTCGTCCTGCAGACGGGTGCGCTGCCGGTACGGTTCGCGACCGCCGAGCGCACCGACGTCTCCGCGACACTCGGGAAGGACTCGCTGAACCAGGCGAAGCGCGCCGCGCTCGTCGGCCTCCTCCTCGTCGCGATTTTCCTGCTCGTGCTGTACCGCTTCCTCGGGCTCGTTGCGGTGATCGGGCTCGGGATCTACGCCGCGTTCCTCTACGCCGCACTCCTGCTCTTCAACGTGACGCTCACGCTGCCGGGATTCGCAGGCCTGATCCTGACGATCGGCGTCGCCGCCGACGCGAACGTCGTCGTGTTCGAACGCATCAAGGAAGAAGTGCGTGCCGGGAAATCCGTGCGCGCGGCGATCGCGGCCGGATACGCGAAGGGGTTCCACACGATTCTCGACGCGAACGTCGTCACCGCGATCACCGCGCTCGTCCTGTTCGCGGTCGCGACGGCCCAGGTCAAGGGATTCGCGCTGATGCTGCTGATCGGAACGGTGATCTCGCTGGTCACGGCCGTGGCGGCGACGCGCGCGATGCTCGGCCTCCTTGCCGGCTTTCGCTGGTTCAGCAACGCGCGGTTCATGGGCGCGGCGGGCCAGCAGCACGGCAAGTGGCTCCAGATCGACTTCATGCGGCGGCGGTATGTCTGGTTCGCGATCTCCGGCGCGATCGTCCTCCTCGGGATCGGCGCACTCGCCGTGCGCGGCCTGAACCTCGGCATCGACTTCAAGGGCGGCACGCAGCTCGCGTTCCAGACGCAGTCGCCGAAGACGACCGGCGATGTCCGCAGCGTGTTTGCGCAAAGCGGGCACGCCGACGCGGTCGTCCAGGGTCGCGGCCCGACGACCGGCGGCGCGTACAAGAGCTTCCAGGTGCGGACGAAGGTCCTGCCGGACCAGACGAAGGACCGCATCACGACGCAGCTCAAGGATTCCCTCGGTGCGACACATGCAGGGTCGACGACGGTGTCGTCGAGCTTCGGGAGTCAGATCGCGCGCGCGGCGATCCTCGCGATCATCGTCTCGCTCATCCTCGTCGTCATCTACATCGCGATCCGGTTCGACGTGAAGTTCGCCGTGCCGGTGATCCTCGCGATGCTGCACGACGTCCTGATCTGCGTCGGCATCTATGCGCTCTCGCACCGCGAGGTGACGAGCTCGACGGTCGCGGCGATCCTGACCGTGCTCGGCTACTCGATCTACGACACGATCATCATCTTCGACCGCATCCGCGAGAACATCCCGATCATGCGCCGCTCGTCGTTCGCGACGATCGCGAATGTCTCGTTGTGGGAGACGATCCGCCGCTCCCTGGCGACGTCGTTCATCACGCTGCTTCCCGTCGCCGCGCTGTTCATCTTCGGCGGCGCGACGCTGAAGGACTTCGCGTTCGCGCTCCTGGTCGGCATTGCCGCCGGCGCCTACTCCTCGATCTTCATCGCTGCGCCGCTCCTGACGATGTGGAAGGAACGCGAGCCGGAGTACGCCAGGCGAAAGGGCGAGACGATCATCGGCAAGCGCGGGATGGAGGAAGTGCTCGAGGAGGCGGAGGAAGCTGCGGCAGCCGAGCCCGCCCCTGCGTATGCGGCTGTCGGCATCGACGGCGGTGGCGACGGGGACGGCGACGGCGCCGCAGGATCGTCCGCGAAGGACAAGCGCGAGCAACGGCGGCAACGACGGCGCGCACGTCCGCATGGACGAGCGCGGTAGGCGGGTTTTCGTGGACGGCGAACGCGTCGACCGGTCGATCGAGACGGATGTCACGGACCCGGCGGGTCCCGGTGGCTCGACGAGCGGTGCCTTGAAGCACCTCGCACTCGCGGCCGTCGGCGCGGTGTCGCTCACGGCGGAGCGCGCCGATGAGCTCGCAGAGGCCCTCGCGACACACGGCGGGATGCGCAAGGAGGACGTGCGTACGTGGATCGACGAGGTAACGACGCGCTGGCGCGGTGACGCGACGCGCCTGACCGAACGTGCGGGCGCGACGTTGCACGGGACGCTGCGCGAGCTCGGTCTCGTGACGCGTGGCGAGTGGGACGAGCTCGAGCTTCGCGTCGCGCAGCTCGAGCACCGGCTCGGCCTCGTCGAGCGCGACCGCTAGGCAGCGGGCGGCCCTGACGCGGCCGCGGCTCCGCGTTCGCGGGATGTCACACTGAGGCGATGGCCCAGCCCGCGACCAAGAATCTCGGACGGCTGTCGGAGATCGCGCAGGTCGCCGTCCGGCACGGCTTCGGCTACTGGTTCGACACGCATCGGCTGACCGACCTCTTCCCGCGGCGCGGCCCGCGCGTCGACGTCGTCGACGGGCAGCCGTCGCAGCGCGGACAGCACCTGCGGGAGATGCTCGACGAGCTCGGCCCGACGTTCGTGAAGTTCGGCCAGCTCCTGTCGACGCGGCCGGACATCCTGCCGCCGGACATCATCTCCGAGCTCCGCGGCCTGCAGGACGACGTCCGCCCCTTCCCGTTCGCCGACGTCGAGCAGGTGATCGAGGAAGAGCTCGGCCTCACGCTCGAGCGCCTGTTCCTGGAGTTCGACGAGCGGCCGATCGCGGCGGCGTCCATCGGCCAGGTGCATCGCGCAACCCTCCCGAACGGCCGGCCGGTCGCGGTCAAGGTGCAGCGTCCGGGAGCGCCTCGGCAGATCGAGGCAGACCTCGCCCTCCTGTACCAGGCGGCACGCATTGCGAAGGAACGCGTGCGCGCGCTCGACTTCATCGACGCGCGGCAGGTCGTCGACGAATTCGCTCGCTCGATTCGGCAGGAGCTCGACTATCGCGCCGAAGCGCGAAACGCCGACACGTTCCACCGCAACTTCGCCGGATATCCGCATGTGCGTGTGCCGCGCGTCTACTGGACCTATACGCGCAGCCGTGTGCTCACGCTCGAGTGGCTGGACGGGATCCAGGTCGGGGACGTGGATCCCGCGGAATGGTCGCTCGAGGAGCGGCGCGAGCTCGCGTACGTGATGACGGAGACGTGGATGACGATGATCTTCCGGCACGGGTTCTTCCACGGCGACCCGCATCCGGCGAACATCCTCGTGCTCGGGCGTGCCGATCAGATCGGCCTCGTCGATTTCGGCGCGACCGGAAAGCTCACCGACGACGACATGTCGAGGCTGACGCGCCTGTTCATCGATGCCGCGTCCGAGAACGTCGACGCGCTGCCGCGGCGCCTATCCGAGCTCGGCGTGCGCTACCCGAAGGAGCGCGAGGAGGAGTTCCTCGCGGAGCTGCGCGAGCTGTACTACCGCTACTACGGCGCAAGCCTGGCGGAGATCGACCCGCTCCAGGTGATCCGCGAGGCGTTCACCCTCATCTATTCGATGAATCTGCAACTGCCGACGCGCTTCCTCCTGCTCGACAAGGCGATCGCGACCCTCGGCTCCGTCGGCGTCGACCTGTACCCGGAGTTCAACGTCTTCGAGGTCGCGCGTCCGTATGCGCGCAGCCTCGTGCTCGAGCGCTTCGGCCCGCGGAAGCTCGCGACACGCGCGCGCAAGGAATCCCTTCGCCTTGCGCAGGTCGTCACGGAGATGCCGTACCAGGTGCACGACTTCCTCGAAGAGATCCGCGACGGCCAGATCGAGGTCGGCTTCGTGCACAAGGGCCTCGACGACCTCCTGAACCGCATGGACGTCGTCTTCAACCGCCTCGTGGTCGGGATGATCGTCGTGGGGGGCCTGATCGGCTCGAGCCTGATCGGGATCTTCGCCAAGGGCGGACCGCACCTGCTCGGGATCAACATCATCTCGGTGATCGGCTTCGCCCTTTCGGGCGTGCTCGCGATGTGGCTGCTCTGGGGCGTCGTGCGCTCCGGTCGGCTGTAGGCAGACGCTCGACCACCGGCTGGCTTGCGCTCGTCGCGCTGTCACATGCGGATCGCCGAGCACATCGCGCCCGCCGCGCCGCCGACACGCTCACCCTTCGGGCGTCGTTCGTTCCGGTCGACTGTAGATCGTTCGACACGCTTTCGCGCGAATGGACATCTGTCCGTGCCGCCCTCACCGCGCTAGCGTCGTTGCGATGTCCAACGCGCTGCACATCGACGAGCCGGATGCGTTTCTGACGCGACACCTGACCAGCGACGGGTTCCGCGTCGTCGACGACGAATCGCCCGATCTTGCGCTGCTCCGCGACGCGACGGCCGTGGCGGACTTCCGGTCGCGGTTCGGCAACGTGCCGGTCATCGTCCTCGGCGGCCCCGAGTCGGACACCGTCGACCGCGTGCGTGCCTTCGAGCGCGGGTGCGACGACTTCCTCGCGCGGCCGTTCGAGTACCAGGAGCTCGTGGCACGGATTCGCGCAATCCTTCGCCGCACGGCGGCGGTCGAGCACGACGTACTCGTGGCGGGGCCGATCCGCGTCGATGCTGCGACGCGGACCGTCACGGTCGAGGCCGAGATCGTGCAGCTCGCGGGCAAGGAGTACGAGCTGCTGCTGAAGTTGATGTCGGACGAGCGGCGCGTGTTCACGAAGGACCAGCTGCTTCGCGACGTGTGGGGTTTCCGATCCCTCGGACGGACGCGCACGCTCGACTCGCACGCATCGCGGCTGCGGCGGAAGCTGCAGTCACACGGCGCCGGGCCGTTCGTCCTGAACGTGTGGGGCGTCGGCTACCGGCTGCTGCCGGACGTCACTTCTTCAGGAGCCTGAACGACTTCATCACCTGATCGCAGCCGCTCTCGATCTCGGCCGCGAAGGTGCCGTTCTGCGTGTGCTGGCAGTTGAGGAAGTACTCGGTCTTGCCCTTGAAGACGAACACCAGCCGGCTCTCGGTCGTGGACCCCGGATCGAGGTTCGCCGTCGTCTGGAACCGGTAGCCGGGCAAGCCGCCCATCGTCACGCGCTGAGGGCCGGCAAGGAGCGCGCCGCCCGTCTGCGCCGCGAGCCGCGCCACCATCAGCGAGAGCATCGGCTTCAGCCGCGGCAACAGCTTCTTGGTGATCGCCACGTTCGTGTGGAACGCCGCCAGGGCGACGAGGTCACGCTGGACCGGCGGTTGCTGGGGCTGGGGTTGGGGCTGGGGCTGGGCCGGATCCGGAGGCGGCGGGGGCGGCAGCTGCGGCGCGAAGAACTCCTGCCACAACGGCGTGCCGGCCGTCACCTCGAACTGTCCGGGCGCGTGCAGCCAGGTCGTGGGGTAGGCGAAGGAGACGCCGTGACCTCCGTAGGCTCCCGGCAGGTCGTCGGCCCGCGCAACCATCGTGACCAGTGCCGCCGCAGTCGCGGCGAACGCGGCAGCGATGCGCTTCGGCTCGACGTCCCACATTTGGTCGAGGCATCGTCGGGGCGCAGCGGCGCCCGCAGCCCTCACTCGAGGGATGCCAGGTTGCTAGAGGATCGCGCCTTCTAGCCGGAGGAGCGCTTCCTTGCGCTCGAGCCCGCCCGCGTAGCCGACGAGCTTGCCGTTCGCGCCGACGACGCGATGGCAGGGGAGGACGATCGGCAGCGGGTTGCGGTTCATCACCATCCCGACGGCGCGCGCGGCACGCGGTCGAGCGGCCCGTGCAGCGAGCTCGCCGTATGTCACCACCTCGCCGTAGGGAACGCGCGCGAGCTCGCCCAGGACGCGACGGTTGAAGTCCGCGAGCAACGCGACGTCGACGTCGACGTCGAACGCGCGCCGCCGGCCGTGGAAGTACTCGTCGAGCTCGCGCCGCGCCGGGTCGAGCGGCATCGGCGAGCGTAGGACGCGCACGCCGAACGAGCGCGCCAGCTGCTCGAGCTCGCGCTCAGGGTCGGCGTCGTACGAGATCCGACAGAGGCCGCGCTCGGTGCCCGCTACGAGCAGCGTGCCGATCGGCGAGTCGACGAAGTCGTAAGCGACGTCGAGCAGTTGCTCGCGTGCGGCAGCATCGCGGAAGAGGCGGTCGAGCTCGGGCGTGACGGTCGTCATGACATCTCCTGTCTGCGAAGTCTGCGGACGCCGGACGAGGCTGCCTGGCGCGCTGCGGATGCGTTCGAGCCGAGGGCTGCGCCGATGTCGGCGTAGTCGAGGTCGTAGCCGTAGCGGAGGATCACGGCGGCGCGCTCGGTTGGCGGAAGGTCCTCGGCGAGATGCTCGAGCTCGGCGAACGCCGGCCGGCCGTCCTCACCGGCGAGCTCCGGCAGCTCGACGGTCGGCCGTGTGCGGCGATATTCGTCGACGACGATCCGCCCGGCGATCGTGAACGCCCATGCCCGGAGGTGGTCCGTGTGCCGCAGCTTGGGATATGCGCGCAGCGCGCGTAGGAACGTCTCCTGGAACGCGTCGTCGGCGCGGTCGCGGCCGAGCCGCCTGACGAGGAACGCGTACACCTCGTCCCGGTGCTCCTCGTAGAACCGCTCGAAGGGCGGAAGCGTCACCACGCCATCTTGTAACGCCGGGCGGCGCTCAGGTGTGAGGATGCCGCGATGCGACTCGCCGTCGTCGGTCATGTCGAATGGGTGGAGTTCGCGCGGGTCGAGAGCGTTCCGGGTCCCGGCGAGATCGTGCACGCGCTCGAGACGTGGGACGAAGCAGCGGGCGGCGGCGCGGTCGCGGCCGTCCAGCTCGCGCGCCTCGCGGGCGCGGCGAGCTTCTTCACGCTACTCGGCGACGACGACCTCGGCCGGCGCTCGCGGGCCCAGCTCACCGAGCAGGGCGTGACGGTTCGCGCGATGGTCGACCCGTCGCCGCAGCGGCGAGCTTTCTGCCAGGTCGACGAGGACGGTGAGCGGACGATCACGGTGCTCGGCGAGAAGCTCCGCCCGAGCGGCCGAGACGCGCGGCTGCCGTGGCACGAGCTCGCGGGCGCAGACGCGGTCTACTTCGTGAGCGGCGATGCCGAGGCGCTGCGGGCCGCTCGTGCGGCGCGGATCCTCGTCGCCACGTCGCGGGAGCTCCCGACGCTTCGCGCTGCGGGCGTGCGCCTCGACGTCCTGGTCGGGAGCGGGGAGGACGAGGGTGAGCTGTACCGCTCCGGCGACATCGAGCCGGCGCCCGGCCTCGTCGTCACGACGGCCGGAAAGCTCGGCGGATGGTCGCAGCCGGGTGGCCCGTTCCGCGCGGCTGCCCTGCCGGGGCCGGTCGGCGACGCCTACGGCTGCGGCGATGCCTTCGCGGCCGGTCTGACCTTCGCGCTCGCGCGCGGCGACGAGCGGGACGACGCGCTCGCGTTCGCCGCCCGGTGCGGCGCCGCCGTCCTGACCGGCCGTGGCCCGTACGCGACGCAGCTGTCCGCCTGACGGAATCGCCCCGAAAGGGGGAGGCGGGAGTGGACAGGTGGGGAACCGTGGTTTAAAGTGGGGCGAAGTGGTAATGTCTAGCCCGCCCCCAGGATGCTTCTAGGCGCTTACGAGCACACGATCGATGACAAGAACCGTCTCACTCTTCCGGCCAAGTTCCGGCAGGTATTTGCGGACGGTGTCGTCGTCACGCGTGGCTTCGACGGGTGCCTCTACGCCTTCCGTCGTCCGGATTGGGATCGACTCGTCGAGTCGCGACTGTCCGCGCTGGATCCGTTCAGCCCGGAAGGGCGCCGTGTCCAGCGACACTTCTTCTCCGGGGCGGCCGAGGCCGAGCTCGACCGACAGGGCCGCGTGATCGTCCCGCGCGAATTGATGCAGCACGCGAAGCTGGGCCGTGACGTCGTGGTTGCGGGCGTGCACGACCGCCTGGAGATCTGGGACCGGGAGGCGTGGCGAAAGGAACTGGCGCAGGTCGAAGGGAGTGCTGAGGATGCTGCGGAACGCCTTGCAGACAAACGCGACTGATCACGTCCCGGTTCTCGCCGACGAGGTGCGCGAGCTCCTCGCCGTGCAACCGGGGGAGACCGTCGTCGACGCGACGTTCGGCGCCGGCGGCCATGCTGCGCTGCTCGCGGCCGACCTTCGGGGCCGTGGCAAGCTCATCGCGATCGACCGCGACCCTGGCGCGCGCGAGTACTTCGATCGATTCGCCAAGCGCACGCCTGTGCAGACGCGCTTCCTGCGTGGCACCGCGGACGTGATCCTCGGGCAGCTCGCAGACAACGGCGTGGAGGCCCACGCGATCCTGCTCGACCTCGGCGTCTCGTCGATGCAGATCGACCGCCCCGAGCGCGGGTTCTCGTATGCCGTCGACGCGCCACTCGACATGCGCATGGACACGTCGGCCGACGTGACCGCCGCCGGAATCGTGAACGAGGCGGACGAGCGCGACCTCGCGACGATCTTCCGGCGCTACGGCGAGGAGCGGTACGCGAGGCAGATCGCTCGCGCGATCACGCGCCGCCGCAAGGAGCAGCCGTTCGAGCGCACGGGCGATCTCGTCGAGACGATCCGCGCAGCGATTCCCGCGCCCGCACGGTTCGGCGACGGTCATCCCGCGAAGCGCGTGTTCCAGGCGCTTCGCATTGCGGTGAACGACGAGCTCGGATCGCTCGAGGCCGCGCTACCGGCTGCCTTCTCCATGCTGCGCTCGGACGGACGGCTCGGCGTGATCTCCTTCCACTCGCTCGAGGATCGCATCGTCAAGCGGTTCATGCGCGACCTCGAGCGCGGCTGCGACTGTCCGCCCGACTTCCCCGTGTGCGTCTGCGGGAAGCAACCGGAGCTGCGAGCGCTTTCGCGCAAGCCGGTGCGACCGAGCGTGGCCGAGCTCGCCGTGAATCCGCGAGGCGCGTCCGCGCGCCTGCGCGTGGGAGTCAAGGTCTGATGGCAGCCTGGACCGCCGCGGCAGCCCGCCCGGAGCGCGCCGCGCCGCCGCGTCCGCGTCCGCGTGCGGCGAAGCGGCCGGCCGTTGCGCAGCGCCGCGTCACCGGAGGCGTGGTCTGGATCGCGGCGCTCGCGATTCTGCTGGCCGGCGTCGTCGCGATGAACGTGACGGTGTTGCGCCTGAACATGACGCTCGACCACCTCGGGCGTGAGCGCGCACAGCTGCGCGCGGACAACGCGGCGCTCTTCTCGCAGCTGTCGAGCGTGGCCGCGACGGGCCGGATCCAGCAACTGGCGATGAAGCGGCTCGGCTATGTCCCGGCGACGTCCGAGCAGACCGACTACATCCACCTCAAGCCGTAGAACTCGGGGCATGAGCCGCCTCGTCAACCGGCGGATTCGGCTCCTGCTCGCGGTTCTGACGTTCGCGTTCGCAGGGCTTTTCCTGCGCGCTGCGTGGCTTCAGGGCGTCCGCGCGCAGTCGCTGTCACGGCTCGGGCAGACGCAGCACCGCGAGCAGGTCGTCCTGCCTGCCGCGCGGGGGACGATCTTCGACAGCACGGGCGTCCGGCTCGCGCTGGGTGAGCAGGCGATGACCGTGTACGCGGACCCGATGCAGATCCGCGACCCGCGCCGTGTCGCCGTCGCCGCCGGCCGCGCGCTGCGTCTCGATCCCGACCGGCTCTACCGGAAGCTCGCAGACCGCACGCGAGGGTTCGTCTACGTCGCGCGACAGGCGGACGCTGCGCAAGCCGCCGTGCTCGCCCGCCGCCACATCCCCGGGCTCGGCTTTCTCCCGGAGGAACGGCGCGCGTACCCGCAGGGAACCGTCGGTGCGCAGGTCCTCGGATACGTCGGCGTCGACGACAAGGGCCTCGCGGGGCTCGAGCTGCAACTCGATCACGACCTCGCGGGATCGGCCGGTCATCAAACCCTCGTGAAGGATCCGTCGGGCCACGTCATCGACGTGCTCGACGACCGGCCGGAACGGCAAGGCCGCGATGTCACGCTCACGCTCGACCACACGATCCAGGCGAACGCCGAAGAGGTGCTGCGCGAGACGGTGCGGAAGTGGAACGCGAAATCCGCGACCGCGATCGTGCTCGACCCGCGCACCGGCGCGATCCTCGCGATGGCGGTTCAGCCGGGCTACGACGCGAACCGATACCCGTGGGCGCCGCGCGACCTGCAGCGCAACCGCGCCGTGACCGACACGTACGAGCCCGGCTCGACCTTCAAAGTCGTCACGGTCGCGGCAGCCCTGTCGGAACGCCTCGTCGCGCCTTCGACGGAGTTCACACTCCCGTACTCGCTTCACGTCGCCGACCGGGTCATCCACGACGCCGAGCCGCGCGGCACGATCCGGTACAGCGTCGCGCAGATCCTCGCGCACTCGTCGAACGTCGGTGCGATCACGCTGGCGGAGCTCCTGGGCCGCGACCGCCTCGCGACGTGGATCTCGAGATTCGGCTTCGGCCGGATGACGGGGATCGACTTCCCGGGCGAGAGCCCCGGCATCGTCCTCCCGGCCGCGAAGTGGTCCGGCTCCACGATCGGGAACGTCCCGATTGGCCAGGGGATCGCCGTCACACCCGTGCAGATGGCTGCCGCGTATGGAGCGGTCGCGAATCGCGGGGTCTGGTCGCGTCCCCACGTCGTCGACCACGTCGACGGGGGCGGCCGCCCGTCGCTCCACCGACGCCGGATCATCTCGCCGGGCGTCGCGGCGCAGCTGATGACGATGCTGAAGGACGTCGTCGCGGAGGGCACGGGCACGTACGCGGCGATTCCCGGCTACCAGGTCGCCGGCAAGACCGGCACGGCGCAGAAGCCGGACGCACACGGCGGCTACGCGAACGGCGAGTACGTCGCGTCGTTCGTCGGCACCGTCCCGGCGTCCCATCCGCGCCTCGTCGTCCTCGTTGCAGTGGACGAGCCGCGCGGCGCCATCTTCGGCGGCGTCGTCGCCGCACCGGCGTTCCAGCAGATCGCGACCTTCGACCTCCGGTATCTCGAGATTGCGCCGGATGCGCCGACGATCGCGGCGACGCCGCCCGGCTGAGCGGCGCGGATCCGGCCGGCGCCGGTGCCATGACTAGACTCCGCGGGCGGAATGCAACTGGAGCGGCTCATCGCCGCGCTCGGCCCGTCCGAGGTCGTACGGCGCGCTCCCGTCGAGATTCGTGAGCTCGCGTTCGACACGCGCGACGTGCCCCGCGGGGCGCTCTTCTTCTGCGTCCCCGGCGCGCACGTCGACGGGCACGATCTCGCGCCCGCAGCGGTCGCCGCCGGCGCCGGTGCCGTCGTGGTCGAGCGGCCGGTCGACGTCGACGTGCCTCAGCTCGTCGTCGACAGCGTCCGCGCCGCGATGCCTCGCGCGGCCGTCCTGTTCTACGACGACCCGACGCGCACGCTCGACGTCGCCGGGATCACCGGGACCAGTGGGAAGACGACGTCCGCGTTCCTGCTCCGGGCGATCCTCGATGCCGCCGGCCGGAGACCCGCGCTGCTGAGCAGCATCGAGCGGCGCATCGGGGACCAGATCCGTCCGCCGGCGCTGAACACGCCCGAGGCGATCGACCTGCAGCGTCTCTTCCGCGAGATGCTCACGCGCGGCAACGACTGCTGCGTGATGGAGGCGACGTCGATCGCATCGTCGAAAGGACGGCTCGACGGGACACGCTTCGCCGTGCTCCTGTTCACCAACCTGTCGCAGGATCACCTCGACTTCCACGGGACGATGGAGGACTACTTCGCCGCGAAGCGCGCATTGTTCGCGCAGGCCGAGCACGCCGTCGTCAACGTCGCCGACCCGTACGGTGCGCGGCTTGCCGCCGAGCTGCCGAACGCCGTCACGTTCACGCCGGACGACGCCGTCGACGCGGAGCCGAAGCTGCGGGGCCGCTTCAACCGCGCGAACGCGGTCGGCGCCGCCTACGCGGCGCGCGTCCTCGGCGCGGACGACGCCGCGATCCGGGCCGGGCTCGAGGCCGTTGACGGTGTGCCCGGCCGCTTCGAGTCGGTGGACGAGGGCCAGCCGTTCACCGTCGTGGTCGACTACGCGCACAAGCCCGGCGCGCTCGAGACAGTGCTCCGTGAGGCGCGCGCGCTCGCGACCGGTCGCGTGCTCTGCGTCTTCGGCGCCGGCGGCGATCGTGACCGCGAGAAGCGGCCGCTGATGGGTCGCGTGGCGGCCGGGCTCGCCGACGTCGTGGTCGTCACGTCCGACAACCCTCGCAGCGAGGACCCCGCGGCGATCGCCGCCGAGATCGCCTCCGGCCAGGGGCTCGAGATCGAGCTCGACCGGCGCGCCGCGATCGAGCGCGCGGTCGCGGAGGCCGGCGAAGGCGACGTCGTCGTGATCGCCGGGAAGGGGCACGAGCAGGGACAGGAATTCTCCGACCGCACGATCCCGTTCGACGACCGGGAGGTGGCGCGCGCCGCGCTCCGAAAGCTCAAGACGCCTGCATGATCCGGCTTCCGACTTCGCTGCTTCCCGAGCTGGGCGAGGCCGACCTGCGCGCGTCGGAGTTCACGGGCGTCCATGTCGATTCGCGCCGCGTGCAGCCCGGCGACCTCTTCGTCGCGGTCGGACGCGGATCGGAGTTCCTCGGTGAGGCGGTGCAACGCGGCGCCGCCGCGACACTCGTTCCGCACGACGCATTCGCCGCGCTCGGGGTCATCGGTCGCGCTGTCCGCGATCGGAGCTCGGCGCGGGTCGTCGGGATCACCGGCTCGATGGGCAAGACGTCGACCAAGGACATCCTCGCCGCACTGTGCGCGCCCGCGGCGCGGACGATCGCCGCGGAGGCAAGCTTCAACAACGAGATCGGCGTGCCGCTCACGCTCTGCCGGCTCGAGCCCGAGACGGAGGTGTGCGTGCTCGAGCTCGCAATGCGCGGCTTCGGGCAGATCGCCGCGCTGTGCGAGATCTCGCGCCCCCAGATCGGGATCATCACGAACGTCGGGCCGGTGCATCTCGAGCTCGTCGAGTCCCTCGAAGGCGTGCGGCGTGCGAAGGGCGAGCTCGTCGATGCGCTTCCCGCGGGCGGGACGGCGATCGTCCCGGTCGACTTTCCGGTCGAGCGCGACGACGTCGACGTCGTTCGAATCCCGCCGGTTCGCGCCGACGTCGAGGACGGGCGCACCCTCGTCGGCGGCGTCAGCTTCAACTTCACCGCCGTGCATCAGGCTCAGAACGCCGCCGCGGCGCTCGCGGCGCTCGACGCGCTCGGACTGCCTCGACCTGACGCGGTCGACGTCGGATTCTCACGCTGGCGCGGCGAGGAACGCGAGCTCGAGGGCGGCGGGCTGCTGATCAACGACGCGTACAACGCGAACCCCGTCTCGATGCGCGCCGCGCTCGCATACCTCGTCGCGCGCGCAGACCGCCGGCGAACGGTCGCGATCCTTGGCGACATGGCCGAGCTCGGCCGAACCGCGCCCACGTACCACCGCGAAGTCGGCGACGCGCTCGTGGAGCTGGACGTCGACGAGGTGCTCGCGGTCGGCGAGCTCGCGCGCGGCTACCTCGAAGCGGGTGCGAAGGGCCGCGGCGTCCCGAACATCCACGAGGCGCTCCGCGTCCTGCCCGACGTCGTCCGCCCCGGTGACGCCGTGCTCGTGAAGGCATCGCGCGCGCTCGGGCTCGAAGCCGTCGCGGAGGCGTTGACGAGCAAGGTCTCCGCTTCGTGAGCGGCGCGGGCGTCGGCCGATGATCCGCGTTCTCGCTGCGGGCGTCATCGCAATGGTCGTCTCGATCATCGTCGGGCCGCGGTTCATCGCGTTCCTCCGGCGGAACGAGTTCGGTGTCCACATCCGCGAGGAGCTCTCGACGCGGCACGGCGGGAAGCAGGGAACGCCGACGATGGGCGGGCTGTTGATCCTGGTCGTCGCGACGGTCGCGTTCCTCTGCGTCTCGAAGTACAAGGTGCCGGCGCTGACCGTGCTGTTCGTCACGCTCGGGTGCGGCGCTGTCGGCTTCCTCGACGATTTCATCAAGCTGACGAACCGGCGGTCGCTCGGGCTCCGCGGACGGTGGAAGCTCGCGTTGCTCGCGCTGATCACCGTCGGCGTCGGGTTCGCGGCGCAGCACCAGCACCTCCCGACGACGGTCTTCATCCCGCTCGTTCACTGGAACCTGCAGCTGTCGTACGGCTGGTACGTGCTGCTGTTCCTGGTGATCGCAGGAACGACGAACGGCGTCAACCTCGCCGACGGCATGGACGGGCTCGCCGCGGGGACGGGGATCATCTCGCTGATCACATTCACGGCGATTGCGGTCGTGACGTACATCCGCTCGGGCAATCCCGGCGGGCGCTTCGATTCGCGGCTCGATCTCGCAATCGTCGGCGCGGCTCTGATCGGGGCCACGATCGGCTTCCTCTGGTACAACGCCTTTCCGGCCGAGGTGATCATGGGCGACACGGGCGCGATGGGAATCGGCGGCGCGCTCGCGGCGTTCGCGATCTTCACGAAGACGATCCCCCTTCTGCTCCTGATCGGCGGGATCTTCCTGATCGAGGCGCTGTCGGTGATGATCCAGGTCGTGTCGTTCA
>JBJMJS010000049.1:0-70968 GCA_045806225.1 Gaiellaceae bacterium
CATCGGTTCCCTCATCGAGCCGGCGCTTCCGACGGCGAACGGGATCGTCGTCGCGCTCATCCCTGCACACAACGAGGAGGGTCAGATCGGCGCGGCAATCCGCTCGCTGCGAGAGCAGGACACCCCGCCCGACATGATCGTCGTGAGCGCTGACAATTGCACCGACGGAACGGCCCGGGAAGCCGATGCCGCCGGCGCGTACGTCTTCGAGACGGTCGGAAACGTCCACAGGAAGGCCGGTGCTCTCAACCAGGTCCTCGCCGAGCTCCTCCCCGAGCTCGCGGACAACGACGCCGTGCTCGTACTGGACGCGGATTCCGTTCTCGCCCGCACATTTGTCTCGACGGCGCGCGCGCACCTACGCTCGGACGTCGGCGGCGTCGGCGGCGTCTTCACCGGCAGGCCGGGTGGCGGCTTCGTCGGGATGTTGCAGCGCAACGAATACGCGCGGTACGCGCGCGACGTCACGCGGCAACGGGGAAAGGTGCTCGTCCTCACCGGGACGGCGACGCTGTTCTCGGCGCGGACGCTGCGCCATGTCGCATGGGCGCGCTCGGAAGGCCTTCTCCCCGGCGGTTGCCTCCAGGTCTACGACACGAATGTCCTGACGGAGGACAACGAGCTCACGCTCGCCCTGCTCCACCTCGGCTACAAGGTCACCTCGCCCGAGGGATGTCGGCTGACAACGGAGGTGATGGAGTCGTGGGGCGACCTCTACCGGCAGCGCCTCCGCTGGAAGCGAGGAGCGCTCGAGAACCTTTTTGACTACGGCCTCACGCGTGTGACCGTGACGTACTGGCTGCGTCAGCTCATGACGCTGCTCGGGATCGTCGTGACACTCGCGTACCTGGGGTCGCTCGGCTGGTCACTCGCTCTCGACGGCGCCGTTCACGTCCATCCGCTCTGGCTCGCAGTGACCGGCATCTTCGTCGCCGAGCGGGTCGTCACGGTTCGCAGCCGCGGCGCCTGGCAGATGCTCTTTGCGGCGGTCTTGGTCGTCGAGATGACGTTCGACGTCTTCCTGCAATTGGTGCATGCGCGTGCGATCTGGGACAGCGTCATTCGAAGCGAAAGGAGGTGGTGAGCATGTACTCGAACGGTTTGTTGAGCGCGACGGCCGGCACTGCGGCCGGCGTTGCCGGCGTTGCCGGAGGGACGCTTCCGTTCACGGGGGTCAATCTCGTCTGGTTGATCGTCGCGGGCTTCGCATTGCTGATGGCAGGCGGCGCGCTGTGGCGCATCTCCCCGCGGCTGCCGCGACACCACGCAGCTTCCTGAGCTCGCGGCTAGCGCTGCGAGCAAGAGAACGGGGGGTGTGAGCAAGGGCCGCGCTGCGGTAGCGGCTCTTGCTTCGGGCGACGCGCGACGAATGCGGGAGCTTGGTTGGTGCTACGCGAAGGGTGACGCCGTGATCCAGTCGGGCTCCGGCCGCACGAGGCGACCACCGGCGACCAGGCGATCGACGGTTTCCGCGTCGACGCGCCACGGGAACCAGCGGTTCAGCTCGCGCTCCGGCGCGAGGACGACTGCACGCACTGCCGCGACGATCAGCTCATCGAGACCGCCGCCGTGCCGCGGCTCTGGGTATGCCTGGTCGTACCGCAGTAGCTCGCTCGTGTGCGAATGGCCCCCGTCGCGCAGCTTGATGCGTAGTGCGCGACCGACGAGTGCGCCGCTGCGTTCGAGCGGCGCCCGCATGGAACGTAGGTCCTTCGCGCTCAGGGCGAGCTCGGTCTGCAGGTCGCCGAGCGTCGACGGGCCGGTCGCTGCCAGGTGCGTCAGGAGGAGGTCGTCCTTTCGTCGGTCTAGTTCCCGACGGCAGAGGGCGTCGACCAGAGCCAGCGTCTGGTCCGTGAACAGGATCGACTTGCCGTTGTGCACCTTCAGCTCGTGCACGTCCTCGAGCTCGGCGAGCTGGAAGTACCACGTGTACTTGGTCTTCGGCCAGCCGGCGAAGCCCCGGCCACCAGGAGCGTATGGCTCCTCGTGGCACGCAGCGAAGAAGCTGGGGAGCGCAGAGTCCTGTGTCCGTATAAGCATTCCGCGCCGGCGGAGGAAGTCGTGTGCTTCCTCGACCGACGCGAGCGCCCTGTCGGGCGTCAGCCGACAAAGACGCAGACGCCGCTCCTCGAGCTCCTTCATCGCGGCGGCCGATGAACCGTGCGCGACGACGTCCTTCCGCTCCACCGAGCTACACGGCGGCGTCGAGAATTTCCGCGCGCTCGTTCTCGGGTGGATAGCCGTATGCGTAGACGATCAGGTCCTCATCGCTGTGGTTTGCGGCTTGAAGCGGAGTGCCGGGGTCGACATGGACGAGCTCGCCCGCTGCAACGTCGTGGCGCACGGGCGGATCTCCGAGATACATCGACAACGTGCCGGCCAGAACGACGAAGGTCTCTTCTTGTCGACGGTGCTGATGGCGCCTTCCTTTGGCGCCCGGCTCGTAGCGCCAGACGTTCGCGCGCGTGTGCCGGAACCCGGCGGGCTCGCTCAGCTCGGCGACGTGTCGTGCCGGCTCGCCGGGATCGTGAGGTCTCGTGATCCATTCGGCGTCGACGGGACGGACGACACGAAAGCCCATGGGTCAACTGTACGCGCGCGTTCGTCTCACGGACTCGTCGGAAGATCGAAGCGAGCGATGATTCCCTCGTCGCCGCCTGGAGGGACGGGACGTTCGGGGTGGCGCGTCGCTACCCAGGCGACGCCCCGCTCGGGATACGCAACGATATCCGGGAAACGCTTCGAGGAAATGGCGATCAGCCGAACCGGCTCGTCTGTCGGGTTCGAGAAGTCGTGCAGCCCGTCCGGGCCTTCCGGGTAGTACACGACATCTCCAGGCGAAAGCTGCTCCTCGCCGGTCGGAGTACGCACGGTCGGCGTGCCGGCGAGGACGAAGAACATCTCTTCGACGCCGTAATGCATGTGCAACCAGCTTCCGGGCGACCCCGGTCGAAGCTCGTGGAGCGAGGCGCCGAGAACGTCGGCTCCAAACGGGTGCCCGAACCAACGGACGCGTGTCCGATCGTCGTCATCGAGCTCATCCCATGGTTCGTCAGCGAGAAAGTTCAAGCGACGCATGTGTAGGACCTCCTAGTTCCGGTTCGGCGTGTGCGTACGCGACGCAACGGTTCGACGGCGAGGAGTGTCTCGCGCCCGAGCTTTCGCCCGGTAGTGCCACCGCAGCAACGCCAGGTAGAGCAGCCACAGGAACGCCACGAAGATCGCACCGACTGGATCCCAGTCGCCTTTGACGACGTTCCACACAGCGATCAGCGGAAGCGCGATCACGAACATCCAACCCACCACCGGGACGCGCCAGTAGAGCGGTAGTTCGGCGACGTATGTTCGCGCTGCGCCTCGGACGGCCTTGCGGAAGCCGTGACGTCGAACCGACGAGACGGCGATCGAGCCGAGGAGGGCGAAGCCAACCAGAACGCCGACGGCGAGGTAGACGCCGATAAACGTCGCCATTGCGCTCGTCTTCCCCTACGCCAGGGGTTCTAGACGCCGACGCGCGCTGCTTCCACATTCCCCGTTGAATTCCGAGGCAGCCGCGACGGCGCGTCGGCCGTTTGGTTGGATGGATCCGTGCACTCACACCTGATTCGGCTGCGCGTCGGGATTGTGCTGATCGTCTTGTCGTGGTTTCCGTTCGCCCAGATCTTCATCCGCATCGCGCGGGATCACGGCCACCTGACGAGTGAAAGTTCGGCTTCCACCTTTCGGCTGATCATCTGGGGAATCCAGATCGTGGTTGGTCTGGTGGGGGTGCTGCTGGCAGGGAGGGCCGCAGTCGAAGAGGCCAAGCGCGCAGGCTGGCGGCGCACTCCCAAGCATCTGTGGCGGCTGTTCTGGCGAGGATCCGAAACCAGCTGAGGGGCGGCGTCGCTCGGGTTCGACTAGAGCTCGACGTCGTCGAGGAAGTCAGCGCCCGCTTGCTCGGGTGGGGCGCCGTAGATGTAGAGGACGAGCTCCTCGTCGCCTTCGTTCCGCGCTTGCAGAGGCGTCGTCGGCTCGACCGCGACGACGCTGCGCGGTCCGACGTCGACGCGCTCGGGTGGATCGCCCAACAGCATCGTCAGCGTGCCGGAGATGACGACGAAGACTTCTTCCTGGGCGCGGTCGGCGTGGCGGCGTCCCCGTGTTCCCGGTGGATAGCGCCAGACGCGTCCGCGCGATTGCCGGAGAGCTGCAGCGCTCGTCACGTCTGCGGCGAACCGGGGAAGGAGCCCTTCGGCACCGGGAGGTCGTTCCTCCCATTCCAGCTGTGCCGCATCGACGACGTGGTAGCCCACGATGCGATCCTACGGGACTCGGCGCCGGGCTTCGCCGACCGCTGCGAGCGGCCGTGCCCGCTGTGACCAGACGACGGAGCCCGTGACCGCGAGCGCAGCGAGCACCGTAACGCGACCGACGTGCTCGCCGAGCAAAAGCGCCGACCAGAGCAGCGTCAGCAGCGCCTGGAGCTGCTGCACCTGGCCACCGCGGGCGATGCCCGCACGGGCGAGACCGCGGTACCAGGCGAAGAACGCGACGTACATCGAGACGACGCCCAATAGGACGAGCGCCGCCCACTGCGCGCCGGTCGGGCTGTAGCGGTCCTTGGTCGTCGCCCAGATGGCGATCGTCGCCGGAACTGTCAGCGGCAGCGCCAGCACGACGACCCAAGAGATCACTTGCCAGCCGGGCATCGCTCTCGTCACCGAAGCGCCCTCGACGTAACACCAGGACGACGAAATCACGGCACCGACGACCAGGAGGTCGGCGATCGCGTCACCGCCGTCGGCGCCGCCACGGGAGACCGCGAACGCAACGAGCGCGGCCGTGCCGGTGCAGGCGGCAGCCCAGAACTGCCACGAGACGCGTTCATGCGTCCGGACGACGGCGAGCAAGGCCGTTGTCAGGGGCATGAACGCGGCGATGACGGCGACGTGGGCCGATGTCGTGCGCTGGAGCGCCAGCGCGATCAGCACAGGCCAGCCGAGGACCGCGCCGAACATCGTGATCGCCAGCGAACGCGCGTGGCCTCGGTTCGGCAGCGACACGCGGTTGGCCGCCAGAAGCGGCGCGGCGATGAGCCCCGCGATCGTCGCGCGCGCGGTTGCGGTGAGGTAAGGGTCGAAACCGCGTACCGCCACTTTCGTCAGCGGCAGCGAGAAGGAGAACATCACAACGCCGAGGAGCGCCCAGGCGAGGCCTTCCCGCCGCGACGTCACTGCCTCGGCCGAAAGCGCACGATCGGCGGCGGCCACCTACCCAGCCTAGACAGCTGCGGGCAAAACCGGGGGTCGTGCTCCCTCGTTTATGCCGCCGAGAGGAGCTCGTACCAGTGGTCGGCGATTGCGGTCGCGCCCGCCAGGTTCGGTTCAATCACGTTGACGAACCACGGTTCGCTGGGTGCGTCGAGCGGTGGCTTCGGAAGGAACGAAGGCGACAACGAGATCACGGGCGTGCACGTCTCCGACGGCGACCCGTCGGTCGACGGCATCCTCGGCGCGAAGGCGCCGGCGCTCTTCAGCAACAAGAGCTGGCGCTGGTTCTACACGCAGCAACACGGTGACAACGACACGTGGGAAGTAACCGCGGCCGGGTAACTCGGGAACGACGTCGAAGCGCGAGAGGCTCGGGATCCCCGAGCCTCTCGCTACCGGCCGGCGCGCGGGGCTAGGCGGAGCTCGCGTCGACCGACCAGATCAGCAGATCGAGGATTCGCACCTCGGAGACGACGTAGCCGCGTCTCCCGAGCTCCTGACGTGTCACTCGCAAGGCCTCCCGGTTTCCGTCGACGTCGCGCTTGTAGCCGCGAACGAACGCAAGCGCGCGCTCGCCGAACGGAGCGTCGGCGCTCAGGTCGTCGCCCCGCAGATGGTTCTGGACGACGCTGTCGAGCATCGGTATCAGCGCCGGACGCTTCGGATGCAACGCCTTCGTCATTTTCGAGAAGCCGACACCTCGGATCCCTGCGAACGCGTCGAAGAGTTGCTCCAGCGGCGACCAGGGCACGGATCGCGCCGTCAGCGACGCGGTCGCATCGATCTTGCCGAGCGCTCGCTCGATTGCACGACGGCGCTCGAGGATGGCCGCGATCTCCGTCCCCGCGATGCGCGCGCCTCCCCGGTTAGCCAGTCTGAGGTCCGACTCGCGGAACCGCGGCGAGGAGTCTCCGGTTTCGAACCGCCAGCTACGGAGGAAACCGAGCACGACGCCGACCGGGTCAGAGATCTCGGCGCCGGTTCTGAGGACGACGTTCGGGGTCAATCAGCCGGCACGACCGGCGGCCTTTCTCGAAGGGTCATTGGGGCAAATAGTGTCGCGCAGGACGATCGCACGCGACCGAATGGCTACATTGGGAGCACGTGACCGGCGCGACTGAGAAGACGATCCTCGCTGGAGGCTGCTTCTGGGGGATGGAGGATCTGTTTCGGAGACAGCCCGGAGTCGTCTCCACGCGGGTCGGCTACTCCGGCGGCGACGTCCCGAACGCGACGTACCGGAACCACGGCACGCATGCGGAGGCGATCGAGATCGTGTTCGACCCCGAGCGCACCTCGTACCGCGATCTGCTCGAGTTCTTCTTTCAGATCCACGACCCGACGACGTTGAACCGGCAGGGCAACGACATCGGGACGAGCTATCGCTCGGCGATCTTCTTCGTCGACGACGAGCAGCGGCGCATCGCCGAGGAGACGATCGCCGACGTCGACGCCTCCGGCCGCTGGCCCGGAAAGGTCGTGACGGAAGTGGCACCGGCCGGGGACTTCTGGGAGGCGGAGGCCGAGCACCAGGACTACCTCGAGCGGTACCCGCACGGGTACACGTGCCACTTCGTTCGGCCCGATTGGGTCGTGCCGCAGCGCGCGGAAATCGGCGCCAAGCCCTCCTGAACGCTGTCGGCCGCGGGCGCGCACGCTCGCCGCACGCCAAGCGTCACGTGGAACGAGCAGGAACTCGCGCGTCGCCGCGGCGTCTCTGATATTCGCGCGCGCGCGTCAAACCGAAGGACGAGGTCACGCGCTTCGTCACGGCGGGAGACGCGACCGTCAGGCTGTCGCCGTCGCGCCTGCGCGGCCGCGGTCATCGCGGATCAGGATGTCGACCACGAGGTTGACGGCCCAGACGATGATCGTCGCCCAGACGTAGTTCCAGAAGCCGTGGATGTCGAAGCCGCCGACGATCAGTTGCGTCAGCCAGAGCATGAGCATCGAGATGAAGAACCACACCAGCCCGAGCGTGATCACGGCGAACGGCAGCGTCAGCAGCTTCAGGAGCGGCTTCAGGATCGTGTTCAGCACGCCGAAGACGAGGGCCGCCCAGATCAGCGTCCAGCCAGAGCCGTGGAAGCTGACGCCGCTCAGGATCCAGCCGGCGATTCCGAGGACGATCGCGTTCGCAAGCCAGGAAACGAGCAACCACCTGATCATGTGACGCACACTACTCCGCGGTAGCGGACGCTTCGATCATCCGGTCCGGGTGAAGCACCGCCGGCCGCCCGGCTAGGCGACGAGATAGATGCCGGGCCGTGCCTCAACGAGCAATCGTGACGCTTCGACTCCTGCTCGTTCGACGTCGATCGCCGGCGGCTCGGGCGGAGCTCGATGCCATGTGCCTGGTCCCCAGAGGCGCCCGAAGCGCAGGATCACCGACTCGCCGACGAACTCGCACGCAGCGCGCTCGAGCTGCTCGACTGCCTCGCCGGCGTCGCCGTCGAGCGGGAAGGCGACGCTCTCCGCGACGAACCTCGACGCGTTCGCCATCGTGGCCGCGTTGACCAGGTTCGCGGTGCCTTCGCGCCGCACGCGATTGTTCGCATCGGGCGACTGCGTCGCCAGGTCGGTGACGAAGTCGACAACGATCTGCGGTTCTGCGTCCTGGGCGACGCGCAACAGGTCGGAGTAGTCGTAGACATTGCAGACGATCGCTCGGGCCCCGAGGTCGTGGAGCAGCTGCACCTTGTCGCGCGTCCGTGTCAGCGCGACGACATCGTGTGGTCCGAGGTGGGGGAGCGTTGCACGTCCGAGCACGCCGCCCGCTCCTGCGACGAGGATCCGCATCGCGGTGTCAGCAAAGCACACGTCAGGCCCGTGCCACGCGTTCCGACGCGGCTCGCGATCAGGCGGCGTCGCGGGGATCCGCGCGAGTGCCGCGCGATCGATGTCGCCAACGTCGGGCCGCGCTGGAGGATCGGATATCGGCGTTCCGGGACTTTTAACTGCCGACGCGTCGTTGTCACCGCGAAGTGGGCGAAGTTCGTTGACTTCCCTTCTTCAGGCGGTGCTGACAGGTCACACTGCTGATTCCGTGTCAGCACCAACCGAGGTTGGGACGATGACGTCGCGCGCGGGCCTGGTTTCCGCGGCCGACGCATTGCTGCTCGAACGCAGCGACGAGCTGGCGCGAATCGAGTTGGCGCTGGCCGAAGCGCGGGAGGGACACGGTCGATTCGTCGTGATCGAAGGACCGGCGGGGATCGGGAAGACCGCGCTGCTGGCGGCAGTGCGCACAGCGGCAGCAGACGGCGGCATGCGTGTCCTGCGTTCGCGCGGAACGGAGCTCGAGCGCGACTTTGCGTTCGGCGTCGTGCGCCAGCTGTTCGAGCCTGCGCTGGTCGGGCTGTCCGAGGCCGAGCGTACCGACCTCCTCGAGGCCGGCACAGGGTCGGCGGGCAGTCTGCTCGCTCTGCTCGGTGTTCCCGCCGCGGACGGTCCGCCTGTACCCGGCGTCGACCCCGCGTTCGCGATTCTGCACAGCCTCTACTGGTTGTGTGCGAACCTCGCCGCCGCGGAGCCGCTCTGCGTGATCGTCGACGATGCGCATTGGGCAGACGTCTCATCTCTCCGCTACCTCGCCTTCCTGCTGCCGCGACTCGACGAGCTCAACGTTGCGCTCGTGGTAGCGACTCGCCCCCAGGAGGCAGGTTCTGACTCCGAACTGCTGGCGACGTTGACGACGGCGGACACCGCAGAGGTCGTCCGTCTGCCCCCGCTGACGCGAGCAGCAGTTGTGCAGCTTGTCGAGGCAAGGCTCGGCCGAGCGCCTGATCCGGCCTTCGTCGAAGCGTGCGTGCGGGCGACGCGGGGCGTGCCGTTCCTGATGCACGAGCTCGTGGAGGCATTGCGCGAAGGAAAAATCGCGCCGAACGCCGACGCGGCGCGCCACGTCGAGAGAATCGGCGCCCGAGCGGTCGGTCGCTCGATTTCCCTCCGGCTTCGCCGACTGCCCGAGCATGCTGCGCGGCTCGCTCGGGCGCTCGCCGTCCTCGAGCAGAGCGAGCTTCTCCAGGCGTCGCAACTTGCCGGGCTCGAGGAATCGGAGGCTGCCGAAGCCGCCGACCTACTGACCACCGCGGGCATATTTGCAGCCGGCCGGCCGCTGACGTTCGCTCACCCGATCATCCGCGGCGGCGTCTACTCGGAGCTCACGGCGTCGGACCGGATGCAAGCTCACCGCCGCGCCGCTTGCCTGCTCGACGAGGAACCGGGCACGGACGACCGCGTCGTGAAGCATCTGATGATGAGCGAGCCGGCGGCCGACGCCTGGGTGATCGAGAAGCTCGTCGAGGCGGCCCGCGCAGCGATCCGCAACGGCGCGCCCGAATCGGCAGCCGTTTTCCTGCGCCGCGTGCTCGACGAGCCGCCGCCCGCTGCTGACCGATCGGCGCTGCTGTTGGACCTCGGAACGGCGGAGGCGAGCGCCGGGCTCCCCGATTGGCACGAGCACTTGCAACGAGCAGTGGACGCGGCGCCGAACTCGCTCGCGGCAGCGGGCGCAGCGAGTGTGATGGGACGTGCGCTCACCCGTGGCCAGCGCTACGCAGAGGCGGTCGAGGTTCTCGATCGCGCCGCGGCTGCGCTCGGTCCCCGCGACGGCGAGCTCGCGCTCCGGCTCGAGGCTGCGGCTGTCGTCGCGGGAATGACAGATCCCGCCACGGCGGCCTCGGTGGGCGGTCGCCGCGAGGCGTTGCGCAAGCGGGGCGACGATGTCGCGGCGCCGCCTGAGGTGTTGGCTGCGGCCGCGATCATCGCCATGTCGGGCAACGAGCCCGCCGAGGTCTGCGCCGATCTTGCGATTCGGGCGCTTCAGGACGGCGGCGATGGGCCCCCGGGTGCGGATGGTACGCCGTGGTTCGGCGCGCCGACGTTTGCTCGGGCAACGCTCGTGCTGCTCTGCGCGGAGCGGTACGCGGAGATTCGGCCGCTCGTCGCTGCCTCGGTTGCGCACGCGCGCGCGACCGGCGACGGCGGGCGGCTCGCCGTGTCCCTGGCGATCCGCGGCTGGCTCGCGCTTCGACGCGGCGATCTCGGTGGCGCCGAAGGTGATGCCCGAACAGCGCTTGCCGCGACCGCGCTCCCTGCGCCGCCGATGTATCGCGTCATGAACGACGGTGTCCTCGTCAAGGCGCTCGTCGATCAGGGCAAGCTCGACGAAGCCGAGAAGACGCTCGCCCCGATCGCGTCCGACGCAGAGACCGGATTCATCTCGGCCGGAACGCTTCGGCTCGCCCGCGGTGCACTCCGGATCGCACAGGGGGAAATCGCCGGAGCGCTCGACGACTTCCTGGGCGTTGGGGTCGACCTGACACGGGCGATGGTTTTCTCCCCGAGCTTCCTTCCCTGGCGCTCGGAGGCTGCGCTTGCGCACTTGACGCTCGGCGATCGTGAAGCCGCTGAACGACTCGCGGGCGAAGAGCTCGAGCTCGCCCGAGCGTTCGGCGCTCCGCGAGTCGTCGGTGTGGCCACGCGTGCGGCCGGCATCGTGGCCGGCGGTGACCGTGGTGAGGCGTTGCTCCGCGAAGCCGTCGATGCGTTCGATCAGGGCGAGGCGAGATTCGAACGGGCGCGAGCGCTCGTCGACCTCGGGGCGATGCTTCGCCGGCGAAACCGAAGGACCGAAGCGCGCGAGCTGCTGCGCGACGCGCTCGACGTCGCGCACCGACTGGGCGCGACGCCGCTCGCCGCCCGCGCCGAAACCGAGCTCCGCGCGACCGGTGCCCGCCCGCGGCGGGTCGTGCTCACCGGGCTCGACTCATTGACGGCCAGCGAGCTCCGCGTCTGCGAGCTCGCGAGCCACGGTCTTACGAACCGCGAGATCGCGCAATCACTGTTCGTCACGGCACGCACGGTCGAAGGTCATTTGACGAGCGTCTTCCGCAAGCTGCAAATCACGTCGCGCGACGGCCTTGCGGCCGCCTTGTCGGACGGCGCTCCAGCCCCGGCGTAGCGTTCGCGGCGAAATATCGAGACGACGCGCGGTCGTTCCGCTAGACGCGCGACGCGGTCCACGAAACGTGAAAGACCGGGGGGTCGCCACGGTGCGAACCAACGTCTCGCGCCTCCACCATCGCTAGCGACACGTGAATCCCGAGCCGTTCGCGGCGAACACGAAAGGAACGTGAACACATGAAGAACCTCACCCGACTCAACGCGGCACGCGCGACGACGCGCGTTCGGCTGCTGGTCCCGGCAGCCGCTGTGATCGCCCTTGGCGGCGTCGTCGCCGGACCGGTGACTGCTGCGCCTGCTGCCGGCCGCGGGAAACCGTCGTACCCCCCGAAGGCGGCGAAGTTCAAGCAGCCGCAGGTGAAGCACGGCGTCCTGACGATCAACGGGACGAATGCCGGCGAGAAGATCACGATCCGTCTGAAGGCAGGCGACTCCGGGATCATCGAAGTCGACGTGGGTGACGACGGTTCGGCTGACTTCAGCGTCGAACGGAGCGACGTCGCGAAGATCGCCGTCAATGCGCGCGGCGGCAACGACGCCGTACGGATCGACGAGGCCAACGGCACGTTCACCGACAGGATTGCGACGACGATCGACGGTGGAAACGGCAATGACACGATCGCCGGCGGCAAAGGCATCGAGACGTTGGTCGGCGGTCGTGGAAACGACTCGGTCGACGGCAACGGCGGCAACGACCTGGGGCTGCTCGGCAGCGGAAACGACACCTTCGTCTGGGATCCGGGCGACGGTAGTGACACCGTCGAGGGTCAGGCCGGCGCCGACACGATGCTGTTCAACGGCGCCGGCGCCGCCGAGCAGGTCACCGTCTCGGCGAACGGAAGGCGGCTCACGTTCTTCCGCAACCCCGGCAACATCACGATGGATACCGCGGGTGTCGAGCGCGTCGATTTCAACGCCCTCGGCGGCGCCGACGCCGTCACAGTCAACGACCTGACCGGAACCGGCGTCAAGCGAGTGATCATCGACCTCGCAGCGACGCTCGGCGGCGCGACAGGCGACGGTCAGGCTGATCGCGTCGTCGTCAACGGCACGAACGGCAATGACACGATCGACGTCAGCGGGGACGCGGCGGCCGCGAAGGTCAGCGGTCTCGCCGCAACAACGGAGATCCTCCACTCGGAGGTCGCGAACGACCGGCTCGAGGTGAACACGCTCGCCGGCAGCGATGCCGTCAGCGCTGCCGGCCTCGCGCCCGGTGCCACCGAGCTCTTCGTAGACGGGCTGCTCATTGCGTAGGAATGTCGGCCAGAGAGAAGGTGCGCGGGGGCGTCCAACTCGGACGCCCCCGCACTTGCCTCGAATGGGGGTCACGCCATGACACGGAAAACGACATACGACCTGAAGCTGACGTTCGGCGAGCTCACGCTGATCTACCAG
This sequence comes from Gaiellaceae bacterium, assembly GCA_045806225.1. Taxonomy (GTDB): domain Bacteria; phylum Actinomycetota; class Thermoleophilia; order Gaiellales; family Gaiellaceae; genus 3-1-20CM-4-69-9. The sequence goes on from JBJMJS010000049.1 coordinate 12,618, forward strand.
TCGTTGCTCGCGGTCCGCGCACTCGGCGTGCTCGCGGTCCAGGACGAGCTGCTCGTCGACGCCACGCAGGCTGTGGACCAGGCGCTCGCACGCGCCGTCTGAAGAGCCGCGCAAGAGACGCGCTCGTACCCCGCCGAAACCGCAGTCCTGGAACGCACGTCCATCGCTCGTACCCCGCCGAACCGCAGTCCCGGCCCACACGTCCATCTCCGACCTCTTACGATCGCCCAGTGGGTGCCTGGGGGACGGCGATCTTCTCGGACGACACGGCACTCGATGTCCGCGACGAGTGGCGGGAAGCGATCCTCGGTGGGTTGAGCGTCGAGGACGCGACCGCCCGTCTGCTCGAGAGCTTCGACGATCATTTCGGCGAGGACGAGAACACGGAGAAGGTGTTCTGGATTGCGCTCGCGGCCGCTCAGTTCGAGACCGGGCGGTTGCTCGCAGAGGTGCGCGATCGTGCGCTTGCGATCATCGACGGCGGCGGTGACGTCGCGCGGTGGCGCGAGGACGGAGACGACGTAGCTGCGAGACAGCGAGAGCGCGTGCTCGAGCGGCTCGCGGCGAAGCTTCGCGGGCCGCAGCCGAAGGCGAAGCGCTTACGCCGCACACCGTCGCTCTCCGTCGCGTTCGAGGTCGGCGACGTCGTTCGTGTGTACGACGAAGACGGCGAGAGCGAGGCGCTCGTGCTCGTGGTCGGGCAGACTGGGAGCGAGTCCAATCCCGTCGTTGCGGCGCTCGACTGGGAGGGGGGTGCGATCCCTGACCGAGGCGCTCTTGCGCGACTCCCGATCCTTCCGGACCCCTACGCGCCGCGCCGGCGTTTGCTGATCGACGTCTTCACGGTTTCGAAGAAGCAAGCCTTCGGCCCGCACGTCGGCGAAGTCGTGGCGAAACGCGTGACGCCGAGCGAGCGAGTGGATCCTCGATATTTCGCCCATTCGATGAGCTGGGGCCTGGTCGCCTCGTCGGTGCGCGAGGCGCAAGAGCACGCTCGGGAACGCGCGCGGACCTGAAACGGCGGAGTCAGACGCTGTTGCGTTGCGCCCAGAGCGCCGCCTGTGTTCGGTCGGTCACACCGATGCGCTGGAAGATGTTCGTCAGGTGCGCTTTCACCGTCTTCTCGCTGATCTCCAGCTCGCGGGCGATCCGTTTGTTCGGCAGCCCCTTTGCCACGAGGCGCAGCACGTCGCGTTCGCGCGTCGAGAGCTCGAGTGTCGGCTTCTCCTCCGTTCGCGCGGCGAGCACTTCGCGTGCCGCCTTCGGGTTCAACGGCGCTTCGCCGCGCGCGGCCGCACGCACACCCGCCAGCAGATCGGCCGGCTCCGCGTCCTTGAGCAAATAGCCCGAGGCGCCCGCGTCGAGTGAAGCGATGATCTGCTCGCGGCTCGAGAACGACGTGAGCACGACTACACGCACAGACCCTTCGTGTGCCGAGACGATGCGGCGCGTCGCTTCGACGCCGTCGAGCACAGGCATGGACAGGTCCATGAGCACCACGTCGGGCACGAGGCTCCCCGCCAGCTCGACGGCCTCGGCCCCGTCGGCTGCGGCGCCGACGAGCTCGATGTCGGCTTCGTTCGCGAGGAGCCGCTCGAGTCCCGCGCGGACGATCGGATGATCTTCGGCCAAGAGCAAGCGGATCATCGCGGCGTCTCGACAGACACCCGTGTGCCCCGACCAGGCGTCGAGTCGACTTCGAGCCGACCGCCGGACTCGCGGACGAGGTCGCCGAGCAGACGCAGGCCGAAGTGCCCTTCGGCTATGGAACCGTCGAAGCCGCGTCCGTCGTCGGCGACGGTCAAACGCGCAATCCCGTCGACGGCATCGATGCGGACGTGGACGGTCTGCGCCGCGGAATGTGACGCCACATTCCGCAGTGCCTCCTGCGCGCAGCGGTAGAGCAATGTCTCCACCGGCTCCGGCAACGAGAGCTCCGGCGACACGTCGACGTCGGCTGTGATTCCACGCGGAGCCAGCGGTGCAACGAGGTCGCGAAGCGCTGCCTCGAGGCCGGTGCGGTGAAGATCGGGCGGATAGATGTCGACGAGAAGGGAGCGCAGTTCACGGATCGTGCGTCGTGTCGTCGCGGCGGCCTCGCGGAGCGCGCTCTCCGTGTGCGTGGCGTCCTCGGTTCCGAGCGCATCGGCCGCAGCACTGAGGCTGTAGGACACGCCGGCGAGATCCTGGACCGCACCGTCGTGCAGATCCCGCGCGATCCGGCGCCGCTCCAGCTCCGACGACTCGATCGCGCGTCGCAAGAGCGTCTCGCGTTGCGCCTGTCCTTCGCGGAGACGCCGGGCGCCGCGCCAGGCAAGTGGGAGCTGTACGAACCAGAGCAGTGCGAGCGTCACGAGAATGGGCGGCAGGAAGGCAACCCATAGGCGCCGCCCGCTCGCGGCGATCGAGCTGTAGCGGTCGTAGGTCTCGAACATCAACCGCTCACCCGACGGCGCGCGGATCGGAAGGTAGACCTCGAGCAGCTTGTCGTAGCGTCGCTCGAATCGGTTTTCGGGTCGCCCCAGGTCGCTGACCTCGGCGTTCACGCGACCCGTACGCAGGACGTCCTGCTCCTCGGCTCCGAGTGGGTACCGCGAGCCGATCAGTCGGTGCTCGTCGGAATAGACGATCGTCCCGTCGGCGCGCCAGACCTTCACGCGGACGACGCGTCCGCCGAGGATGCCGTGGCGAACGACTCGGTCGAGTGCGCCGATCGCGGCCGGCTTGCCTTGCATCAGTCCCGGCGTCACGGCCGGCTCGACGATCCCGCGGCCGGCAAGTGCCGTGATCTGCTTCGCGTTGCGGATCGCCTCGCCCTGGCCGACGTGGCGCAGCAGATAGACGCCGGCGGCCCCGAGCAGGACGAGCGCCGCGATGCCGCTGACGGCGAACTGCGCGATCGCCGTGCGCATGCCCGTATTGGCCGTCGACGCGCGGCCCGTCGCGTGTCCTTCCATCCCTCGCCATATACCCGGGATCGCGTTCGTCAGATCTGCACTCGACATCTCGCCCAAGCCTGCATTCCTCCACCCCTCACGGGCAAGGCGACCTTGGTCCTACGACCAATGTCGCCTTGTGACCCGGACCCGGGCTTCGGCAGCCTAGGCGACGTTAACGCGAAGTCAGAAGGGGGTCACATGAAGAAGACAGTTGCAACGCTTGCCTCAGTGGTCGCAAGCGCCGCGATCGCGTTTGCCGGGCCGGCCGACGCAGCGCGGAGCCCAAAGGGCGGGCCCGCCGTCCCGCCGCCGATCTTCGTCAATCCGCCGATCGTCTGCAGCGACTTCTGCCTTCCCCCTCAGCTCGCGTAGGCAGTCCCGCCGTGCATGTGCGGGCGTTCTGCACCCCCTCTCGACGCGGAGCGCCCGCACATGTCAACCGTCCGAAAGGAGTCACACGACATGAAACGACTAGCCACCATCGTCTTCGTCACGGCGCTCGCCGCGTCGACGCTCGTCGCAACGAGCGACGGTCGGACGAGCTCGTCCGCCGCCCTGCGCGGAACGGTCGGGCCCGGCTTCACGATCGCGCTCGCCAAGGCGGGAAATCCGGTGAAGGCACTTCGTGCGGGGACGTATCGTCTCACCGTCGCCGACCGCTCGGCCGAGCACAACTTCGTGCTCCAGCACGGGTCGTCGAGTCGGCAGCTCACGTCCGTCGCGTTCATCGGCACGAAGACGGTCACTGTTCGCCTCACGCGCGGCACCTGGCGCGTCTTCTGCGCGCCGCACGCATCGGTGATGACACGAACCTTCAACGTGGGCGCCGCTTCGGCTGCGGCACGCGACGATCGCCGCGGCGAGGCCGAGCCCGGTGACGCCCGGCACGGTGAGCCCGAGCCGGGCGACGACCACGGCGGCAACGAGCCGGGCGACGACCACGGCGGCAGGTAAGCGCCAGCTGCAGTGCGCGACACCGGCAATGCCGGCGTCGCGCACTGCGGTCATTTTGTCGGTGCGCGCCGCCGCCGTTGCGCTCAGCGCGCAGGCCGGCACGATGCGCGGCAGCTCCGGCTAGGGTGTAGGCGTCCTCGCGTCCTTCGGCGGGAGATCATCATGAGTAGACGCGAGCTCGCCAACCTCATCGGCATCGTGCTGCCGCCCACAGGGCTGGTCGTCGCGATCGTCCTCCTGTGGGACCGGATGGTCGGGCCGGTGGAGCTCGGGATCCTGGCCGTGGGGTACGTGATGGCGGGCGTCGGGATCACGGTCGGGTACCACAGGTTGTTCACGCACCGCTCGTTTCGGACGTACCCGGCTGTGCGCTACGCCTTCGCGATCCTTGGCCAGTTCGCGGTCGAAGGGAACGTCGTGAGCTGGGTGGCGAACCACCGCAAGCATCATCAGTTCTCCGACCGTGCGGGCGACCCTCACAGTCCGAACGCCGGCTACGGCGAGGGGTTCGTCGAAGGTCTGCGCGGGCTCTGGCACGCCCACACCGGCTGGCTGTTCGACGAAGACGCGACCGGCGACGCGCGACGCTACGCGAAGGATTTGCTGGACGACCGCGGGCTGCGGATCATCGCCAAGCTGTTCGTGCCCGTCGTGCTTCTGTCGCTCGCGATTCCCGCGCTCGCCGGCTGGGCGTTGCTCGGCGGCCGCTACGGCCTCCTCGCCGGCCTGGTGTGGGGCGGGGCGATTCGGATCCTGCTTCTTCACCACGTCACCTGGTCGATCAACTCGATCTGCCACTTCTGGGGACGGCGCCGATTCGCCTCGCGCGACGAGTCGCGCAACGTGTGGTGGCTGTCGTGGTTGTCGTTCGGGGAGTCCTGGCACAACAACCATCACGCGTTTCCCTCTTCGGCGTTCCACGGCTTGCGCCCCTCTGAGCTCGATCCCGGCGGTTGGGTGATCCGAGCGCTCGAGCGCTGCGGCCTTGCATGGCGTGTCGTCAGGATCTCCGTCGATCAGCAGCGGGCGAAGCTCGCCGAGGCGAACGACAGGCCCGCGCAAGACGTTTTCTCGGCCGTCGAGTAGTAGCATCCGAGTATGTACCGCGCTCTGTCGCGGTTTGACCATGGCTCGACCCAGCCCCCGTCGTTCTATGCGCAAGGGGTCACATCCAACGTCGTTCGGGAGGTACGAGTCGTGCACTACCCCATTCAATCGCGCGAACTGTTCGCCCAATGGCTCGACGACGGTTGCCCCGCGGTTGCAACCATCGAGCTGAACCAGGAAGAGCGTCAAGTTCCCGCTCAGGTCATGTTGCGCCGCATGCGGCGTTGCTCAGACCCTCTCCCGTCGGCCCTTGTCGAGACGATCGGCGACCGCCTCGGTCTGGGAAGCGGGTTGCGCGGGCGAACGTACGGAGAGGCCGCGCGCCGGCTGATGGCCGCGGAAGTGAGCACCACCCCGTAAGACCAGCCACGACCTCGAAGCTTCAGCGCGCGAGCTGTGCGTCGCCAGCGCCTGCAAAGCCTACGGTCGTGCGCCGAACAGCCGTCGCTCCCGCGCGAGGTGTGCCGGCCATGCCAGCCGGCTCGCACGGGCGAACTGGATATACGCGCCGAGCGCGGCGCGCATTGCCTCGACGAAGCCCTCTGCGCGGCGAGCGTCGAAGCCCTCCTCCCACCAGAGATCGAGAACGCTGACGGAACCCTCGGTCCGGTCGATTCGGGGCTCGATCCGCCCGACGAGCCGGTCGCGGAACAGGATCGGCAGGACGTACCAGCCCCAACGCCGCTTCGCCGGCGGCACGAAGAGCTCCCACACGTAGTCGAAGCCGAACAACGAGCCGAGGAGCCGTCGGTCCCAGACGACGGGATCGAACGGTGGCAGAAGCGCGACCGAAAACGGCGGCTCCCGCGGCGCGTGCAGGAGCTCGACCTCGTCACGTAGGACGTATCGCTTCTCGCGCACCCCCTCGATCGTGACCGCAACGATCTCGCCGTCTTCGATCAGCTCCTCGCGCAGCGCGGTTCGACCAGGGTGATCGGGCCGCTCCGGGTCCGGCTTTGCGCGGCCGAGGCCGCCGAAGATATCGCCGCCGCCGCCGACGGCGAGAAGTCCGTGGGCGCGAAACCGCGACAGGAGCTTGTAACGCAGCTGTTCCTTCAGCGGGACCTCGCGCGCGAGAATCTCCGACGGAACCAGCCGCTCGATGAGGTCGTAGTAGCGGCGGTTGCCGTCGCGTCGAGCGAGGCCGAGCACTCCGGTCGCCGCGTACGCCTCGAGCACGGCACGCACGACGTTCGTCGGGGCGCCGAACCAGTCGACCGCCGACCCGTGCCGTCGTTCGAAGTCGAGCGCAGAAAGGGCGCCCTCTGCGCCGATCCGCTCGAGGACCTGCTCCGCGACGTCGGCGTGCTCGGCGAGTATGCGTGGCGACTGCACGCTCAGCGTCGCGCGGAACCACGGGAAGTCGCTCATGCGAACGAGCGAGAGGCCCTTGTTGTACGCCTCGAACAGCGTGCGGTCTTCGTAGAGACGGTCGCACAATGCCGGGTCGTAGCCCGCGACCCGCGCGTGGAGCACCAGATCGTGGTTGCGGCCGGCGACCGACAACGGGTCGAACTGCACCGAGCCGAGGCGGCGGAAAACCTCTAGGACCGCGGCCTTCCCACCCTCGACCGAGCGCGCGGGCGCGAGCATCTGCCGGGCCACGAAGAAACGCCGTGCAGTTTCCGCGGCGACGTCCATTCGCATGGACGCTACGTGACGGTCGGCCGGTGCCGGCTTTCTTCTAACCTTCGGGGTGGTATGGCCTGGGGATCGGAGCGAACATGATGCCGACGCGTCGCCCGGAGGGCGAAGCCGCTTCGGCGAAGATCGACGAGCGCCTTCACGAGCTGGGGGATTGGCGAGGAGAGACGCTTGCTCAGGTCCGGAAGTTGATCCACGAGGCCGACCCCGACATCGAAGAGGAGTGGAAGTGGGAGAAGCCAAAGTCCGGCGGAACGCCTGTCTGGTCGCATGACGGCGGCGTCTGCACCGGGGAGGCGTACAAGCAGGTCGTGAAGCTCACCTTCTTCCGCGGCGCATCGATCGATGACCCGAAGAAGCTCTTCAACTCGAGCCTGGAAGGCAACACGCGGCGTGCGATCGACCTCCGTGAAGGGGAGAAGATCGACGAAGCCGCCTTCAAGCGGCTGATCCGCGCTGCGGTCGCGGCCAACTCCGCAGCGCGCGCGGCGAAGAAGAAGTAAGCCCCGGTCCATGGCAGCCTTGCCTGGTCGCGTTCTCCGCGGAGCGTTAGCTACCTTGGACGCATGATCGCCTGTCCGCGGTGCGGCTGGATCGCCGACGTGTCGCCGGGCCGCGAGGACGCGGCGTGGGCCGAGCACATCCGCGATTCGTTCTGCGCCGACGTGGAGCCGGTACGGGGCAAGGCGTCGCCTCATCGCGCGCCGCTTTGCATCCACGGCCATCGACGCGACGCCTTCGGCATTTGCTGGACATGCGCGACTTCGAAGGCGGCAGAGGTTCTGCGCGCGCGCCCGCGCCATCGCGCACGTCGTCGCTAAGTCTCAGTAGCGGTCGATCTCGATCAGACGCTCGTCGCTGATGCCGAAATGGTGCGCGACTTCGTGCAGGACGACGTGCTTGACGGCGGCCCGCAGCCGCTCTGGGCTACCGCCGTAGAAACGCTCGAGCGGCCCACTGAAGATGGTGATCTTGTCGGGCATCGCGCCCGAGTAGCCACTGCCTCGGCGCGGAAGAGGGATCCCCTGGTAGAGGCCGAGTAACCGCTGGCCCGGCGGCGGTTCCTCCTCGATCACGATCGCGACGTTCGAGATCGCGTCCCGCAGCTCAGGAGGAAGCGAATCGAGCGCTTCCCGCACGCACTGGTCGTAGTCGAGCAGCGGCTCTCGTGCGGGATCGGATTCCACGTGGTGAACCTAGCGGCTGGCAACGTCCGGTCCAAGGGGGTGGTCGTCGCGTTCATCCGGTAGGGATGATGCCGCTCGCACCGCCGGCGGACAGGATGGCCAACGACGCCGCGCTTCCTGGCGCCGCAAAGCGGACGAAAGGACTTTGGCCGATGGTCGCAAGCGATTTCCCATTTCTGGACGTCATGTGGTCGATGTTCATCTTCTTCGCGTGGGTCATCTGGATCTGGTTCCTGATCACGATCCTCGCGGACGTCTTCCGGCGGCACGACCTGTCGGGATTCGGCAAGGCCGGCTGGTCGATCTTCCTGATCTTCCTGCCGTTTCTCGGCGCACTCATCTACCTGATCTCCCAGGGGACGGCGATGGCGCAACGGAGTGCCGAGCAGCAGCAGGCCGTTCAGGCGCAATCCGAGAGCTACATCAGGTCGGTGGCGCAGGCCGACAACCCGATGGAGCAGATCGCACAGGGGAAGCAGCTGCTCGACAGCGGCACGATCACGCAGGCGGAATTCGACGCGCTCAAGCAGAAGGCGCTCGCGAGCTAACCGGCGCGAGGGCGCAGCACGTCGCAAATGCGGCGATCGAGATCGGCCGAACGACCAACCAGCACGCCAAGATCGGGAACTGCAGCAAAATCGGAATGGGGCCGAGGCGGTTCCCGATCGCGCCGATCGTGCGGAAATCAGCGGCAAGTCGCGCAGCTGCGCGGCCGCTGGCGACGAAGACGAGATAGCACGCCACATAGGCGCACCAGCGCGCAGAGCCGAAGCTCCATTCAGCCGAGTCGCTCGACAAGATGCGCGCGATTTTCCCGCGTCACCGCGGCGCAAACTCGAGAACCGATCGCTTCTAGACTCGGTGCGTGTCCTGCCAGGACGAGACGTCGACGCAGATGGGCAGGGGAGACCTACGCTGCGGCGTTCGCGATCGCACGCTCGTCTCGGCCTCGCCGCAGCACCTCTCGATCTCTTTCGACGACACGTTCGCATACGTCGGAGGCCAGCGGTGGGACCTGCTGGGCCTCGCCGATGCCGAGCAGCACCTGTTCGTGTGCCCGGCACAGCGGGGCACGATCGAGCGCCTGTACTGGATCCAGTTCGAGGAATTTCTTCCCGACAACACCCACACGTATGACTACGCGCGCGACCGCACCGTGGACGTCGCAGGACTGGAATTCATCCACGACACGCGCTCGTATTCGGACTTCGCGCGCCGGAACAGCGAGCCCGGCTCCGACGGGGCATATGCCCGGAAGCTGCTCGCTGCGCACGGGTACGGGTTGCCCGGAGCCGCGATGCGAACCCGCCTGATCCACCTTCCGACGTCCGATCGGCGGAGCGAGCTGATGATCATCTATCTGCGGGCCGTCGAGACCCCTCTCGCGAACGACGGCGCGCTGGTCAACGACGCTGCGCCCGAAGCACGATGCATGCTCCGCGAAGCGCTCGAAGGGATGTCGGTCACGAGGCCGGCGGCACGCCCATGACGATCCCGAACACGGGCTCGTCGCCCATGTCCGCTAACGCAACGACGACTCTCGGCGAGTATCGGGTCGGAACAGCAGGAGCCAGAGTGCGACGCCGCCGAACAGCACGATGAGCCACGCCCAGGTCGCGCGAGGCTCGAGGACGTTGGGGACCTGCCACCGCGTCCACCCGCGCTTCACGACCTGTTCCGTCCAGAAGTCGTTGGCGACATTGCCAAGCGCGTAGGCGATCACCAACGCGGCCACGAAGCCGAAGGCCGCGTGCAAGCGCGTTCCGCGGACCGCGCCGAGCATCCGCGACGTCAGCAATGCCGTCGCGAGCAGCAGCGCCGCCTCCAACCCGTGGTGGTCGCCGTAGTGGACAGCCGGATGCAGGGCGGGAACGCCCGACTGGCGCCGCAGCTCGTGCGTCTGGAAGATCTGTCCGAGGACGGGAATGCCCGTGAAGTCGGTGCCGAGCTCGGCGGCAATCCAGGGGAGCGCGACGATGAGGAGCAGCGCGCCGAGGGCCCAGCGCGCTCCGTCGCCCCGCACTCGCTCGGGCCGTACGGCGCGGGTCTGCACCGTCAGCGCGAGCGCCAGCGCGACGCCGAGTACAGGAATCGCGTTCGTCCAGCGCGCGTCCAGGTGAGACTCGTCGAGCACGCGCGGGGAGAGCACCGGGAGCCAGAGAACGAGCGCACCGAGTGCGGCGTACCGCTGTCTGCGCGACATCTGGTCGGCAACCGCGAGCAAGAGGACCATCGCCGCCAAGCCGACAGGGAAGTTCACATAAACGACTGCACGGCTCAGGCCGCCGTCGACGAGCCCGTGGCCGGTTACGTTGTACAACTCGTGCGGCGGCAGGCGGGAGTAGGTGACGACGATCGCCGCGAGAACGACGCCGAACATCGCCCAGACGATCGCCACCGCGTGCGTCGAACGCACGGATCAACTATCGCATCGCGGGCACGACAGCCGAGCGTCGCGACGAGGGTCAGACGCGTGGAGAGCGTCTGACCCGCACTCCCTTGCTCGAGTCAGCTCAGAGCTTGCTTGTTGATGCCGGCCTTGAACATCCCGCCGGTTGCGATCTGCGTCAGCAGCTTGTCCGCGTTGCTCTCTTCGTCGAGCGTCTGGTCGAGGAGATCTCTCGCGGCGCCGAGGTCGAGCTCGTCGGCAAGCGTGCGCGCCGTTCCGTACGCGGCAATCTCGTAGTGCTCCACTCGCTGCGCGGCGGCGATCAACGCAGCGTCCTTGACGGTGGGGTCGCCGCTCGTCGAGATCGTCTCTTCCCCTTCTGCGATGAGACCGCGCATCCCCTTGCATTCCTCCGACGTCGAGCTGCCGATTTGCCCGCGGATGTCGTCGAGGCGGCTGACATGGTCGCGCGTCTCCTGCAGGTGATGCTCGAACGCCTGCCGCAGCTCGCCGTTCGATGCAGCTCCGGCCAGCTTGGGAAGCGCTTCCAGGAGTTGGGTCTCGGCGCTGTGGAGATCGGAGATCTCGTGCTCGAACAGGTCCTGAAGTGTCTGTAGCTGCATGCGGATCCTCCCTTGTCTTTTCGCGTGTCTTCCTTCTTCCCGTTCACGCGCAGGAGGATCCTCGAATCTCGGAAATTGCGGCTTTCCCAGGCCCCGTGGACGCCTTCTCGCGTCATAGTCGATACGTGTCGATCGTCCGCGCGGCGGGTGGGGTGATCACGCGGGCCGACGATGCCGGCAAGCGCGAGATCCTGCTCGTGCACCGCCCGCGCTATGACGACTGGACGCTGCCCAAGGGCAAGGCAGACGCCCGCGAAACGGACGAGGCCTGCGCACTTCGCGAGGTCGAGGAGGAGACGGGTCTCGTCTGTGACCTCGGCGAGGAGGTCGCGGTCAGCAAGTACGACGACGCAGCGGGGCGTCCGAAGGTCGTCCGGTATTTCGCGATGGTGCCGCGCGACGGCTCCGAGGCCGTCGCGCAGAACGAGGTCGACGCTGTGCGTTGGGTTTCCTATGCACGCGCGAACGAGATGCTCACGTACGCACGCGATCGCGAGGTCCTCGCGCGGGTCGCCGCTTTACCGGACGTGTGAACGCGGTCAGGTAGTTGCGGGGCTCCCGTTCGCCTTCGCGCTTTTCTCGCGCTTGCTTGATCGCGGCTTCGATCCGTTTGCCAGCTCGGCCGAGAAGTACTCGAGTGCGGTTCGTGTCTTCGTCTGCTGCTCGCTTCCGAGATCTACGCCGAGAGAGCCAAGGAACGCGCGCGTCTCCGCCGCGACCTGAAACGCTTCTGACGGCTCGCACTTTGTCGAGAGCTCGAGGATGCGAGACCCGTCGGGATAGAGCCACATCTCGGAGACCAGCTTCCGGTCGTAGCCTTCCGGCGACGACTTCAGCTTGAGCACGAAGATCGGGCCGAGCACCGCGAGGTCGTCGAGTGCGATTCCCTCCGGCGCGTGCTCGGCGAAGAGGGCCTGTTGCTCTTTCGAGAAGAGCTTGCGAATTGGGCGCCGCCCTGATGCCGCATCGAGGGCGGCGCCGCGCGCCGGGATTCCCTTCATCGATCCCGAACAGACGAAGCCGGTGGGTGAGGCGTCGAGCTCGACGCCGAAGCTCGGCGACCGCCGAACTGTCTTCGGGAGCTCGGAAGGCGTGACGGGCCGCAGCTTCACGACCGAGTCGTCGTCCTTTTTCTGTGACCGTCGAGCCCGTACGACGACACCGTGCTTGTCGAGCGTCAGGTCCGGCGTGTCGAAGAAGAACACCTGGCGGATCTGCGCCTCCAGGGGATCGAGGCCGAGGGCTCGGACCGTCGACCGATGATCCAGCTCGGGGACCGACAGCTTCAGCTCGATGCTGTCGACGTCCTTGATCAGGGCGACGAGCTTCTGGAGCTCGTCCTCAGGGAGAGCACGAGGAGCGGTCGGGGCTGCCATCCGTCGGTCCTTTCGCGAGAGGTCCGCTCCACGATCGAACGTCGGGCCGGCGGGAGCATCATCCGATCCGGATGATCGCCGCCGACGGCGCGCTTCAGGCGGCCGCCGCCTCGTCCTGCGCGAGCAGAGCGCCTTCCCGAATGCCGCCCTCGACGACCAGGAGTGGCACGGCGAACCGGCGCTGAACCTCCGCCAGGATCAGGGCAGCGGCGAGGAGGAGGGGCGCACGCCGCTTCCCGATGCCGAACCGGTCGGCGATCGCGTCCGGCGGGCATAGCGGCAACATCGAGACCGCCGTCTCGAGCTCGCCCCGGCCGAGGATCGGACCGAGGACGCGACCGAGAGCGCGCGCGCTTCCGCCGACGACGAGCGCGGCGCCGGGGAGGGGAGGGGCCGTTCCGGCGAACGCCTCCGCAACCGCGACGCGCGCGGCGTCGACCTGATCGGCATCCGGTTGTCCCGCCTGCAGGAACCGCGCCGTCAGACGCAGCGCACCGAGATCGATCGAACGGAGCCACGCCGGCCCGGTCTCCGGCCTGCCGACGGCAAGCTCGGTCGAGGCGCCGCCCAGATCCGCGACCGCGACGAGACTCGCGCTCGGCTCGGCACCGGCGACTGCCCCCGCGAACGCCAGACGCGCCTCTTCCTCGGCCGAGAGGACGCGCACACGCTGCCCGGACTCCCGTTGGATCGCCTCGACGAGCTCGGCGCCGTTCTGTGCCTGCCGCCCGGGCGCCGTCACGAGGACCTCGACCGATTCCGCGCCACATCCCCGGGCACGTGCGCAAAGGTCGCGAACCGCTTCGGCCGCCGCCGCGATGTTCGCGTCGCCGATCGCCTCGTCTTCTTCGATCTCATGGGCGAGGCCCAGGCGGACCCGTTCCGTGTGGGTGGGCAGGAGCGACGACGCGCTACAGCGCGCGACCAGGAGACGGACGGTGTTCGATCCCACGTCGATGACGGCTGCTGTTCGTGCCATGTCGTGATCGCCTTCCCCGATCGCACCGGCAAGCAACATCGGGCGAGCCGCCTTTTATGCGTTCCAGCGCTGCGATCACGGCGACGCGGCCGTCGGGCGCGCCGCTCGTAGCTGCCGGCGGAGCCGCTTCCATGCTTTGCCGTCCACTTTCGCGAATGCCGCGGGGACGTGCCGACGCCGCGCGTCCATTTCGGCTCTGTACCGCTCGGCGACCTCGCCCATTGCGAAGACCGCCTCTGGCCCGAGCTCGGCGCCGCGCGCGGCGGCGACATCTCGAAGACGCACGATCGCGACGTTCGCGTCTTGATACGCGCCCAGCAGGTCCTGCAGCTCGACAGTCCTGCGGACGACCCGCGTCGTCTCGCCGGGATACACGTCCGCGAAGAACTCGAGCGCATAGCGGAAGCGCTTGCCGGCGATTCGCAAACGGTGGTACGCGTCGGGGTCGTCGCCGCGGCCGATGCGGCGATGCGCCTTTCGCACCGCACTGTGTCGACGCTCGATGAGCGCCGGCGCGGCAGCGCGCGCCGAGGTCGTTCGCGCGCCGGACCGGGTGCGCAGCATCGCTGCGCACCTGCGCACCAGGCGGTCGTAGCGGGGCGAGTCGAGTGCCTGCAGAAGCTCGGCACGCGCGTCGTTCCGATCCGTCGTGAGCAGCGCACGCAGACGGGCGAGCGGCTCGCCGTCGTGCGACGGGAGGATTGCCGCCCAGTCGTCGAGCTGGACGATCTGCACGTCGAGGTCGCGGACGCCCCCGATCATCCGCCCGATCCACGCGAGCTCGGGGCTCAGCCTCGTCGCCTCGATCGGAAGGACGTCGCCGAACAGCGAGATCGCGGCCCGAAGCCTTCGGCTTGCGACGCGCATCGCGTGGAGGTCCTCGATGTCGTCGCCCAGCCGCGCGCCCGGTTCGTTCGCGAGCAGCGAAGCGAACTGCCGGCGCAGCACTGCGAGCCCGAGCTGGCCGACCGTGTCATCAGGTTCGACCGATGTGCGCCCGAACGTCTCGGGCTCGGTGCGGCCGCTGCCGCTCGCGACGAGCGCGCTTTCGTACTTGCTGAGGACGGCCGGCTGGAGCCCACAGGCGTGCTGCAAGCTCTCGACGAACGGGCCGACGGTCGCAAGGGCAGGCTCCGGCACTTCGACTTCGACGCGCCGTAGGCGGCTCAGGAGCGCGCCGCCCGGTTCTCGGATCACCGTTTCGTCGAGCAAGAGCTCGCCGCTCGGAATCTCGCCGATCGCGAGCGGAAACGCGCGTCTCCGTGTCTGCAGGTCGAAGAGCGGGACGAGCTTCCGCGCACCGACGAGCGCACGCACACGCGTGCCTACGGCCCCTTGCGCGCCGGCAACCGCGGCCGGGTTGTCGACCTCGAGCTCTTCGGCAAGCTCGCGGCGGATCCGCAGTGCGTCGGGACGGCCGCCGTTGAGCGACTTGAGCGTCGCCTCGGCCGGTCCACGCCTCGATCGGCGTAGCCGAACCGAGTACCCGGCGCGGTCGAGGCGCCGGTCCGCCGTGTCCACGTACGTGTCGACGTGGTTCTCGGTGTGTGGCGGGCCGATCGTCGCGCTCTCGGCGACGCGAGCTGCGGCATTCTCGAGCCAACGCAGGACGAGGCGCAGATCCTGCGCCTCGAACTGCCATTCGATCTCGGCGTCCGCGCCGTGCTGGATTGCGATCGACTCCTACGGTGTCGTCGGACCGAGCGCGACCGCGCCGACGACGTCTTCTTCTTCCCGTTCGCGGGGCGCCGTTGCGCGGCGGCGACGGATCGCCTTCTGGATCTCAGAGGCGACGACGATGCTGAACGCGGCGAGGATGCACACGATCCATTGCTTCCCGCTCAGGCTCACCGTGTTGAGGATCCGCTGCAGGATGCCGAGCGATGTCGCGAGCACGATCGCCACAACGGACATGCCGGTCGCCTTGAGCAGGCGCCTGTCGGCGAATGTCTCGACGCTGAAGAACGACCTGAGCTCGTCCTTGACCGTGAAGGACAGGAAGACGTTGCCGATCGCAAACGTCGTCATTCCCATCGTTCGGGCAAGCACGCTCCCGTGCTTGTCGTCCGCCCACCAGATCACGGCGAGCGTCGTTCCGCCGAGCACGAGCCCGGCGAACGCCAGCCAGCTGAGGAGGCTCCGGCTGAGGATCGGCTCCTTCTCCGGTCGCGGCTTCCGCTTCATCAGCCCAGGTGAGGGCTCGCCGTAGCCGAGGCCGATCGCCTGGAAGACCTGCGTAGTGAAGTTGACCCACAGCGTCTGGAGCGGCACGAGCGGCACGCCGCCGATGACGTTGAAGATGCTCGCACCGAGGAACATGACGATGAACCCGATCAGTGCGCCCATCTGGAACTCGATGTACTTCTTCAAGTTGTCGTAGAGGCCGCGGCCGATGCGCACGGCGCGGACGATGGTCGAGAAGTCGTCGTCGGTCAGGATCATCACGGCAGCCTCCTTCGAGACCTCCGTGCCCGTGATCCCCATCGCGATCCCGATATCCGCGCGCTTGAGCGCCGGCGCGTCGTTGACGCCGTCGCCCGTCATCGCGACGACGTCGCCGCGCCGCTTGAGCGTGTCGACGAGCCGCACCTTGTCCTCCGGCGTGACGCGGGCGATCACGCCGATGCTGTCGATTGCTGCGAGCGCCTCGTCGTCGCTCATTGCGGCCCACTCTGCGCCAGTGATCGCGCGGCCCTCGATCCCGAGCTGCCGAGCGATCGCTTCTGCCGTGACGGCATGGTCGCCCGTGATCATCCGGACCTTGATCCCGGCCGATTTCGCTTCGGCGATCGCGGCCTTCGCCTGCGGGCGCGGTGGGTCGACGATGCCGATGAGCGCGAGCATGGTCAGCCCGTTCACGAGTGGGAGCAGGTCCGCGTCGGGATCGAACGTGGACGGATCGAAGTCTTTCCGAGCCGTTGCGAGCACACGGAGCCCCTGCTCACCGAGTCGCGCGTTCTCTGCGAGATACCGGTCGCGGAACGCGGCGTCGGCCTCGACCGGGCGCAGATCAGCGTCGAGCGCTTCGGTGCTGCGAGCGAGGAGCTGATCGGGAGCACCCTTGACGAAGCAACGGACGACGTCGTTCCCCGCTGCGTCCTTCATCAGATGGAACGTCGCCATCAGCTTGTACGCGGCATCGAATGGAAGGTCCGCCAGGCGGGGGTACCTGGCGCGCGTTTCCTTCGGGTCGAGGCCGCCCTTCTCGGCAAGGACGACGAGCGCGCCCTCGGTTGGGTCGCCGATCATCTCGCCGTCGTGGACGACCGCGTCGGAGGCGAGCATCATCGGCAGCAGGAACTGCTCGAGCGGCACTTCCGGCTGGCCCGCGACGTGCTTGATCTTCCCCTCCGTCGAGTAGCCGTTGCCCGAGATCGAGTAGCGACGGCCGGGAATCGTCAGCTCGACCGCCGTCATCTGGTTGAGCGTCAGCGTTCCCGTCTTGTCGGAGTTGATCGCCGACGTCGACCCGAGTGTCTCGGTCGAGCGCAGGCGTTTCACGATCGCGTTCGCCCGCGCCAGACTCTGCGTGCCGAGCGACAGGATCGTCGTCACGACTGCAGGGAGACCGGTAGGGATTGCGGAGATCGCGAACGCGATCGCCGCCGTGAAGACCGTCTCGAACGTCTGGCCGCGTGAAAGGTTCAGGATCATCGAAAGCGCGACTGCAGCGCCGGCGATCAGGAGGATCTGGTTCGTCAGCGCCGCGAGCTGCCGCGTGAGCGGCGTCATCGTCTCGCCTTCCCTTCCGAGCAGGCCGGAGATGTGGCCGACCTCGGTCGTCATACCGGTGGCCGTGACGACGAACTGACCGGTACCGCGCGTCGCGTTCGTGTTCATGAAGACCATGTCGGTGCGGTCGCCGAGCGGGACGTTCTCGCCGTCGACGGGGTCGACGCCCTTCGACACGGGGATGCTCTCGCCGGTGAGCGCGGATTCGGCCACCTCGAGCGTCGCCGCCTGGAGGAGCCTGCCGTCGGCGGGCACGATGTCTCCTGCCTCGATCGAAACGATGTCGCCGGGCACGAGCTGGTCGGCCGGGATCTGCGCAAGCTTGTCGTCGCGCCTCACCTTCGCCTTGATGATCATCATCTTCTGGAGCGCGGCGACCGCTGCTGCGGCCTTGCCCTCCTGGTGCAGCCCGAGCACGGCATTGAAGATGGTCAAAAGGAGCAACACGAAGCCGGTGCCGTACTGGCCGAGCGGGACGATGCTGCCGATGCCGGCGACGAGCAGCACGATCTGCATCGGGTCGTAGTACTGGCGCACGAATGCGTGCCAGCGCGGCTCGGTCTTCGCCTCTGCGAACTTGTTCGGCCCGTACGTCGCGCGCCGTGACGCAGCCTCGTCCGAACTGAGGCCCCGCGCGGGATCCACGTTCAACGAGGCCGCGACCTTCTCCCCCGGAAGCTCGTACCACGGGCTGTCCGGCGCCTCGACCTGACCGTCGGGTACAGCCGTCAGTTGTGCCATCGCTGCGTTACTCCTTTCGCCCTGCTGCAACCGCGAGCGGCGCGTCGTCCGGTTCGCTCTCGAGCTCTGCCTTCGCCACGATCAGCTCGCGTTGTGCTTTGGCGCTGACCGTCGGGAACTGAGGGTCGAGCTCGGCGAGCGTGTTCACGAGCACGGCAGCCACTCCGACACGCAGGAACCACTTGTGATCCGCGGGGATTACGTACCACGGCGCGTGCTCCGTACTCGTCGCGGAGAGCATCCGGGAGAACGCGCTCTGGTATGCGTCCCAATGCGCGCGCTCCCTGACGTCGTTTGCGTTGAACTTCCAGTTCTTGTCGGGATGGTTGATCCGGCTCAGGAACCGATGGCGCTGCTCTTCTTTCGAGAGGTTGAGGAACACCTTGACGACCGGAAAGCCGTTCTCGACCAGGAAGCGCTCCCAGTCGTTGATCTGCCGATAGCGGCGCTCCCAGACGTCGCCTTCGGCCGCTTCCGGCGGGAGCTTCTGCTTCGCGAGGATCTGCGGATGAACCTGGACGACGACCACCTCTTCGTAATGCGAGCGGTTGAAGATCCCGATCTGCCCGCGCGCCGGCAGCTTCTGTGCGTAGCGCCAGAGGAAGTCGTGGTCGAGCTCATCCGCCGAGGGCGTGCGGAAGCCGTGAACGACCACGCCCTGGGGATTGACCCCGCTCATCACGTGCCGGATCGTGCTGTCCTTGCCGCCCGCGTCGAGGGCCTGCAGCACGAGCAGGACGCCGTACGTGTCCTGCGCCGCGAGGCGCGACTGATAGTGATCGAGGAGCTCGACGCCCTGCTCGAGCAGCCCTTTGCTGTCAGCTTCGGTGAAGAAGTCGCCGGTGTCGGCCGGATCGAAGTCCCGTTCGAGGACGACGTCAGAGCCGGGTTTCACCCGGAGCGGCTCGATGAAGTCGCGAATCCGTTGAATGCGGGCGTCTTCCATCACCCTCCAATCGATGCGTGGCCACGTTCCTCGGCAACCCTCGTTCTGCCGCGACCCTGATCCATCGTCCCAACCGGATGAATTCACGGCGCATGCGCCGCGCGGCGAGCGTCAGCGCCGTTTCTTCGCCCGTGCGAGCGCCTGCTGCATCAGCAGCTCTTGCGCCGACACCGGCTTTTCTTTCGGCGGCGGCGTGACGCGACTCCACGTACCCTCGGCGCCGAGCTGCCACGCGAAGCGCGTGTCCGCGAGCAACGCGTCGAACACGCCGGCGATTCGCGCGCGCAACCTTGCATCCTCGATCGGTGCGAGCACCTCGACACGCCGGTCCAGGTTGCGCGGCATCAGGTCTGCACTGCCGATCCACGTCGAGACGCGATCGCCGGCCTGGAAGGACAGGATCCTGCTGTGCTCGAGGAACGGGCCGAGCACGCTCCGGACGGTGATGCCCGTGCTGAGGCCGGGGACGCCCGGCCTGAGGACGCAGATCCCGCGCGTCACCGCCTCGACGCTCGCGCCAGCATTGGAGGCGACGTACAGCGCCTCGACGATCTCCGGATCGGCGAGGGCATTGACCTTGATGCGGATCCGCGCGAGCTCGCCCGCAGTGGCAGCCTGCACGACGCGCTCGATCTCGTGGAGGACGCCTTCGCGGAGTGACCACGGCCCGACGAGCAGCTTGCGGAACACCGGCGGCGGCGAGTGGCCCGTGACGGCGTTGAAGACGTCGGCGACGTCGGCGGCAATGTCCTCGTCCGCCGTGAACAGGCTCAGATCCTCGTACGCGGACGCGTTCGAGGCGTGATAGTTGCCGCTGCCGACGTGCACGTAGCGTCGTAGGCCGGCACGCTCGCGTCGGACGAGGAGACAGAGCTTGGCGTGGACCTTCTGGTCGGCCGCGCCGTACACAACGTGGACGCCGGCCCGGTCGAGCGCGCGCGACCACTCGATGTTCCGCCGTTCGTCGAACCGCGCGCGTAGCTCGACGAGGCACACCGCGTGCTTCCCGTCGTCTGCGGCGTCGACGAGAGACGCGACGGTCGACGACGGATTGCCGGTCCGGTACACGGTCGCCTTCAGCGCTGCGACCTTGGGATCGTGTGACGCCGCGACGAAGCTCTCGACGCTCGTGTCATAGGCGTCATACGGGTGGTGAGCAAGCAGGTCGCGCCGGCGAATCCGCGCGAGAAGCGTCGCGCCGCCGCCTTCTGCAAATTGATGTGCCGTGATCGGCCGCCACGCCCGTCGCTTCAGGTCGGGTCGATCGAGCGCTGCGAGCTCTTGAACCGCGGCGAGACCGACCGGCGCGGCTGTCTCGTACACCGCGTCCCGTCCGACCGGGAGCGCGCGCATGAGGATGTCGCTGATCTCCGCCGGCGTGTCGGCGCCCACCTCGAGCCGGACGACGTCGCCGAACCTGCGCTCGCGCAGCTCCGCCTCGAGCGCCTCGAGCAGGTCGTCTCCGTCCCTGGCTGCCGACAAGTCGGCGTCCCGCGTGACGCGGAAGACCGCGCACAGCTCGGCCTCGCGGCCGCCGGTCAGAGCCGGGAGGAAGTGGATCAGCGTCTCCTCGATCGGTACGCGCACTCCCCGCGTCCCGACCTCGAGGAAGCGCGGCAAGTCCTGGGGGACGCTGATGCAGACGAACCGCGTCTCGTCGCCGCCCCTGATGACGGCGCCGACATTGAGAGCGAGCGACTGGACGTGCGGAAACGGAACGCCCGGCCCGAGAGCAAACGGCGTAAGAAGCGGAAGCACCTCGCGCTCGAACAGCTTTGCGAGTGACCGAAGCTCGCCGGGACGGCATGCGTCGGGTGACGTGATCCGGATCCCGGCAGCGCTGAGCGCAGGTCGGAGCTCCTCGCACCAGACCCGCTCCTGTGCCGCCTGCAGCGCAACGATCGCGCTGCGTGCGTCGACCAGTGTCTCGGCAGGCGTTCGGCCGTCAGGCGCGCTCCGCGTGATCCCCGCCGCCGCCTGCTCTTCGAGCTCCGCGATCCGCACCGCGAAGAACTCGTCGAGGTTCGACGAGACGATCGCGCAAAAGGCGGTGCGTTCGAGCAGTGGCAACGTCGCGTCGCCGGCGAGCTCGAGAACACGCCGGTCGAAGTCGATCCACGACAGCTCACGGTTGAGAAAGTGGGCCGCGCGCGGGGTCGCCATGGGTCGCCCGCGCACCGTCGGGCCACCGTCGGGCCGTCGGCTCGGGAGCTGGAGTGGCGCTTGGTAGGTCACGGAGTGCCTCGCCAGTCTCCAACGGCCGGTCGCTCGCGGTGTCATCCCTACCGGGTGAACAGGTGGTGACCCGCCGCGCTCCTGGCTGACTTCGTGCGATCCGGGTGACGCCCCGGTCGACCCGAGGAGGTTCGATTCCGTATGTCTCCGGAGGTGAGGACGCAGCGTGGACGGCGATGACGACGCGACACTACGACTCGGCACGCTGCGAGCCTCGTGGCTTGGCCACAGCGCCGTCCTGCTGGAGCTCGACGGCGTGCGGTTGCTCACGGATCCCGTCCTCCGACGTCGCGTGGCGCATCTCCGGCGCGTCGCCCCGGAAGCAGACGCCGCCGCGCTCCGGGACCTCGACGCGGTGCTCGTGTCGCATCTCCATTACGACCACCTCGACCTGCCGTCGCTCGAACGCCTCGGCCGCTCGCTGCGCGTCATCGTTCCGCGCGGCGCTGCGCGTCTCCTCCGGCGGCGCGGATTGTCCACCGTCACCGAGGTCGAGATCGGAGACGAGGTGCGGATCGGGCCGGTCGTTGTTCGCGCAACGCACGCTGAGCATGACGGACGCCGGCGGCCGTTCGGTGCGAGCGCCGCTGCCGTCGGCTACCTCGTCACCGGATCGTTCACCGCATACTTCGCCGGCGACACGGACGAGTTCGCCGCGATGAGCGATCTTGCGCCGGGCCTCGACGTCGCCCTGCTCCCGGTTGCCGGCTGGGGGCCGCGCGTGCCTGCCGGTCACCTCGATCCGCTGCGCGCTGCCCAGGCGCTCGTTCGCCTCCAGCCGCGCGCCGCCGTGCCGATTCACTGGGGGACGTATCGTCGAGTCGGGCTCGATCGCGACGCTGCGCTGTTGCGCACGCCGGCCGAATCGTTCGCGGCATTCGCCCGCGACCTTGCACCGGAGGTCGACGTGCGCATTCTCGATGTCGGCGGAACGCTCGTGTTTCCCGTCGCGCGCGACGGCGAGGTGGCCGCGCGCGCCGGAGCTGGGTCATGACCGCGATTCCGTCGGTCGGCGAGCCGACGGTCGTACCTGCATATGAGCCCGAGCGCCCGCGGATCCGGCCCCTCCGCCTGATCCTCGCGTGGCTGCTGTCGGGTGCCGCGCTGCTCTTCGCGGCCTGGGTGGTGCCGGGGGTGGCGATCCACTCCGCCGCGGGCGCCCTGCTTGCCGCCGCGGTGCTTGCCGTGCTGAACGCGGTTCTGCCGCCGCTGCTCGCAGCACTCCGACTTCCGTACACGCTCCTGCTCGGCTTCGCACTCGTGCTCGCGCTCGACGCGTTCATGTTCGTGCTTGCGTCCCGGATCACCGACACGATCTCGGTCGATTCGTTCTGGTCGGCGTTGCTCGCGGCGTTCGTCGCTTCCGCAGCATCCGTCGCGCTCGATCCGCTCTTCCGGACGAACGACGACGAGACGTACACCCTGCGAGTAACGCAGCGGATCGCGCGCCGCACGGGCGGACAGGTCCGGACCGACGAGCCTGGGATCGTCTTTCTCGAAATCGACGGGCTTGCTCTGCCGGTGCTGCGCAGAGCGCTGCGCGACGGGAACGCGCCCGAGTTGGCACGGTGGCTTGCCGACGGCTCACACGGCCTGACCGAATGGGAGACGGATCTCTCGTCGCAGACGGGCGCGAGCCAGGCCGGCATCCTGCTCGGATCGAACGACGACATACCCGCCTTCCGCTGGGTGGAGAAGGAGACGGGGCGGACGATGACGTGCTCCAAGCCCGACGACTGCGCCGAGATCGAGCGGCGGCGCTCGACCGGGGCCGGCCTGCTTCGGGACGGAGGTGCGAGCCGTGGGAACCTCCTCTCGGGCGAAGCCGAGCACCTGATCCTCACCGTCAGCCGCATCGGCGACGAGAAGCGCGCGAATCCCGGCTATCGCGTCTTCTTCGCCAACGGCTTCAACGTCACGCGGCTACTGGTCCTGTTCTTCTGGGAGGTCCTGCTCGAGTGGTCAGCGGCGCTGCGGAGCGCGCGCCGTGACGTTCGCCCGCGCGGGCATCGCGGCGGCGCGTACCCGTTCATGCGCGCGGCGATGTGTGTGGTCGTGCGCGACCTGATCGTCTACGGCGTCCTCTCGGACATGATGCGTGGCCGTCCCGTCGTCTACGCCACGTTCTCGAGCTACGACGAAGTCGCGCATCATTCCGGTCTCGAGCGAGCCGACACCCTCGAAGCGCTGCGCAAGCTCGACCAGCAGTTCGGTCGGATCGCACGCGCCCGGCCGTATGCGCCGCGCCCGTACGAGCTCGTCGTCCTCTCCGACCATGGGCAGACACAGGGTGCGACATTTCGGCAGAGGAACGGCTACGGGCTTGCCGATCTCGTGACGCGCTCGCTCTCGACCGGCGGCGTCACCGACCTGTCGGGTGGAGACGAGAACGACGCGGCGGTCGGGCACGGGCTCAGAGAGGCGACGGGCGCGTCGCCCGCCGACGGCGAGCAGCCGACGCGTGTTCAGAACGAGGAAGCCGTCGTTCTTGCCTCGGGCAATCTCGGCCTCATCTACCTGATGGAGCGATCGGCGCGCTTGACGCTGGAAGAGATCGAGGAGCGGCATCCGCTGCTGCTGTCTGCGCTCCGCGAGCACCCGCACGTCGGCTTCGTGCTCGTTCGCTCCGCTCGATCAGGGCCGATCGTCCTCAGTGCACGGGGCTCTCACTCGCTGTCCGACGGGAGGATCGAGGGCGAGGATCCCCTTGCACGCTTCTCGCCGAACGCGCCGCGGCATCTCCTGCGAACCGATGCCTTCGAGCACGTTCCGGACATCCTCGTCAACAGCTTCTACGACCCGGATCTCGAAGAAGGCTGTGCGTTCGAGGAGCTGATCTCGTTCCACGGCGGTCTCGGCGGCCCGCAGACGCGGCCGTTCATCCTCCATCCGGTTCGCCTCCCCGTTCCCGACACGCCGATCGTCGGCGCGGAGGCCGTCCACCACCTGCTGACGAGCTGGCGTGAGCACCTGCAGAGGACGGCGCCCCATCCGGCGGCGACGCTCGAGACGAGCGCGGTCGAAGAGCCGGCGGACGACGACGCAGCAGATGCGCTCGTCGACGCGCGTCGCTGACGCTGCGCTGTTCATCCCGAGAGGGTGAGACAGAGGGGATGCGACGGCGCGACGATGGCGTCGTTCCCGACTGAAGGAGACGCACGATGGTGGCGACAACCTTCTGGGAGAGCTTCTTCCTCTTCCTGATCTTCATTCCCCTTGCGATGGTCTGGGGATTCGCCGTGCTCGACATCTTCCGACGCGACGACATCGGCGGCTTCTCGAAGGCGATGTGGGTTCTGTGCGTGATCGTGCTCCCGTTGTTCGGATCGCTGATCTACCTCATCGCGCGCCCGGTGGGAGCGACGCTCGAAGAACGCGAGGTGCTCGAGAGCGCGGATCGCGGTTTCTCGCCTGCTTACGGCCCGTCGAACGGACTTGCGGACCTCTCGGCGCTCGCCGATCTCCACGATCGCGGAAAGGTCACCGATGCGGAGTTCGCCGCGGAGAAGGCGCGGTTGCTCGGCACGGGATCCCCGATGCCGGCATAGCAAGTCGCGGAGACGAGTGCCGGCTCCACTTGATGTGCGACGACGAAGGAGGGCATGACGATGGGTGGGAAATTCTGGCTCGGCCTGATCGGCGCGTGCGTAGGTGCCGTCGTGGCCGGTTCCATTCTGTTCCTCGTCCTGGGCTGGGCCTGGGCGACGTGGGGGTTCTTCGCGACGTTTCTCGTCCTCGGCGCGGTGCTGATGCTCTCGGCGTACATCTACGACCGCCGCCGCCGAAGCATCGCTGCGTAACCGCGACCGGCGAGAGCGAGGCCATCGCGTCGGCCGCGGTGGCGGTACGGCGCAAATAGACGCGTTCGAGTCAGGCCGACAGGCCGCGTGCCAGCGATCCTGTCGTCGTGGCCCGCGACGCGATCCTGGACGAGATCGTTCTGTTCGAACTGCCCACGCAGCGTGCGGCCGAGCACCTGCTCGCGCATCTCGTCGGAGGACGTATCGCGTGGCTGGGCGGCGACAGGATCTCTATCGTCGGGGCACTGCTCCATCCCGACGCGGACGACTTCGCCGAGTTGCTCCGTAGCGTCCAGCTATGGCTCGCGCGGGCGGGCGTGCCTGCGATCCGGTTCGAGGCGGACGGGCGCACGTACGTGCCCGAGCCCGAGCCGGCTCGAGCGCCGGCACCCCTCGCCGCAGCCTGACCGCGCGCGAGGGCGCTGCGCGCGCTCATCCGATCCGGGCGATGTACGCCGCGGAGGGCGGCATAACGATGGAGCGTGGAGGAGAGAGCCACTATTCAGCACAGGAAGAATCTCGCGCGCGAGCTCGACGCCCTCGGCGGCGACATCCACGGCTCGCTCGAGGAGCTCGCGGTGCCGATGTATCTCCTCGACCGCAGCGGGAGAATCCGCTGGCTGAACCAGTCGGGCGAGGCGCTCATTCCAGGCGGGACGGGCAAGAACTTCACGGCGGTTCTCGCAGCGGATCAGGTGCACCCGACACGCCGGCACTTCGCGCTGCGGATGCTCGGGCGCGAGTCCTTCGAGGACCACGAGACGGTCCTGCGGACAGAGGACGGCGGGCGGCACCCGATCGAGATCAGCTCGGTTCCACTTCGAAGAGGCCGTCGGATCGTCGGGGTCTTCGGCGTCGTTCGGCCGGCCGATCCTCCGGACGCTCGTCCCGTCGAAGTGGAGCCTCCGCCCGAGCTGACACCGCGGCAACACGAGGTCCTTAGCCTCCTCGGACGCGGTCTGAACACGCAGCAGATGGCCGACGAGATGGGGCTCTCGGTCGAGACGATCCGGAACCACGTGCGCTCGGTGCTCGCCCAGCTCCGCGTCCAGTCACGCCTCGAAGCGGTCGTCGCCGGTCACCGTCTCGGTCTTCTGGATCACGTCAACAACGGCGATTGACGCCCGCGCCGGCGGGCGGGCTCGCTACGTCACCGTGCGCGAACGACGGCCGGAGTGGATGATCAGGCCGTAGATGATCACGACGTCGAGCACGACGATCGTAATCGACCAGATCGGCATCGTCCGTGCGTCCGCGAGCTGCGCGACTGCGTTGGCGAACGCCGTGATGACGGCCGCCCAGATCCCCCAGCTTGCGCCTTTGTACACCGCGAATGCGGCGAGGATCTGGATCGCTCCCCAGATGAGGAAGAACCAGCCCCATGCGTGGATGCTCGAGAACAACGCGGAGTGACTGAGCGCGCGCGAGTCGCGGACCGCTGCGATACCGGCGATCACGTTCATGGTCCCGACGAAGAACAGCAGGATCGCGGCGAAGTCGTACCACGTCGTTCGCTCGATCTCGTCCTGCACCATCGCCGATTCGCCATGTCGCGACGGAGTGATGGTGGAGCGAGTTAGCGCGGAAGGCGGGACGGACATTGCCTGGGCTCCTTTACGGTCAGGGTGCACGCTTCGAGGTTCCAGCGTCTGCTACGCCGAGGCGGCGGGCATCATCCCGAGCGGGTGAACATCGGCGAGCGCCGCAGAGGGCGGATCGCCAGCGGGCGTCTGCTCACGCCCGAGCTGCGCCCAGCTGCCGGCGAAGGCCTTTCGGTGCGTCGACGTCGACACGGCCGCGGCCGAAGGCGTCGATCCGCCCCCACCGTCCGGGGATGTCGAGCACCTCGAGGTGCCCGATCCCGGCCGGGAGCACCGGATCGACGATCAGATGCTCGCCGAGCGGCTCGAGCCCCAGCATCGTCCGGAGGAGCAGGAGCGGCGCACCCGTCGACCATGCCTGCGGGCTGCAGGCGGTCGGGTACTGGACGGGGTACCGCGTCACCGACCGTTCGTAGCCGCCGAACGCCTCCGGCAGCCGTCCCTCGAAGAACTCGGCTGCGTCGAGCAGACCCGCTGCGACCTGCGCCGCCTCGTCCTTGAAGCCGTAGCGGCGAAGGCCCCATGCGACGAACGAGCTGTCGAACGGCCAAACCGTTCCGACGTGGTAGCCGATCGGGTTGTACCGGCCCTCTCCCTCGGCGAGCGTGCGGATTCCCCAGCCCGAGAACAGGCGCGGGCCCATCAGGTGACGCGCCACCGATTTCGCCTTCGATGCGTCGACGATTCCGCTCCAGAGCAGGTGGCCGTTGTTCGACGACAGCGCGTCCACCTGGTTTCCGTCCGCGTCGAGCGCGAGTGCGAAATAGCCCTCGTCCGCGACCCAGAAGTCGCGGTTGAAACGGCGCTTGAGGTCGGCGGCCTCCCTTTCCAGGCGCTTTGCGAGCGCGTCGTCCTTCCAGACCGAGCGTGCGAGCCGCGCACCGCGCACCTTCGCGTCGTAGGCATATCCCTGCAGCTCGCACGTCGCGCGCGGGAAGCCTGGCAGCCGGCCGTCACGGTAGGAGATCGAATCCCAGGAGTCCTTCCAGCACTGGTTCTCGAGGCCCGTTTCCTCGTTGCGCCGCTTGTACGAGATGTAACCGTTGTCGCACAGGTCCGCGTACCCGTCGATCCAGTCCAGCGCCGCACGCGCCTCGCGCTCTCGCTCGCGGACGAGTTTGGTGTCGCCGGTCCAGCGTTCGTACTCGTCGAGCAGCACGACATACAGCGGTGTCGCGTCGGCGCTGCCGTAGTACGGCGAATGCGGGCGCTGCTCGAACGCAGGCAGCTCGCCGTACCGCAGCTCGTGGAGGATCCGACCCGGGTCTTCGTCGCGGAAGTCGTCGACCCGTGAGCCCTGCCAATCGCCCAGCACCTCCAGTGTCGTCCGTGCGAGCTCGGGCGTGAAAGGCAACGCCTGCAGGCTCGTGAAGATGCTGTCTCGGCCGAACATCGTCATGAACCACGGCAGGCCGGCGGCCGGCAGGCTGCGCCCTCCTCCGACCGGCGGTGAGAAGCGAAGAGCCGCGAGGTCGACGAGGCTGCGCCGATACGTCGACTTCAACGAGTCCCAGTCGCACTCGACGTGTGGCGCCGCGGCAAGCCAGCGCTCGAGGTTCGTCATCATGCTCGACGCGCCGCGACGGCCGTTCTTCGCGTGCTTCGTGCGGTTGTGCGTCACCCCGGACACGACCTGGGCCGTGACGACGTCGAGGCTGGTCTTCCACTCGCCGTGCGGCTCGATCCGCAGCTTGAACGTGATCCCGGCCTTGTCGATCCGCCCGGTCGCCGAAGAGCCGATCCGGGTCGCCCGCGCGAACGTCTCGCGCTCGTAGCCGAGCACGAGCTCGTTGTTTTCGATTCGCGTCTTGTACGTCCCCTTCTTCTCCAATGCGTCCTTGACCTCGAACAGATCGGCGAAGTCGGATGCGGCATCGATGCGGACCGTCATGTCCACCGGCTGGTCGTCGTGGTTCAGAATCGTCAGCTCCTCGTGGAAACCGTTGCCGACCGCGCGCTGACGGATCACGAACACCTTCGAGTCGACGTACACGGTTCCCGTCCCCGGCACGAGGAAGAATCGCGTCTCGAAGTAGTGCAGGTCGTCGGTGGAGAGCGCGTTCAGCCTCTCCCCGTCGATCGTCAGCACCCACTTCGAGAGGAAGCGCGTATCGAACGAGAAAAGTCCGGTTGGATCCGTCAGCGACGCTTCGATGTCGCCGCGATCGTCGCTGACGACGAACGTGTTGCCGTCGAGGATCTGGACGAGCCCGCCGCTCATCGCGCGGTGGCTCCGTTCGCGACCGGCGGCCCCGGGAAGAGTCGCTGGAAAAGCACGATCAGCTCCCAGTCGCCCTCGACCGCCAGCGCACCGCGGAGGACCGCCGCCATCGCGTTGACCTCACCGCGGGCGATTCCGTCGAACAGGTCTCTACGCGTTCGCAGCGTCGAATCGGCCGTGTCGTTGCGATGGGAGACCGCGACGTCGCCGTCGTCGACGGACACGAGCCAACGCTCGGTCTTCTTCCCGTTCGTCAGCTCGATCCGGAGTGTGCCGTTGGCTCCCTCGAGGTGAGCCTCGTGGCCGCGACTGCCGAGGCCCTCGAAAAACTGCGTGCTCGCATCGGCCATCGTCGTGCCTCCTGTCTCGCGGCGAAGTGGCTCGCCTGAATGCAGATGACGCTAGGGCGGGTGTCTGGTTCCAGGGTCACCCGAAGCGGGTGATTGCGGCCGCGAAAAGCACGTCACGATGAGCGCGTGATCCTCCTGGTCGCGATCGTGCTCGTCGTCTTCGTACCCATCGCCCTGCCGTGGAGCATCGTCGTGATCATCGTCGCCTGCATTCTCGAGATCGGTGAGGTCACGGTTCTCCGCCGCTGGGCCAAGCGACTTGACCGCAAAACCGCACGCACGACTGGAACCGAAGCGATGGTGGGTGAACGCGGCGAGGTGGTCGAGCCGTGCCACCCGATCGGGATGGTGCACCTCCGAGGTGAGCTCTGGCGGGCGCGGTGTGAAGGCGGCGCCGACACCGGGCAGACAGTCGAAGTCGAATCGGTCGACGGGCTTACGCTGATCGTTGCGCGTGATCCTGCTATGAGCCCCCGAACCGTGCCGGCGGCGCGATGACGATCGCGGCGCCTGTAGCGACCGCTCCCGCGAAGCGGCGGTTCCGCTGGCGACGACTCCTCGTCGGCGCGCTGGTGCTCGTCGTGATCGGCGCCGTGGCGAACCTGCTCGGTTGGGACATCAGGGGATGGTTCTCGGAGCTCTGGGACACCATGAGCGAGATCTCGGTCGGGTACCTGATCGGCGCGGTCGCGCTCAAGACGATTCAGACGGCCGCGACCGCGCTCGCGTGGTACTCGATCCTGCGCTTCGCGTATCCGCAACACGTGCGCTGGCTCGACATCCTCGCGTGTTATGCCGCCTCCGTCGCGCTCAACGGGATTCTGCCGGCGAACATCGGGACACTCGTGATGCTGCTGATGTTCACGACGATCATCGCCGGCGCGACGTTCGCTGCGATCCTCGGTGCATACGCGGTGCAAAAGATCTTCTTCACGCTCGTCGGCATCTTCGTCTATCTCTATCTCTTCCTCAGCGTCGGCGGCTCGTTCGACATCAAGTTCGAATTCGTGCACACGCACCCGTGGGCGACGGGTGTCGCGGTCGTGGGTGGCGGCTTGCTCGTCTACCTGTTTATCCGCCGGATCTGGGGCCGAGTCGTCGCCTGGTGGGACGACGCGAAGGAAGGCGGCGGCATCCTGACGCGTCCTCGCGCGTACTTCCTTCGGGTGTTTCTCCCGTCCTTCGTCGGGTGGATCGCGAGTCTCGGCGTCATGGCGGTGTTCCTCGCGGCGTACTCGATCCCGGTCAGCTTCCACACGCTGATGCGGATCAGCGGCGGTAACTCGATCGCGAACGTCACGTCGGTCACTCCGGGCGGAGCAGGCGTCACGCAGGCGTTCAACGTCGCCTCGCTCAACGGGATCGCGACGCCGGCCGAAGCGACTGCGTACTCGGTCTCGCAGCAGCTCGTGACGACGACATGGAACATCATCCTCGCGATCGTCCTCGTCGTCTGGGCGTTCGGCTGGAGCGGCGGGAAGTCCCTCGTCGGCGATTCCTATGCGCAGGCGAAGGAAAAGGCAGCGGAGCAGAAGGCGGCGCGGAGCGCACGCAAGCAGGCGAAGAAGGACGCGGAGGCGGCCGGTCAGGTCGGATGAGCTGGATCTACGCCGAGCTCGTGCTGGTGACGATCGCGGCGATGCTGTCTCCGACGACGTTGACATTCTCGACGCTCGCGCTCGTCCTGAGCGACCGTCCGGTGCGGACGGGCTGGTGGTTCTACGTCGGCGCGCTGGTCTCCACGCTTGCGATCGGCGTCATCGCGGCGTTCGTGCTCCGCGACGCTGCAGCCTCGGCGCAGCCGTCGAGCCCGAAGACATGGGTCGCGGTCGTCGATGTCGTAGCGGCGGCGCTGCTGCTCCTCTGGATCGCCAGGGCCTTGCGTCGCCCACGCGACCCCGAGCGCTCGTCGGCGATGATGGAGAAGATGGGCAAGATCGCGAGCTCGCCCGCGATCGCGGTTGTCGGTGCCGGCGCGATGCTCGCGAACCCCGGCGGCTTCATCCCGCTCGCGCTGAAGGAGATCTCCGAGCTCGACCCGACGAGAGCCGAGTACGCGGTCGACTGGCTGTTCTTCTCGTTGGCCTCCCTTTTGCCGCTCGCCGCTGCGCTCGTGCTGCTCGTTGCCGTCCCCGCATGGACACGGCGCGTGCTCGAAGCCGCGCGCGGCTGGCTGGATTTGCACGCGCGGACGATTGCGGCCGTGATCCTGACGGCGCTCGCCGTGACGCTGGCGCGAAACGGCATCGCCGGCCTGTCCTCCTAGCCGTCTCCGCGCCGTAGGCGAGACACGAGCAGTGCGATCACGGTCACGAGGTAGAGCTGGCCGATCAGCGCCTCGAGGACTGCGAGCAGGTGTCCGAGCTCGCCCGCTGGCGTGTAGTCGCCGTACCCGAGCGTCGCGAGGGTGACGTAGCTGAAGTAGACGCGCAGGGCGCGCGTCCCGTCGGTTCCCTGCGCGAAGAACGTCCCCGAATCGAGGACGGCAATTGCGCCGTAGAAAAAGAGGAACACGAGCCCGAACAGCAAGTAGATGCAAATCGCGCCGGTGACCGACTGCGCATTGACCTCGTCCTGGTCGACGACGCCCGTCGCAATCGCGACGACCGTGCCGATGAGGAGGACGCCGGAGACGATGCCCGCCGCGCCGACAAGCGCGTCGCTCCCGTCCACGAGCACTGCGAAGGCTAGCGCCATCGCCGCCACGAGCACGAGGAGGAGCCCGTTCGAGTCCGTGCGGATGATGCCGGACGTCCACACCGCGGCCGCGAGGGTCGCCGCTTGGATCGTGAGCAACGTGCTGACCGTCCACGTTGCGTCGCCGGCCAGCGACGCAAACGCGAATGCGACCAGGATCAGCACGAGCACGATGCGGTAGCTGTGCGCCGCGCGCAAGCGGCTCATGTGCGAGCGGATTACGCGGCGACGACCCTCGACGACCGCGCCTGTCATACGACGCGACCGTCAGGCGGGGGATTCGGCGCCGTCCGGCGCAGAAGCGGCTCCGATGGCGATCAGGTCGGCGGGGTGGATCCATTCGTCCGCAAGTGCGACCCCTCCCGCTTCGACGATCTTGTCGCGCAGCGGGATCGCCCAGCGATGCTCGATCAGGACCACCGCCGCACTGCTCCCTTCCGGGATCGCGTCGGCGAGGTACCAGACCTCGGTGTCGCTGAGGAAATGGCCGTCCGCCATCTCTTGCGCTCCGGCTTCCGCCGCGCGGATGGTCTCCTCCTCGCTCCCCGTCCCGAGGCCGACGAGCGCACCCGCAATCGCGCCGAGCTGCTTCGCCTCGTCCGTATCGAGGTCGGTCTGCTGGACGACTTCGAGCTCGCCGCCCTTCGGCTTTGCCACGAACAGCAGGTCGACGATGCGGATCGTTCCTTCGTCCTTCAACCGCTCCAGCTCCGGCATGATCTCGCCCCCGAAGCGCGTCCGGTCGAACTCGAGGACGAGCATCTGGACCGGGCCGAAGGTTGTCGCGACGGCGCTCATGACGCCTGCAGAAGCTTCTGCTTCTGCTGGTCGAACTCGGCGTCCGTGAGGATGCCCTGATCCTTCAGCTGACCGAGCTGCTTGAGCTGCTCCATCGTCTCGGCCGACATGCCTCCGGCGGGCGCCGCCGGTGCCGCTTGCTGCGCTTCGAGCTGCTGCAGGCGCGCTTCGGTCATCTCGTCCTCCTGGCGTCCTTCCTGATTCCTCCGGCCGGCGTGATACGCAACGCCTCCGACTACCGCGGCTCGCATCAGCGGGCGCCGCCGTCTCATGAACATGATCGACTCCTTTCGTTTCTCACTTATGCCAACTGCCCGACGGCCGTTCCGTGCAGCTCTTCCTGAAGCTCCGCCTCCGCTTCGCGTGTCAGCGACGACTTGAGGACGGTTCCGCCGTATTTGCCGAGGGCCTCGATCGCCTCGTCGGGCGTGACCTTCTCGACGACGAGGAACAGGGCGGATGTCCCGGGCTGGACCAGGTCACGCACCTGTTCCTGGAACTCGCGATCGATCCCGGACGTCTCGAGCTTGCCCATCAACGCACCGAGCCCGGCTCCGACGGCCATGCCGAACACGGGAACGAAGAAGAGCATTCCGAACAGCAATCCCCAGAGCATCCCGTAGCTCGCGCCGCCGCCCACCATGTGGTGGTTGGTCGTGACCTTGTACTTCCCGTCCTTGCCACGAGCGATTGCCGCGATCGCGTCCGGCTGAATGATCAGCTCTCGCGCGAGCCGCTGTGCTTCCTTCTCGGCCTTGAGCGCTGTCGTCTCGTCGGGATACCCGATCGCAATGAGTTCCGCCATCGCTCGCTCCTTTCAACTTCACCGGGTCGTAGGCCGACACGGCCCGTGGAGGTCTCGCGTGTCGAGCGTCTCGCACGCCGCGACGGCGGGCATCGTCCGGTTGGGATGAACGCCTGGCGCGAGCGCGGTGATCCCGCCGGTCACCCCATCGGGACGATGAACGCGGGCGCGCGTTTCTCTTAGGTCTTGTCGTCCGGCCGAAAGCCAAGGCCGGCAGCACGAGCTTTCGAGAGCGGGCGACGCGGATCGTTCGGGAAGGAAGGAGGGACGGCGCAATGAGAACGACGCAGGACTACGAGCTCCAGAGCAGCTACGCGTCCTCGGCGATTGACGGTGACGGCCCGGCAGGAGCCGGTTGGGTCATGTTCTCCGCAGTGCTGCTCGGTCTGGCAGGGACCTGGAACTTCATCGACGGGATCCTGGCTATCTCGACGTCGCGCGTGTACGTCGGGCACGAGACGTTCGTCTTCAGCGACCTCAACACCTGGGGCTGGATCGTGATGATCCTCGGGATCATCCAGGGGATCGCTGCGCTGACGCTGTTCACCGGTAGCGAGCTCGCACGCTGGTTCGGAATTTCCGCGGCCGGCCTGAATGCGATCGGCCAACTGATGTTCGTCCCGGCATACCCGTTCTGGGCGATCGCGATGTTCGCGGTTGACCTGCTGATCATCTACGGGCTTGCCGTATACGGGGGCAAGCGCTTGCGGCAAGCGTTGTAGGCCGCTCACGGGCGAACGCGGGCGCGACGAAATGCGAGCGGTCATGGGGATGCTGCTTGCAGTCGGGCCTGGCGGCCCCGCCGTCGCGAGGCGTCTAGCGCGGCGGCGGGGCAGCAGTTCGAAGTCGATCGAGCGCGGGTCCGAAGACGGAGCTCAACGAGGGTGGGCTGGATGGGCGTGATTCACCACACACCGCAGCGAACCGAGCCGATCGTGCACGGCGACGGACGGGAGGGCGCCGACATCGACGCGGCTGCGCTGCGCGATCTCGATTCGACGTTCGCGGCTCCGCGCTGGCTGAAGGACCTCGGGCGCTCGGCGTGGCTGCTCGTCGGCGTCTTCGCTCTCGTCGCCGGCGTCGTCTGGTTGCTCGGTGCGACGGAAACGATCGTCGGGCCGGTCGTCGGCGCGCTGATCGTTGCGACCGTGGTCATGCCGCTGGTGAGCAGGCTTGCGCGGCACATCCCGCGTGCGGCGGCGGCGGCGGTCGCGCTTGTGAGCCTGGTCGTGGTCGCGCTCGTCATCGTCGTCCTCGTGATCGCGGGAATCAGCGGGCAGCACGACGACCTCGCGAGACACTCCACGAGTGCGGCCGACAAGGCGCAGGGCTGGCTCGGGAGCCTCGGCGTCGACTCGTCCGGCGCGCAGTCGGCGAAGACGACGGTCGAGGCGGACGTGCCGAAGATCATCTCGACGCTCACGACCGGGATCGTCCACGGGATCCGAGGGCTCGCGTCGCTCGTGTTCGGCCTCTCGCTCGCTGCGCTCAGCCTGTTCTTCCTGCTCAAGGACGGTCAGAAGATGCGCACCGCGGTCGAGCACCATCTCGGGGTGCCGCCCGTCGTCGCGCGCACGATCACCGGTGGCGTGATCACGTCGCTGCGCGGCTACTTCCGCGGAGTGACGCTTGTCGCCGCGTTCAACGGCGTCGTCGTCGGGATCGGCGCAGTGATCCTCGGCGTTCCGCTGGCGGGGACGATCGGCGTCGTGACGTTCGTGACCGCTTACATCCCGTTCATCGGCGCGTTCGTGGCCGGTGGATTCGCCGTCGTCATCGCGCTCGGCGCGAGCGGAACCACGACGGCGCTGATCATGCTCGTGATCGTGCTGCTCGCGAACGGCCTGCTGCAAAACATCGTGCAGCCTTTCGCGATGGGGGCAGCGCTCGACCTGAACCCGCTCGTGGTCCTCATCGCGACGATCGGGGCAGGCTGCATCTTCGGAACCCTCGGCTTGATCCTTGCGGCGCCGCTGCTGTCCGCGGCGGTGCACATCACGAAAGATCTCGGCCGCGCGCGGTCCGCAGCAGCCCTCGCGCTGGACCCGAGCCCCTCGCCTGCCGACGCACCGCCGGCCGGCCTCGGCGTCCCTCAGTCCTGAGGTTCCGCCGCGTTGTCTTCGAACGCGGAGGAGACGTCCCAGCCGAGTGCGAGCGCGAGCTTGGGCGCAGCCGAGACGATGCGCGCGACCCCGACCGCGGGAAGCGCAGCGACGAGGCAGCCCACGATCTCGTCCGCCGTTGCGCCCTGGCGTCGCGCGCTCTCGACGGCCCACATGTAGCCGGGCGACGCGGCGTCGGTTCCGACGAGCGCGCCGAGGCGCACAAGCGCGTGCGTCTTCTCGCTGAGATGCGACTCGGTGACGTTCGAGCTCTCGCGAGCCAGAAGCGTCTTGTAATAGACGTTGTCGGCTATCGCGAGCTTCGCGAGCGTCGTCTGGTGGTGTTCCATCCGCAGCCCACCTTCGGTGACCGCGTGAGCGAGCGCGTCATCCGGCGTGGATGAAAGCGTCACTCCCCGACATCGCCAGGCCGAGCGCGACGCCGCGCTCGATCGCCTCGCTTCGGCTCGACACACCGAACTTGCGATAGATCGAAATCGCCTGTGTCTTGACAGTGTTGCGCGACACGAAAAGCTCGTCGCCGATCTCGCGGAATGACAGGTGCGTCGCCAGGTACGGCAACAAGCGGAGCTCGGCGGCCGTGAGGCCGGCGTCCGCCGCGTCGCCACGATGCGGCATGTTCTCGACCTCCCGCTCCAAGCATCTCGCCTCGTCGGCCAGAACGCCGACGTACGGGCGCTCGCGCAGTAACGCCCTGATCTCGTTCAGCAACGACGTTGCCTTCTCCGTGTCCCGCAACGCCAGGTACCCACGGGTCTCCTCGATCAACGTCTGCAACGTGAGCCACGGGAGCGAGTGCGCTCGCGCCGGCCAGAGCCGGCGCGCCTTGGCAAGATGCACGCGCGCTTCTTCCCATCGGCCGTGTCGCAACGACTCCCGCCCGGAGGCTGCGATCGCCAACGAGCTGGTCGTGTATCGATCCAGATGACTCTCCTCGGCCAGTTCACGCGCCTCGACGGCCAACGTCCCGGCCGCCGAGTGGTCCTCGCGAGCGCTCGCGAGCAACGACCGTTCGCTGATCGCGACGATCTGAGTCGCGGTGGCGCCGAGACGTCCTCCTTCGGACGCCGCCGAGGCGAAGATCGCGTCAGCGCGCTCGTTCTGGCCGAGCAGCACGTAACCCATCCCGAGCGCGAGCAGCGCCGACGGACGGAACTGGCTCTCGCGCGGGAGACCTGCGAGCGCGCGCTCGGCGTCGGCGATCATCTGGTAGACGCCGCGTGTGCCCATCGTCGCGCGCACCGTCGCGATCCAGGGCTGAAGGGCAGCCGCAACACGCCTGTCCGGAGCCGCCTCGGCGGACTCGAGAAGACGCTCGGCTTCGTCGGGGCGGCCGCGCAGGGCGTGGATGAGGCTTCCATGAACCGCGACATCCGGATAGCGCGCGAGGAGCTCCGGTTCGTCGAAGTCGGCGATCCAGCGTTCGACCGTGCCGACGCGCCCGCTGGAGTAGACCGGGAGCGCGATCGTCGTGACGATCCGCGCAGCATGGTCGAGGTCATTCGCCGCGCGTGCGTGACCGAGTGCCGACTCGAGATCGCCGTTTCGCTCGTACCACACGGCTGCGCGACGGTGGAGTGGCGTCATGAGCTCGGGTTCCTTGTCGGCGAGCTCGCGCCGCAGCAGATCGCGGAAGAGATGGTGATAGCGGTACCAGACGCGTTCGCGGTCGAGCGGAATCAGAAAGAGATTCGAGCGCTCGATGGTCGCGAGCTCGGTGCCGGAGCCGTCCTGAAGGACCGCGCTGCACAACGCGTCGCACATCACATCGAGCACGGAGGTCCGGCGGAGAAACCGCAGCGCTTCCGGCTGGAGGCGCGACAGATACTCCTTCCGCAGGTAGTCGGCGGCGTAGCGATGGCGGCGCGCCCGCTTCCGCGGTGGTCTCTGCTCGTCTTCGCGGGCGGCAAGGGCAGCGAGGTAGAGCGCAGCGGGCCAACCCTCGCACTGGCTGACGAGCTCCGTCGTTTCCGCCAACGTCAGATTGGCGCCGGCGCCCCCGAGGAGCAGTTTCGCCTCCCTCGGAGTGAGCGCCAGGTCCTCCGCGCCGACTTCGAAGAGCCGCCCGGCCGCCCGGAGCTCCGCGATCGGCAGGTCCGGCGTGGCCCGGCCCGCGAGCACGAGGACCGATCCCGGCGAAAGGTGATCGGTGAGGGTCATGACCGCCTGGAGCGATTCGCGCGACCGCAGTCGGTGTGCGTCGTCGAGCACGACGACGAGGCCGCCTTCGAATTCGCTCAGCGCCGCTCCCAGTCTCGGAAGGGCCGACGCCCACATCGACGGGCTGGGAGCCGCA
The DNA here is from genome assembly GCA_045806225.1 of Gaiellaceae bacterium. Taxonomy (GTDB): domain Bacteria; phylum Actinomycetota; class Thermoleophilia; order Gaiellales; family Gaiellaceae; genus 3-1-20CM-4-69-9. The sequence continues at coordinate 50,161 of JBJMJS010000049.1, forward strand.
AGTGCCTCCAGCACAGATCGCTCGAGCGGTGCGAGGGCATGCACCGCTGCGGCAAGCTCGCGCAAGAGCACGACCGCGTCGTCATCGCGCTCGTCGACGGAGATCCAGGCGAAACGGTCGGGATGCCGCGCGGTCCACTGCGCCACGAGCGTCGTCTTGCCGTATCCCGCCGGCGCCGTCACGGTCATCACCGGTGCGTGGCTCGCCCTGAGGCGGTTGACGAGGCCCGTCCGCGCCACTGTTCCGGAGCGCAGGACCGGTGCGTGGAGCTTCGACGCGACGACATCGAACGGAAGTGCGACGTGGCCCGGCCGTCGCAACGTCCTCGTCGTCGTGCGCTTCGGCTGGCGGGCCGGCGCGGCGCTCACGTTCCGTCGCCCTTGCTCACGCGGCAGCCCGCGTCGGGTCGAGGCGCGCGGCCGCCGCGATCGCATCGCTGCGGCCGGAGACGCCGAACTTGCGGTAGATCGAGATCGCCTGCGTCTTGACGGTGTTCCGCGAGATGCTCAGCTGCTCCGCGATCTCGCCGAACGAGAGGTGCGTCGCGAGCAACGGGATGAGGCGAAGCTCCGCAGGTGTGAGCCCCAGCCGCGCGTTCTCCTCGACCGCGGTCAAGGTCGTGATGTCCCGCTGCAGGTCGCGCGTCCGTTCGCCGAGGACGCCCAGGTCGGGCCGGAGCGCGAGCAGTAGCTCGATCTCCGCGGCGAGTGCTCGCGCGGCGTCCAGGTCGCGCAGCGTCAGGTAACAACGCGCGATCTCGAGCCGAACGCCCACCGCCAACCAGGGGGTCGCCTCCGTCAGGAAGGCTCTGCCGGGCTCCGTGGCGCGAAGGAGATCGCGCGCCTCCGCCCACTTGCCGTGCCGAAGGGCGGTCTGCGCCGAAGCCGTCAACGCCGCCGCGAACGTCGAGTAGTTCTCGAGGTCGTTCTCGACCGATACCGCGCGCGCGTCGGCCGAGAGCTCGTCTGCAAGGGTGGGCTCGCCCCGCCGGCGCGCGATGAACGACCGCTGGCTGATCGCGATCATCTGCGTCTCGTTGCACCCGAGTGCAGCGGCCTCGCGGGCTGCGTCGCGAAGCACGACGTCGGCCTCTTCGTCCGAGCCGGCGAGGAGCGCGGCAGACCCACGCACCAAGAGCGCCGTCGGCCGCCAGACGCTCTTGCGCCGAAGCGTGAGCAGGGCGCTGTCCGCGTCTGCGGCCATTTGCCGAGCGCCCGTGCGACAGAGGGATGCGCGGACGACGGCGGTCATCAGTCGCAACGCCGGGGCGTCTCGTCGGTGGCGGCGAGCGCCACGTTCGGCTGCGTCGAGCCAGCGCTCGGCGTCGGTCGTGCGGCCGCGCAGCGCGAAGATCCGGCTGCCGTGCACTGCGAGTTTCGGGTACCGCTCGGCGGTTGCCGCATCGAAGCGGTCGAGCCATTGTTCGACGGCTTTCGTCCGGCCCCGGCAGGAGATCGGGAAGGCGATCGCGCAGATGATCGATGCGACGCGATCTGCGTCGCCCGCCGCGTCCGCATGCTCGAGCGCGGCGTCGAGCTGCCCCCTGGCCTCGTACCAGTCGGCAGCCCGGCGGTGAAGCGTCGGGATGAGGTGGGGTTCCTCGCGCGCGAGCTCGCGCAGGAGCAGATCGCGGAACAGGAGGTGAAAGCGGAACCAGTCGCCGTCGCGCTCGAGCCGCACGAGGAACAGGTTCGCGCGCGCGATCCGTTCGAGCTCGAGCTCCGACCCTTCCTCCTGGAGCACCGCATCGCAGAGCGGCGCAGACAGCGCTCCCAGGACCGCGGTCCGGCGAAGGAACCGGAGCTCCCGCGGCCTCAGCCCGGCGAGGCACTGCGCGCGCAGATAATCGGCGAGGTACCGGTCGCTCCCTCCGAACTGGGTCGGACGCAGGGACGCGGCCGTCCCGTCTCGGAGCGAGAGCGAGGCGAGGTAGAGCGCCGCCGGCCAGCCGTCGCAGATCTTGACGAGGTCGGCCGTCTCGCTCGCGCCGAGCTCCGGGTTCGTCGCCTGGATCAGCAAGTGTGCCTCGCGGCTGTTCAAGGCGAGCTCGTCGACGCCGATGTCATCCAACGCCCCGAGTGCGCGCAGAGGGGCCGAGCGCAGCTTCGGCCTGACTCTCGCGCCGATCGCGACCGTCGAACCCGGCGGGATGCGCGCGACGAGGGCCGAGAGCACGCGCCGGGCCTCCTGCGTATGGATCAGGTCGGCGTTGTCCAGCACGAGCAGATAGGGCCGGTCGGTCGATGCCGTCGCCGCAAGACATCGCTCGACGACGCCGTGCCATGCCGCCTTCGTCGGTGCGTCCAGCGATGCGATCAGCTGCGGGTCCTGCGGCCCGACCCGGCCGAGCGCGGTGACGACGTGCCGGAGGAAGACGAGCGGGTCGTTGTCGCGCGCGTCGATCGAAATCCATGCAACGGGTCTCGGCTCGGTCGCTGCCCACTGTGCGAGCAAGGTGGTCTTGCCGTAGCCGGCAGGGGCGACCACCGTGACCGCGCGTGTCGACGCGGCATGTCGCAGCCGGTTGACGAGCGAGGATCTCGGCACGGTTCCGGGCCTGAGCGCGGGCGGCTTCAGCTTCGCCTCGACGACGACGAAGCTCCGGTCGCGCGGTCGTGTGCGCCGAGCGGCGGGCCGACGCGGCGCGACAGTCGACCGACGAGACGTCGCGGAGCGGGCGGCTGGGGTCCGAGACTTCTTGATCACGCTGAGTCGATGGGAACGATTGCGTTCCCGAGGATCGAGTATCCCACCCTGGACAAAACCGTTACAAGCGTGCGCGCACGACAGTTCGCGCGGTGCGTCCCTTCGGCCTGTCCGACCAGCAGCCGGTCCGCGACTCCAGGGTTCCGCCTGCCGCTAGGCCACGGAAACGACGTTGTGGCGGCTCCAGATCTGCTCCAGGAGCAGCGGCCGGAGATCTCGCTTCCAGAGGATCTCGTCGGCGGGACATCCCCGCGTCTGGTGCCGCAGGTTGTCGGGATGTGTCGCCGAGACCAGCACGACCACCGTCGACGGGGTGAACGCCTTGATCTCCGTTGCGGCGGCGATGCCGCCGATTCCGGGCATCGAGACGTCCATGAGCACGAGGTCCGGGCGCAAGGCACGCACGAGCGCGATCGCCGCCTCGCCCGATTCGGCCTCGCCGACGAGGATGAGGTTCGCCGAGGTTCCGATGACGCGGCGGACCGCGCTACGGAACGTCGCGTGATCGTCGACCGCGACGACGCAGCCGGAACGTGGTGCCGTGGAATCGCCCTGAGTGATCCCGAACCTCTCGGAGACAGTCGACCGGAGGAACGATCCTCCATCCTGTGCGAATCCGCATTGGTGGACACACGTGTCGTTTCGCGGTGCTAGCCGTGCGCCGCGAGATACAAAAGTGCAGCCCGCACGCGACGGCTCACATCCTCGGGACTCCCGAGATCGACTTTCGTGAAGATGCTGTTGATGTGCCGTTCGACCGCTCGCTTCGTCAGGACGAGCGAGTCGGCGATTGCGGCGTTGCTGCGCCCCTCGGCGATCAAGCTCAGGATCTCCACTTCGCGAGGCGTCAGCGATTCGAGCCCCGAGTTCTCGTGCCGGCGCCGTGACTCGAGCAGCTTCTCGACGACGCTCGGGTCGATCACCGACCCACCTTCGGCGACTTCGCGCACTGCCCCGGCGAGCTCGCCGGCGTTCTTGACGCGCTCCTTCAACAGGTACGCACGGCCGTGCGATCCGCCCTCGAGCAACGAGGTGACGTACGCCGGCTCGGCGTGTTGGCTCAGGACGACGACGCCGATCTCCGGGTCCGACGTTCGAAGGGTGTTCGCGAGTCGGATCCCCTCGTCACTGTTCGTCGGGGGCATGCGGATGTCGGTGAGGACGACGTCGGGCCGCTCGGCGGCGATCGCGGCCGTGAGCGTGTCGAGGTCGCGGTGCGTCCCGATCAGCTCGACGCCGTCGGCACGCTCGAGGATGTGCGCGATGCCCTCGCTCGCGAGGTAGCTGTCCTCGCCGAGGATGACGCGAATGGGCATGTCAGGCAGGGTCTAGGCCTCCTGTCGTTCTCCACCAGTATGGCGCTGCCTCGAGCATGCGTAAAGGCGAGATCCTGTAGCCCGGCGACGTGCTCACGGTCGGGCGCGACAGATTTCGCCCCAGGAGACGAGCGGATCACCCCCACGGGATGACGTGCGAATCGACCTGACGCGCCAGATTCGCGGTACGCCGCGTTGGGAGTCGTCCAAATCCGGCGGGCCGAGGAGGTCAACGGTGGCAACGACAACGCATGAGCTCGCCGAGCGCGCCACGTCCGACGGAAACACGTCGCAGGACGAGTCCGCGCGCGCGCACGCGACGGGGTGGCGCCGCTGGGTGCCATGGGTGCTGATCGTCCTCGCAGCCACGATCGGCCTCGTCGCCGCGCTGAACATCTGGGTGAAGCGCCAGGCGCTGAACACCGATCACTGGACCAACTCGAGCGCGCAACTGCTCGAGAACAGCGAGATCAGAAACGCGATCTCGATCTATCTCGTCGATCAGCTCTACACGAACGTCGACGTGGGCAAGGCGCTCTCGGATCGCCTCCCGCCGGCGACGAAGCAGCTCGGCCCGCCGCTTGCCGCCGCGCTGGAGCCGGCGCTCGTCCGCCGCGCGAACACGTTCCTCGGCCGCCCGAAGGTGCAACAGCTCTGGCGGAACGCGAATCGTCGCGCGCACGAGCTCTTCATGGCAGTCCTCAACGGCAAGCACGGCATCCTGGAGTCCTCGAACGGAAACGTCGTGCTCAATCTCCAGCCGTTGCTCGACCAGCTGGCGGCGCAGAGCGGGCTCGGGGCGAAAATCGCGGAGAAGATACCACCCGACGCCGGCAAGATCGTTGTCATGAAGGGCAACGGGCTCGAGGCCGCCCGGAAAACGGTCAAGGTGATCCGCGTCGTCAGCTTCTTCCTCGTCTTCCTCGTGCTCGCGCTCTTCGCAGCGGCGGTCTACATTGCTCGCGGGCGGCGGCGCTCGATGCTGATGGCGGTTGGCATCAGCATGCTGACCGTCGGTTTGGGAATTCTCGTCGTGCGGCGGTTCGCCGGCAGTTACGTGATCGACGCGCTGACGAGCAATCCGGACGCGAAAGACTCGGTGACCGCCACCTGGGCGATCGGGACGCAGCTGCTTCGCAACGTCGGGATCAACATCGTCGTCTACGCCTGCTTCGCGATCTTCGCGGCGTGGGTTGCCGGACCGGCGCGCCTTGCCGTGGGGCTGCGCCGTGTGTCGGCGCCGACGATGCGGAACCATCCGCTCGTCGTCTATGGCCTCGTCGCCCTTGTGCTCCTCATCGTCCTGCTGACGGGACCGACGGACGCCGACCGGGTCTACCCACTCCTCGTCGTCTTCGCGCTCGCATTCGTCGGAACGACCGTGCTGCGGCGGCAGACCGAGCGAGAGTTCCCCGCCGCAACGGCGCCCTAGCGCGGACCATGCTCGCCGCCCTCGCACAGATGGCACCGGTCGTCACGTTCACGGCAGTGGTGTCTGTCGTGCTGACCATGCTCGGATTGCGGCATGGGCTCCTGCGCGCGCGACCCGGCCCGCGGCGATGCCCGTCGTGTGGACAGCGGCTGCGGTCGTGGACGTGCTGGAACTGCACTGACTCAGCGAACACCTAGGCTCTCGGCTCGCGGGTGAAGCTCGACGTCGAGCCGACGCCAGGCGCGCCCGTAGTCGGCACGGAGGAGGGCGCGCCCGCCGGTCGGAGGCGGCGGACACTCCGCCGGGTCGCGCTCGCGGCGGTCAGCGTCGGCATCGTCGCCGCAGTCTTCGTCTACTTCCTGCCGACCGTCGCGAACTACGCGGACGTGTGGGACGTCGTCAGGCAGCTGTCGTGGCCGTGGGTCGCGGCGCTCGCCGCGGCGACGGTTCTGAACCTCGCGACGTTCGCGCCGCCATGGCAAATCGCGCTGCCCGGGCTGTCGTTCATCCGGGCGATGGAGTTGACGCAGGCATCGACCGCGCTGTCGATCGTCGTTCCCGGAGGCCCGGCGGCAGGTGCGGCCGGCGCGTATGGGATGTTGCGGCAGTGGGGTGTCGCGACCCGGGACTTCTCGCGCGCGGTCACGTTGACGAGCCTGTGGAACCAGTTCGTCAACCTGTCATACCCGATCGTCGCCGTGTTCTTACTGACGCTCACCGGCGAGCAAACGGCTGCGCTCGCGACCGTCGCGTTCGTCGGCGTTGCCGTCCTGGGCGTGGTCGTCACCACATTCGTCGTCGTGCTCGTCAGTAATCGAGTGGCGCGCGACATCGGGGACGCGGTCGCGCGACTCGTCTCGTGGGCCCGCGGGAAACTCCGGCGCGGCCCCGTTTCGTGGGACGGCGGCAGCTTCGAGCGCTTCCGCCGCGATGCCGGCGACTTTCTCGAACGGCGATGGCACCTTCTGACGCTTGCGTCCTTCGGAGGGAGCCTGACGGTGTTCTTGCTGTTCGTCGTCTCGCTCCGTGCCCTCGACGTCCCCGCGTCCCAGGTGTCGCTCGCCGAGGCATTCGCGGCGTGGGCGCTCGTCCGGATCCTCGGCGCGATCCCGATCACACCTGGGGGACTCGGCGTGGTGGAGCTCGGTTTGACCGGCGCGCTCGTCGGCTTCGGCGGCAGCAACGCCGCTGTCGTCGCGGCCGTGCTGGTCTACCGGTTTCTCACCATCGTCCCGACACTCGTGCTCGGGCTGATCGCGGCATTCACGTTCCGCCGTCACCGGCCGGCCGCAAGCGTCGTCGCTCCGGGCGGCTCGGGGTAGAGCTGGGCTCGAGCTCGAGCGCGCCCGCGCCCAGCGTGGGCGCGAGGTTTTTGCGGTTCGCCGCGTCGATCACGTCGACGGGAACGCCGTAGCGTTCGAGGCATCGCGCGACGCGGGCAGCGCCGCGCAGGCGTCTACCGCTGACGGCGACATACAACGTCTTCGGGTAGGCAATCGACGCGCGCCATCCCTGCGTGCACTCGACGACGTTTCCCCAGAGCGCGACTTCGCCGACCACGGGCCACCGCGTCCGCGGCGGGCACGGCGAGATGTAGCTGCACGCCGTTTCGACCGACGCCGCATAGATGCCGCACCGACACGCGGGATCCGGGGGTGCATGTCGATCGTGCTTGCGCCGCCACGGTGGGCGCCACTCGTGGCACGTTCCGGCAAGCGGTTCCAGCCAGGGCCAGCTGACGCGATAGAAGAGGCTGGCGAGCTGGAACTCGCCGTGGCGCTCGACGGCGTACCAGGTGCGCCAGCCGACGACGGGCTCGCAGTAGTCCGGCGCCGCGCATTCGGCCGCCGAGCTCACACCGGCGACTTCACCCGCGACTGCTTCGACGTCTCGCGCTTGACCGATACGGCCGGCCGGCTGTCCTTGCGAGGTACCGGGCTCTTCAGCGGCTCGACTCTGACCGTCCGCACCTGGTTCCCGATTTTCATGTGAGTGCTCCTTTCGAGACGTTGGTTCGCCAAGCATCAACCGTGGCGCCCCAAACAACTTCACCCTGACGGGATGAGCGCTCGCGCGGCGGGTGTCGCTCACCCCGTTCGGATGATGCGTGTGCGTCACGTCGTCTCGACGATGTCGTCGTGGCGCCTCTGTCGACGACTTCGATCGTGCACGGCGCGCAGCCCGTGCCGAGCCACGTAACGTAGGCGCGGCGTTCGTGCGGCTGGAGCTGGGAAAGCCTGTCCGTTGCTCGGGCGACGTGGCCGGCGAGGTTGCCGATCTCGTCGTCGATCCGGTGAAGAACCGGGTCACCCACCTCGTCGTGAAGCCGCGCCACGGGACGGGCGCACCGCACCTCGTCCCGATCGAGTTGGTCGATGCAGCTGCGGAAGGCTCCGACGTCGTCCTCACCTGCACGCCCGAAGAGCTCGAGCGTCTGCCGCCTGCGGAGCAGTTCGGGTATCTCCGGCTGGGGGAGAAACCGCCGGCGGACCCCGATTGGGACATCGGCGTGGTCACGCCGCTCGCCCTGCCGTACTACGAGGGATCGGCGTTGGACGGGTACGCCAGCGGCTTCGGGCAGGACCTCGGGGTCATCTACGACCGCGTGCCGAAGGGCGAAGTCGAGGTTCGCCGTTCGAGCAGCGTGATCACCACGGACGGAAAGTACGTCGGCGACGTCGACGGGTTCCTGGTCGACGACGATCAGATCACTCATTTCGTGCTCGAGCGAGGCCATCTCTGGGGCCGGCGAGAGGTGACCGTGCCGATCGGCGCCGTCGCGAAAGTCGAGTCCGACAAGGTGACGGTGAAGCTCTCGACGGACGAGATCGGAGCACTTCCCGCACACCGGGTGCATCGCTGGCCGCTCGCGCGCGACAAGTAGACGGAAACGCGCGCCATGCGCGACCGCGCCGCGGTCGCTCTCCTGAACAGTCGGTGGTCCATCCTGTTTGGACGATGCCCGTCCGGGGTCGATCGGAGACGCTTGTCCCATGACCGGCGCGACCAGCACGGCGACCTCCGCGGCGAAGATCGAGCTGGCCTCGAGAGAGAGCGGAACGCTGCACGTTTCGCTCCTCTGGGCGCAGGAGGCAGATGTCTTCACCGTCTCGGTCGACGACGTGGGCGAGAGCTTCGAGCTCGTCGTCGAAGGCCAGGACGCGCTTGACGTCTACTACCATCCGTACGCCTACGCGGCAGTGCGCGGCGTCGAGCCCACGCCGTAGCTGACGAGCCCACGGCGCCGGTCGCGGGGGCGCGGTTGACGGCGTTCCGATGTGATGGGCCGCGAGGAGGAAGGACCGAGAGCTTCGAGTGATGCAGGTCCGCGAGACGACGGTCGACGGGCGGCCGACCCGGTACCGCGTGGCGGGCGGCGGCGAGCCGCTCGTTCTGGTCCACGGGCTCGCGGGGTCGTGGCGATGGTGGTTGCCGCTCGTCGATCTCCTGCGCGCGCAACGCCGGGTCCACGTCGTGCAGTTGCCGCGCTTCCGCCAACATGTTGCGGTCACGGACGTGAGCGGCTGGCTCGGCCGCTGGGCCGATGCGGCGGGAATCGGGCGGGCGGACGTCGCCGGCCATTCGCTGGGAGGGTTCTTCGCGGCACAGCTCGCTGCGCGGCAGCCGCGGCGTGTGCGGCGGCTCGTACTCGTCGCACCTGCCGGGATTCCTTTCGGGCGCGCCGTCCGCGGCCGCGTGCTGCCGCTGCTCGATTCGCTCTACCAGGTTCGTCGCCGCCTGCCGATGGTCGCTGCCGACGCCGTGCGGACCGGCGCGGTCCCGCTCGCGCACGGGATCGCGTTCGCGTCACGTTGTGACCTGCGGGACGAGCTTCGTGCAGTCGACGCTCCGACGCTGCTCGCGTGGGGCGACCGCGACCGCCTCGTGCCGATTCGGCTAGCCGAGGAGTGGCAACGCCTCTTGCCGCGCGGCCGCGTCGTCCGTCTGCGCTGCGGGCACGTCCCCATGCTCGAGGTGCCAGAGACGCTCGCCGAGGCCATGCTCGCGTTCCTCGGCGAGGAGCTCGCCGACGATTCGCGCGACGAGCTTCGGCCGCGTGAAGTGGACGGCGTGGGCCTCGGCCGGGACGACGACGAGCCGGCCGCGCGGTAGCTCCCCCGCAGCGAACTCGGCCCATTCGCCGCCGACGAGTGCGTCGTTTTCTCCACGGACGATCACGGTTCGTTGCCCGATCAGCGGCAGGCGTTCTTCGATGCGATCCGCGAGCGCGGCACGCGCGACGGTCAGCAACGGCCTGACGTCGACTCGGCCGGCATTGTCGCGCGCCGTCAGCGCAACGAGCGAGAACGGCTCGCGGACGACGTCGCGGAGAACGCGCGAGAGCTGCCGGCGTGCCGCCCGGTGTGCGGGGTCGACAGTCGGCCCGATCAACACCATCGGCCCGACCAGGTCGGGTCGCGACACGGCAAGGGCAGTGACGATCTGGCAACCCATCGAGTTCGCGACGACGAGCGGCTCACGCACCCCCACGGCTTCGAGCCATCCGCCGAGCACGTCGGCCATTTCCTCGATCCCCCAGCGGGCCGGCGGTGGCCCGCTCTTCCCCTGGCCGGGGAGGTCCGGCACGAACGCCGTGCAGGACGAGGCGAGCGTGCGGGCGAGCGGATGCATGTAGTTGCCCGAGATACCGAAGCCGTGCAGAAGCACGACCGGTGGTCCGTCGCCGCCGCGGACGGCGTGGACGCGCGAACCGTCCACATCCACCCAGGTGCTTCGAAGTTGAGCCGAAGCAGGAGGGAGCTCGCGTGTGTCGCGCGTCGGCAGTCGTTCGGGCCGCGGCGCAGACGGAGTGCCCGAGCCGTTCGCCGGTGCGACGGAGACATCCGGGACGCCGAGGTCGAGCTCGTCGTCGCGAAGGACGACCGTCCCGGCGATGAAGTCCTGCAACGCTCGTCGCCGGCCGTCGACGAGCACGGTCAGAAAGCCCGCGAACAGAGGAATGATCGCGAGCAAGAGGCCAGCGAAGCGGAGCAGAGACCGCGGCACAGACGGCGAAGCGCCGCTTCGGTCGACGACGCGCACGCGCATGAACCGCATGCCCGGTGTCTGACCGCCGGCGGACCAGAAGCCGGCGAAGTAGACGCAGCTGACGATCAGCCAGGCGGCTCCGTCGAACAACCGCGTGAGCAATCCCGTCTGTGAAGCGCCGACGAGCGACGCGACGAGCGCGATCGATGCGGCGCCGACGAGGAACGCAAGCTGTGCGAGGACGACGTCGAGCACGAGCGCGACGCCGCGGGTCGGGAAGCCGGCGAACGGGCGAGGCTCTGCCGCGCTCGGCCGGCGGAGACGAAACCACGAGTGGACGCGCTCCTCCATCGCGTCGTCGCTTCTCGCCGTGCGTGCACGCGCGGCGGCCGCGATGTCTTCGCCGAAGCCCGTCGTCTGATCGGTAAGCGCATGGCGAAGCTCGGGACTGGCCAGGATCCCGAGCATCGCCTCCTTGAAAGCAGGACTCCGAAGCACCGGTGCGACGAGCGGGTCCACGAGCCGCGCCGCTTCTCCGCTCGCGGCCCATCGCTCGAGTGCGGGGCTCCGCAGGACCCGTTCGAGGACGCGCTCGAGGTCGTCCGACTGCCGCCCTCCCGCCGTCGCGGTGTCCAGCAGTTCCGTCGCCACCCGCTCGAGGACATGATGCTCGCCGAACGAGCGCGCGAGCTTCTCGGGCAGCGGGCCGGCGAGGACGCCGTCGACCAGGCGCTCGGCCTCGTCGCTGACGATGGCCTGGCTCGAGCGCGCGACCTTGCGTACCGGACGCAGCGCCAGTCGATCGAGTCTCACGAACACGACCCTGTGAGCGTACGGACGGAATCCCGTATCGGCTCATCCCCTCCGGGTGATGCCGCCGGCGTTCGCTCGCGTCAACCTGCGCTCGTGAACCTGCATCCGATCGTCCTCGCGGCACTGACGACCGGTGTCGGCGTCGTGATGATCCGCATGGGCGCCGCGAAAGGTCGCGTGCTCACGCGGGCGACGCGCAGGCGCTGTGTGTCTTGCGGTCGCGCGCTTTCAGCGCGGGGCTGCGAGCACTGCGGCGTCTGACCTGCCGAGCGAATGGCGTCGAACGCAGAAGCAACGTCGCAGCACGGCACGCACAAACGTCGTCTGAACGAGCTGATCCACGAGAGTCTGACCGAGGAGACCGAGCCTCGTCCGATCGCGTTCTTCTGTGAATGCGACACCGAGCGCTGCTTCGAGGCCGTCTGGCTGAGCCCGGCCGAATACGAAAACCGCCGCGCCGGTGACGGCAGCAACGTTCTTGCGCTAGGGCACTGACGGAGGGCGCGACCGCGCCCGTGGCCTACGCAGCGGGTTTTTCCGTGCGGCGCTTTCGCAGCCACACCACGATGCCCGTCACGACGACGGCCGCGGCGAGAATGCCGAAGGCAATCCATCCCCACTGAGTGCTTGTCGGGGTCGCATCCGTCGGCGCTGCAGCGGTGGTCTCAGGCGACGCGACTGTGACGTTCACGACCGTCGTGGTCTGCGCGAGCGTGACCGCCTGCGTCTGGGTGTGAACGGTTGTCGCCGTCGGGACGATCGTCGCGGTGCGCGGCGGTTGGGTCGTCACCGTCTCGGCCGGCGTCGTCTCGGTCACGGCGCGCTCCGGCAGAGTCGACGTCGGACGCGTCGCCTGCGTTCGTGTGACCGTCGACGACCTCGTGCTCGTGCCGGTCAGGACCGTCGATGCTTCGCCGCCCCCGCCGCTGCAGCCTGCGAGAAACGCGCCGAGGACCATGAGCGTCGGCACGGCGAGGAGGGCCCATTGCCGACGCGCGCGCACAGCGTCACGATCGCTCGGAGCGAGGCCGAGGGCATCGTGTAATCGGGATGACAGGTGTCGGGGGCGCCGCGCCGCGGGAGTCACGTACGTCGGCGAAGCGGCGGCGCGCGTCCTCAGGTGAGTCGCCGCGCCTCCCTCAGCGCGGTCTTCAGCGCGGAAACGGTCATGCGCCGCCGCAGCGGCGTGATCGGCGCCTCCAGTGGGTGCGCCCACATCGATGCGACCTCTGCGCCGAACAGGAGCGCGGCCGAGTAGAGGTAGATCGAGTACACGAAGAACAGCGCGGCCGTGAGCGAGCCGTAGATGAAGCTCAGCTTGCTCGTCCTCACCGCGATCCAGCCGGATGCGAGCGAGATCAGCTGCAACAGCACCGCCGTCACGATTGCGCCGACGAGACCGTCGCGCACGCGCAGGCCCCGCGCCGGTACGAACCGGTACAGCAGGAGGACGACGCCGATCGACACGGCGATCGCGACCGCCCGTGAAGCCCCGCCGACGAGGGTGTCCGTGCGACCGACGTCGCCGATCCGATCCCCGAGGACTCCGCGGAGGAGGTCGCCGAGCACCGTGATCGTGACGCTGACGAGGATGAGCGCCCCGGCCCCTGCGACGAGCAGGGCATCGACGAGCTTGCCGCGGCTCATCGACCGCGTCTCCACCACCTGCATCGCCGTCTCGAGCCCCTGGCGGATCGCCCTCATCATCCCGCTTGCCGTCCAGGCGAAGAGCACCAGGCTGATCAGTCCGGCCGCGCTTGCCGGAGTCGCGATCGTCGCGAGCGCGTTCTCGACGTCCCGTCGGCCGGCGGCTGTGACCGGCAACCCGCGGACGACGGTCTCGACGACCTCCTGCCGGATGTCGTCGTCTTGCAGGATGAGCCCGAAGATCGACACGATCACGATCGCGAGCGGCCCGGCGCTGAACAGCACGCGATACGCAATCGCGGCCGAATCGCGTGGGCACTTGTCGGCGAAGAAACGCCTGAGCGCGTACTCGAGCGTGTGAACGATCCTCAAGGACAGGCCGCCGCGGCCGGGCCGGCGGAGGCGTGCCAGATCAGGTCCACGCTTCGCAATTCGTCGCTCCGCACGTCGACTTGAGCGTCTCCGACGACGGAGCCGGCGACATCACCCCGGTCGGATGACGCATCGCCGGTCTCGGTCCGGGGGGCCTTTACTGCACCGGCCGCCGTGGGCGTCGCGGCAACCAGCCGGGGACCCGTCGCACGTAGTCGTCGTAGTCGTCTCCGAATCGGCGTCTGAGCGAGGGCTCCTCGTACACGTGCACGAACGTCCATACGACCGCGCCGAACACGAGCGCGTACGCGACCAGGATCCAACGACCGAGGATCCCCGCCTGTCCGACAATGACCGCGGCGACCGCGAGATACATCGGATTCCGCACGTAGCGGTAGAGGCCGCCGACGACGAGTGTGCTCGTCGGTGCTATCGGCGCGGGCGTGCCGAGGCCGTCCAGAGCGAACCGCATGAACGCCTCGACCACGACGGCTGCACCGCCGGCCGTGATCGCCCAACCAAGCGCTCGCACCCATGCCGCCGGGCCCGTCGACTCCCAGTGCGTCAGGAGCCACGGCACGAGCCCCGCGACGACGCCGGGCGCGACCGCGAGAAACACGAGCGTTCCGGCCGCGGCGCGAGCGCGACTCATTCCGGAATCTGGATGTCGACGGTCGGCGACCGCGGGTCTAGCGCTCGCCGGCCAGTCGCGCTTCCTCGTCGGCCGTTCGTTCGGCGGTCGGAAACGCCTCGAGGCGTTCGTCCGCGATCGGCGCGCCGCTCTCGACCGACAGCCCGTAGGTCCCGGACTCCAGGCGCGTCTCGGCGCGGCCAACCGCAGCGAGCTCCTCGCGCAGGTCATCGGCGCGGCCTTCGGCGAATTCGTCCTCGTACAGCTCGGATGCGTCGTCCGCGGGATCGTCTTCGTCGACGGGCTCGCCGGTGTCGACATGCCGGAGGCGTGCAAGGGCGCGCTCGATGCGCGTCCGTTCGGCCGCGAGAAGGTCGCGTGCGCGCTGCTCGTCCACGACGGCGACGTTACACCGACGGCCCGACGCTGCGGCGCTCTACGGTTTCGCGCGTGCCGCGAGCCGGCACTGCGGGAGGTGCTGGTCCGCGAGGCTCACGAGAAGCGCGTGCAGCTGCGTTCGCTCTTTCTCGGGGAGCGACGAAAGGAACTCGTCTTCGAGCCGCGAGGAGAGGCGTCGCGCGCGCCCGAGCGCTTTTCGGCCCGCGGCCGTCATCTGCACGATGTGGCGGCGCCGGTCGGCCTGGTCGCGATTCCGGACGACGAGTCCCGCGTCCTCGAGCTCGTCGAGGAGACCGACCAGCTGGCCCTTGTCGTAGCCGAGCGCCTCGGCGATCGCTCCCTGCGTCTCCTGCGAGCCGGCTTCGAGCACGGCGAGGATCGCATGGTGGTACGGGTGCAAGCCCGCCTCCTCGTACGCGCCGAGGCCGAGTTCCTTCGCCTTCATTCCGAGCCGCTTCAGCAGGAAAAGCGTCGACGAGATGAGCTCGTCCGGCACCCGCTTCGGCGATGCCTGCGGCTCTGACGGCGTGGGAGTGGCGGTGGTCATGGAAGAAGTGTAGCGCGCCTATCGTTCGATATGTACACTGTTGATCGAGTCAACGATCTTGGAGGTCAATTGATTAGTCGCACTACGAACGGCAGGTCCCGCTGGAGCGCTCTGGCGTTGATCGTGACGGCACAGTTCATGGTCATCCTCGACGTCGCGATCGTCAACGTCGCGCTGCCGTCGATCAAGACGGACCTCGGGTTTTCGCAGACGAGCCTGCAGTGGGTCGTCTCTGCCTACGCGATCTTCTTCGGCGGCATGCTTCTCCTCGGCGGGCGCCTCGCGGACCTCTTTGGGCGCCGCCGCCTCTTCATCGCCGGCCTGATCCTCTTCGCAGCAAGCTCGCTGCTCTGCGGCATCGCCTGGTCGGAGGGCTCGCTGATCGTGTTCCGCGCGGTACAGGGCCTCGGCGGCGCGTTGCTCGCGCCGGCTGCGCTGTCGCTGCTGATGACCACGTTCGCCGAAGGCCGCGACCGCAATCTCGCGCTCGGCGTGTACGGCGCCGCGTCGGGAAGCGGCGCTGCAGCGGGTGTCCTGCTCGGCGGCGTCCTGACCAGCTACCTGAGCTGGCCGTGGATCTTCTTCATCAACGTTCCCGTCGGCGCCGGCGCGGCTCTCCTCGCTCCCGTGCTCTTGCGCGAGAGCCGGCCTGACCTCGGCCATCGCCACTTCGATCTCGCAGGCGTCGCGACGATCACGAGCGGGCTGATGCTGCTCGTCTACGCGCTGACACGCGCGACGACCAACGGCTGGACGTCTGCGATGACGCTTGTCCTTCTCGTCGGCGCGGCGTCCCTGATCGCGTCGTTCGTGGTCGTCGAGCTCCGCTCGCCGTGGCCACTGCTGCCGTTGCGGATCTTCCGCCTGCCGACCGTCGCCGGCGCCAATGTCGCGATGGCGATCGTCGGGGCGGTTGCCTTCTCCGAATTCTTTCTCCTCACGCTCTACCTTCAGGACGTCCTCGGCTACAGCGCCGTGGAAACCGGGGTCGCGTTCACAGCATTCGCGCTGACCGTCGTCATCGTCTCGAACATCGCCCAGCTCATCGTCGGGCGGATCGGGGTGCGGGCGGCGTTGACGGCCGGGCTCCTGACGTCGGCGCTCTCCGTCGCGCTGCTGACTCGCCTGCCGGTCGACGGGCATTACTTCTCGGACCTGTTTCCCGGGTTCGTGCTCGGCGGCGCCGGGATGGGCCTGTCGTTCGTCGCGGTAACGATCGCGAGTCTCAGTGGAATCGAGCGCGCCGACGCGGGCGTCGCGTCGGGTCTCGTGAACACGAGCCGCCAGATCGGCGGGGCGGTCGGGATCGCAGTGGCGAGCGCGATCGCCGTCACAGCGACCGGTCACGTCACCGGCGGAGCGGCGAGCGCTGCCGCGCTCGACCACGGTTTCCGGGCTGCGCTCTACGCGCTCCTCGGGTTGCTCGTCGCCGGTGCGCTGATCACGGTGCGCCTCGTGCGGCCGAAGCCGGCAACGCCGCGCGCCGACGTTCCCGCACCGGAGGCTGCATTCCTGAGGGAGGCGGCGTGACCCCCGCCGACACGAACGCTCGCACACGGCGCGCGCATCAGCTAACCACCGAAGCGCTTCTCGGCGAGATCGACGCGCGGCGGCGGCAGGTGTACCGCCTGAGTGCCGCCGGGGTGCAGCGCGCCGGGCTTCGCGATCTCAAGCGCGACCTGCGCGACCTGCGACGTCACCTGAGCGACGTCACCGACACGACCCGTCAGACCGCGGTCACGCCCTAGCCGGCGCGACTCAGCGCGGCGGTGCGGACGAGACGGTCGGGGCGAATCCGCAGCGCGGGTCGTGCTCGCACGCCAGCGCCAGGAGCAGTCGATGAAGGGTTTCTCGGTCCGCCGTTTCGAGCGGCCCGAAGAACTCGTCTTCGAGCTCCTTCGCGATCGCGCGCAGCCGCCGCAGCTCCCGCGTCCCGGCTGCAGTGATCGTCACGACGTGGCGTCGGCGGTCCTGTGGATCTCGCTGGCGCGAAACCAGATCGCGCCGCTCGAGGGAGTCGAGGAGCGCGACGAGGCGGCTGGGATCCATGTCGAGCGCATCGGCGATCGTCGCCTGCGTCTCGCGCGCGCCCTCGGCCAGGATCGCGAGGACCGAGTAGTGGTTGCCCTCGTAGCCCTCGGCTTCGATCCGCTCCAGCGCCCTCGTCTTGAAGGCCATCCCGAGCCGCGCCATCAGGAAGCCGCTGCTGCGCACGAGCTCCTCCGCCACACGCGAAGTCGCGCGCGGGTCGGTTGGGGTGCGGGTCTGCGATATGGCCATTTGCAATTAGTGTAGCGCGAAACCGTACGACAGTGCTACCGTTGCATGATTCAACGATCGGGAGAGGAAATCAATGTCTAGTCAAATACTG
Organism: Gaiellaceae bacterium; assembly: GCA_045806225.1. Classification (GTDB taxonomy): domain Bacteria; phylum Actinomycetota; class Thermoleophilia; order Gaiellales; family Gaiellaceae; genus 3-1-20CM-4-69-9. Next base: position 67,384 of record JBJMJS010000049.1, read on the forward strand.
ACACATGGGGAGGTCGAAACCCCCGATTCCCGCCGCTGGATCGCGCTCGCCGTGATCGTGGCGGCGCAGTTCATGGTCGTCCTCGACGTCGCGATCGTGAACGTCGCGCTGCCGTCGATCAAAAGCGACCTGCACTTCTCGCAGGAAAGCCTCCAGTGGGTGATCACTGCGTACTCGATCTTCTTCGGCGGCGTCCTGCTGCTGGGCGGCCGGCTTGCCGACCTGCTCGGCCGGCGACGGATGTTCATCATCGGTCTGGCGCTGTTCACGGTCAGTTCGCTGCTTGACGGCCTCGCGTGGTCCGAGGCCTCGCTGATCGCGTTCCGCTCTCTGCAGGGCCTCGGTGCGGCGCTCGTGTCGCCGGCAGCCCTGTCGATCCTGACGACGACGTTCCGTGAAGGCCGCGAGCGCAACCTGGCGCTCGGCATCTGGGGAGGCGCGTCGGGGAGTGGGGGAGCGGCCGGCGTGTTGCTCGGCGGCGCGCTCACGAGCGGCCTCAGCTGGTCGTGGATCTTCTTCATCAACGTCCCGGTCGGCGCACTGGTGATCGGGGTCAGCCCGTGGTTGCTGCGCGAGAGCCGCGCGAACCTTGCCCACCGGAACTTCGACTTCGCAGGCGCGACGTCGATCACGGCGGGCCTGATGCTGCTCGTCTACGCGATGACGCACGCGGCGCAGCACGGTTGGGCGACGGCGGAGACGATCGGCCTGCTCGCGGGTGCCGGTGCGCTGATCGGCGCGTTCTTCGCGATCGAGGCCCGGTCGAAGGCGCCGTTGCTGCCGCTCCGCATCTTCCGGCTGCGGACGTTGTCGGCGTCGAACGTGAGCGGCTTGCTGATGGGCGGCGCGATCTTCTCGCAGTTCTTCCTGCTGACGCTTTACATGCAGCAGGTGTTGCACTACTCGGCGATCAAGACTGGCGTCGCGTACATCGCCTTGACGGTGACGATCGTCGCTTTCTCGGCCGTCGCGCAGTTGCTGTCGACGCGGCTCGGCGTCAGGCGCGTCTTGCCGGCGGGTCTCGCTTTCTCGACCATCGCGCTCGTCCTCTTCGCGCGCGTCCCGGTCGACGGTCAGTACCTGACGGATCTGTTCCCCGCGTTCGTGATCAGCGGTCTCGGCCTTGCGCTCGCCTTTGTTCCGATGTCGATCGGCGCGCTGACCGGCGTCCGCTCGGCCGATGCCGGCGTCGCGTCGGGCTTGATCAATACGAACCAGCAGATCGGCGGAGCGATCGGCGTCGCGGCCGTCACCACGATTGCGACGACGTTCACGACGCATTACGTGAATACGCACCCCGGGACGAGCCCGATCAGCGGCGCGGCGCTGACCCACGGATTCGGGATCGCGTTCTATGTCCTCGCAGCAGTCGCCGCAGTCGGCGCGGTGGTAGCCGCGGTCATGCTCGAATCGAGCCCGGCCCAGGCCGAAGACGACCTCGCCGCCGGCGCGGCCGTGGAGCTCGAGGCCGCTGCGTGAGCCGTTCGCGTCCCGGGTCGGCGTCCGCCGGCCCGGGGCGCGGCGTTGCCCCTATGGTGTTTCACGCGCGCGCGCGAATACCAGACGCGCGTCACCGCTGCGGCGGCTCTCGGCTGCGCCGACAGCTCGGCACCGCGGCGGCGCGCGTCCGACACACGACGGGCGCGGCGGCATACGCTGAAACGGATGAGCATGTACTTCCGCGGCTCCGCTGACTCGCCGCCCGACCGCCCGGCCGACCCGGCTTTGCGCCGGGCGAATCTGCGTCGGATCGGGGGGCTGTTCGTGTCCTACCGGCTCCGGCTCGGCGGGGTGCTGGTGCTGATCGTCGGGTCGGCCGCGCTCGGCGTCATCCCGGCGTTCTTGCTGAAGCGCGTTCTCGAGGCGATCGAGCGCAACGACACGAGGTCGCTCTCGCTCAATGCCGGCGGGATGATCGTGATCGCGATCATCACGGGCGCCCTCGGCGTCATCCAGACCCTCCTCTCGAACCAGGTCGGACAGCGTGTGATGCACGACCTCCGCGCGGCCGTTTTCAGGCATCTTCAGCGGCTGTCACTCGCATTCTTCACGCGGACCCGCACCGGCGAAGTGCAGTCGCGGATCTCGAACGACATCGGCGGCGTGCAGAACGTCGTGACGAACACCGCCACGTCGATCGCGTCGAACGTGACGACCGTGGTCGCGACGATGGTCGGGATGCTGCTACTCAGCTGGCAGCTCGCGCTCTTCGCGTTCGCACTGATCCCGTTCTTCGTTCTGCTGACGCGCCGTGTCGGCAACGAACGTCGCCGCATCGCGAAGCGGACGCAGGAGACGCTCGCCGACATCTCGAGCCTCGTCCAGGAGTCACTGTCCGTGTCGGGCATCCTGCTCGGGAAGACGATGGGCCGCGGCGACGAGCTCGCCGACCGGTTCGAGACGGACTCGCGGCGCCTCGCAGACCTCGAAGTGCGCCAGCGGATGGCCGGCCGCTGGGTGATGGCGTCGATCCAGACGAGCTTTGCGATCATGCCCGCGGCCGTGTACTGGTTCGGCGGGCTGGCGCTCGCGCACGGATCGCATGCGCTGTCGGTCCCGGTCCTCGTCTCGTTCACCACGCTGCAGACACGGCTGTTCTTCCCCGTCGGATCGCTGCTGGGTGTCGGTCTCGACGTCCAGACGTCGCTCGCCCTCTTCGACCGCATCTTCGAGTACCTCGACGAGCCGATCGACATCAAGGAGAAGCCGGACGCGTCCAGCGTCGGCCGTCCGGGTGACGTCGGCTTCGACCACGTGTGGTTTCGGTACGACAACGAGTGGACGGTCGAGGACGTCTCGTTCACGGTCGAAGCCGGAACGACGACGGCGCTCGTCGGCGAGACCGGATCCGGCAAGACGACGCTCGGCTACCTCGCCGCGCGACTGTACGACGTCGATCGCGGCGCGATTACGATCGACGGCGTCGACATCCGCGATCTGACGTTCGAGGCGCTGGCGAATCTCGTCGGCGTCGTCTCGCAGGAGACGTATCTCTTCCATGAGTCCGTCCGCGAGAATCTGCGCTTCGCCAAGCCGGACGCATCCGACGCGGAGATCGAAACCGCTGCGCAGGCCGCGCGGATCCACCACGTCATCGCGGCGCTGCCCGACGGCTACGACACGGTCGTGGGGGAGCGCGGCTATCGATTCTCGGGCGGCGAGAAGCAGCGGATCGCGATCGCGCGGACGGTTCTTCGCAACCCGCCGATCCTCGTTCTCGACGAGGCGACGAGCGCACTCGACACGGAGACGGAGCGGCTCGTGCAGGAAGCGCTCGACAAGCTCTCAGAGGGCCGCACGACGATTGCGATCGCGCACCGCCTCTCGACCGTACGTGACGCGGAACAGATCGTCGTGCTCGACCATGGCCGCGTCGTCGAGACAGGGCGACACGAGGAGCTGATCGCCGCGGGCGGCCACTACGCGAGGCTCGCCGCGCGCGACGCCGAGCTCGCCCCGCTCACGGCGCCACCCCTCGCTCCGGCCTGACGGTCGGGCGTAAGCTCGTCGCGTGAGCGGCTTCGTGCGCATGGTCCTTCGAGCCCTCGGCATCGGCGCGCTCGTTGCGGGCGGCTTCGCGCTCGC
>JBJMJS010000050.1:0-6427 GCA_045806225.1 Gaiellaceae bacterium
AAACAAAATACATTCACGACGCACATCCGAACAAACGACCAGCGACTGGATGTGGCCACCGCCCCGCGCGTCCGAGCTCCCTTCGTCGAAGACGACGAAGACGGCCGTGTTCGCGAGCCGGAGAAGCGGCGGGATCGTCGCCTTCAGCCACGCGTCGCCGGTCGCGACAGAGCAATCGTGCATCGAGTGGCAGAGATCGGGGACGACGAGCGCGAAGTCCGGCAGCTTCCCGGCGCGAAGGTCGGTGCGCAGTCCGGTCAGCGGGACGACCCTCTTGAGCCGCGCGGGTCGTGCGACGACGTCCCGGAAGTACAGGAAGGGCGCATGCTTCTTCGCGTAGCGGCCGGAGAAGCCGCCGGTGTAGCCGGGGCGTGGGAGCGCCTCCGCGTAGAGCTTCCAGGTCTTGCCGGCCGCGTCGAGCGAGTCCGCAAGGTTCCGCGCCGAGACGACGCACGTCGTGCAATCGTCCGTGATCCCGTGCGTCGAGCCCGAGACGAGCGCGAGGTAGTTGGGCAGGCTCGGGTGCGCGACGCCGTAGTACTGCGTCAGCTGCGCGTAGCGGCGCGAGAGCGCAGTGAACGTCGGCGCGTCACTGGTGCCGATGACGCTCTGCTCCTCCTTGTTCTCGAACACGATCACGACCACGTGCGTGAACGCGGGGACAGGCCGCGCAGCAGCGCCCGCGGGCACGAGGACCGCGGCAGCGGCGAGCACGGCGGCGAGCGCTCTCATACCTCGGGCACCGCGCTGCGTCGTTTCCGGAGATGCAGCGCAACAATCACGAGCACCACGAGGACGCCCACCGCGATGCCGCCGTAGACGCCGTAGCGCGCGACAGCGTCACCCGCGGCTTTGCCGCCGTAATACGCCGCCAGCCCGACCGCCGTCGCCCACACGATGCCTCCGGCGGCGTTCCAGACGAGGAAGCGCCACCACGCGAGCCGTGTGATCCCGGCCATCCACGCGCCGGTCACGCGCAGGCCGCCGAAGAAACGTGCGAAGAAGACCGCCTTCCCGCCGTGGCGCTCGAAGAACTGCTCCGCCGGGGGGAGGACGCGGTCGGCGAACCGTGCGAGAAACGCGTAGTGGTACAAGAGCCGGCGGCCGCCTTCGCGCCCGAGCCAGTAGCCGATGTTGTCGCCGATGATCGCCGCCGCAGCGGCAACGACGATCACGGCCGCGACCGACAGATGCCCGCCTGCGGCGTAGACGCCCGCGGCGATCAGAGCCGTCTCGCCCGGGACCCACAGCCCCGCCGATTCGAGACACACGACGGCGAAGAGGAAGAACAAGCCGTAGTGCTCGATGAAGTGCGTCACTGCCCGTCCAGCCTAGCCACGGCCTAGACTGCGGCCCGGTGCGAGTCGGCGTCCCCCGCGAAGTCCAGCCCGGCGAACGACGCGTCGCGCTCGTTCCCGACGTCGTTGCCCGGTTGACGGGCGGCGGCTTCGCGGTCGCGGTCGAGCGTGGCGCCGGCGCCGCGGCGTCGTTCACAGACGATGCCTATGCCGACGCGGGAGCAGCGCTCGTCGACGACGCGTTCGGCGTCGAAGCTGTCGTGAAGGTCCGCAAGCCCACCGACGAGGAGCTGGAGAAGGTGCGGGACGGCCAGCTCGTGGTCGGTTTCCTCGAGCCGCTGACCGACGCGGACGGCGTCGAGCGGCTCGCCGCGCGCGGCGCGACCGGCTTCGCGATGGAGGCGATCCCGCGGATCACCCGTGCGCAGCCGATGGATGCGCTGTCGTCACAGAGCACCGTCTCGGGCTACAAGGCCGTCCTCCTCGCCGCCGAGCGCCTCCCCAAGTTCTTCCCGATGCTGATGACCGCGGCGGGGACGGTCCCCCCGGCGAAGGTGCTCGTCCTCGGCGCCGGCGTCGCGGGGCTACAGGCGATCGCGACGGCGCGGCGACTCGGGGCCGTCGTCACCGGGTTCGACGTGCGCCCGGTCGTCAAGGAGCAGGTCGAGAGCCTCGGCGCGTCGTTCCTCGACCTCGGGGTGCGCGGCGAGGAGACCGAGGGCGGCTATGCGCGCGAGCTCACCGCAGAACAGCAACGACAGCAGCAGGACGAGCTCACCGCGCGCATCCCCGACTTCGACGTCGTGATCACGACCGCGCTGATTCCGGGACGTCCTGCGCCGCGGTTGATCCCCGCGAGCGCCGTGGCCGCGATGCGCCCCGGCTCCGTCGTCGTCGACCTCGCGGCCGAGGCAGGCGGGAACTGCGAAGTGACGGAGCCCGGCACGGAGGTCGAACGTCACGGCGTCACCGTGGTCGGCCTGCTGAACCTACCGTCGTCCATGCCGCAGCACGCATCGCAGCTCTACGCACGGAACGTGGCGGCGCTGCTGCAGCACCTCGCGCCCGACGGCGAGCTGGCGCTCGACTGGGACGACGAGATCACCGCAGGCGCCTGCGTCACGCGGACGAAGCCGGCCGCCTGATGCACACGTCCGTGATCGTGACCGAACTGACGGTGCTCGTCCTGGCGATCTTCGTCGGCGTCGAGGTGATCTCGAAGGTCCCGACCATGCTGCACACGCCACTTATGTCGGGGACGAATGCGATCCACGGCATCGTGATCGTCGGCGCGATCGTCGTCGCGGGCCTCCCCGACCAGACGACGTGGGTCCGCGTCGTCGCGCTCACAGCGGTCGCGCTTGGAACGATGAACGTCGTCGGCGGTTTCGTCGTGACCGACCGCATGCTGGGCATGTTCAAGCAACGGCGGAAGCCGTCGGCGGAACTGCCTGCCGGCGGTGACGGATCAGTGGACGCGGCGCGCAGCGAACGGAAGGCTGCCCCGGCTCCGACCGAGCGCTCATGAGCAGGAGTGATGCGATCGCCCTCGCCTATCTGGCGACGATCATCGCGTTCATCCTCGCGCTGCGGTTTCTCTCCTCCCCGGTCCGCGCGCCGCTCGGGAATCGCATCGGGGCGCTCGGCATGGCGATCGCGATCGCTGCGACGTTCGCGCAGCCGCACCTGCACCACAAGCTCTCGATCCTGATCGTGATGATCGTGTCGGCGCCCATCGGCGCCTACGCCGCACGAGCCGTGAAGATGACCGCGATGCCGCAGATGGTGGCGCTGTTCAACGGCGTCGGCGGCGGCGCAGCGGCGCTCGTCGCACTTGCGGACTTCCATCACGTTGCGCCCGAGCCCGGGCGGATCAAAACGGACGTCGCGATCTCGATCATGCTGTCGGCCCTGATCGGCGGCGTGTCGTTTGCCGGGAGCCTCGTCGCATTCGCGAAATTGCAGGAGCTGATCCGCGGGCGACCGATCGTCTATCCCGGGCAGAAGATCGTCAATGCGGTGCTGCTCGCCGCGCTCCTCGCGCTCGCGATCGTCGTGATCGTCGGTCCACAGCGCAACGCGCTCGTGATCGCGCTCGTCTGCGGCGCGCTGCTCTTCGGCGTGCTCTTCGTCCTGCCGATCGGCGGTGCAGACATGCCGGTCGTGATCTCGCTCTTGAACGCGTGCACCGGGCTGGCCGCGGCCGCGACGGGTTTCGTGCTGCACAACAACGTCCTGATCGTGAGTGGGATGCTCGTCGGGGCGTCGGGCACGCTGCTCACGCTTTTGATGGGCCGCGCGATGAACCGCTCGCTCGCAAACGTGCTGTTCGGCGCCTTCGGCCAGGTCACCGCCGGGCCGGCCGGCGCCGCAGCGGACGCCGACGGGGCGAGCGTGCGCTCGACGAGCGCCGACGACGTCGCCGTGATGCTCGCGTACGCGAAGAAGGTCGTGGTCGTCCCGGGCTACGGGCTCGCCGTCGCCCAGGCGCAGCACGACGTCCGCGCGCTGGCAGACCTGCTCGAGCAGCGAGGCGTCGAGGTGACGTACGCGATTCATCCCGTCGCGGGTCGTATGCCCGGCCACATGAACGTGCTGCTTGCGGAGGCGAACGTGCCCTACCCGCAGCTGAAGGAGATGGACGAGGCGAACCCCGAGTTCAGCCGAACCGACGTCGCGCTCGTGATCGGCGCGAATGACGTCGTCAATCCGGACGCCCGGAACAACACCACCAGCCCGATCTACGGCATGCCCATCCTCAACGTCGACCAGGCCCAGGCGGTCGTCGTCCTGAAGCGGAGCATGAACCCTGGCTTCGCGGGGATCGACAATCCGCTGTTCCTGAACCCGAAGACGGTGATGCTCTTCGGCGACGCGAAAGCGTCGGTCGAGAAGCTCGCCGGCGGCGTGAAAAATCTGTAGCCGTTCCGGCACAGACACGCGCAACTTTCACCGATACGATCGCAGTGGGTGGTGGGAAGGGGCCGCCTCGCGCGCGCGCGTCTTCCTGAAAGGGCGTGCGGACAATGCACCTGCGTGCGCGACGTGACTCTACGATTGCCGACGTGATCACGAAGGTTCTGTTCTGGGGGAGCCTCGGCGCGCTTGCGTGGACGCAGGCTGCGTATCCCGTCGCGGCGGCAGGCCTCGCCCGGCTGCGAGGCAGGCCCGTTCGTCGGCGCGACATCGAGCCGTCGGTGACGCTCGTCGTCGCGGCGCACGACGAGGAAGCGGTGATCGAGCGGCGGCTCGACAACCTTCTCGCGCTCGACTACCCGCCGGAGAAGCTCGAGATCGTCGTCGCGTCCGACGCGTCGATGGACCGCACCGACGAGCTCGTCGAAGCGGTTGCGGCACGGACCGGCCGCGTCGAGTTGCTCCGTTGCCCTCGCGGCGGGAAGGTCGCCGCGCAGAACCGCGCCGTCCGCCAGACCGCCGGCGACATCGTTGCGTTCTCCGACGCCAACGCGCAGTGGAAGCCGGACGCGCTCCGAATGCTCGTCCGCAACTTCGCCGACCCCGACGTCGCGTACGTCTGCGGCGGCCACTTCTACGAAGCCGCCGACGGCACGAACCGCGAGGGTCTCTACTGGCGCTTCGAAGCGTGGCTCCGACGGAGCGAGTCGCGGCTCGGCTCGATCACAGGCGGGATCGGTCCGATCTACGCCGTCAGGCGGAGCGACTACGTCGAGGTCGATCCGCGCTTCGGTCACGACCTCGCACTGCCGTACCTGATGGTGCAGAACGGACGGCGCGCGGTGTTCGAGCCCGAGGCGGTCGCGTGGGAAAAGCCGTCACGCGACGTCGAGGACGAGTACCGCCGCAAGGTGCGGATGTTCGAGCACTGCTGGCTGATCGTCCTGCGCGGGCGCATGCTGCGCGGTCTCGGCCCGACGTACCTGCTCGAGATCGTCTCGCACCGGCACCTGCGCTACGCGACCGGGTTGCTGCACATCGTGCTGCTTGCCGTATCACTCGCGCTCGTCCGCAGCGGCGTGGTCTACGGCGTCGCGCTCGCAGCGCAGCTCCTGGTGATCGGTGCAGCCGTCGCCGGAATCGGGATCGCCCGGTACTACGTGCTGGTCACCTGGGCGACGGTCGTGTCGCTCGTGCGCTACCTCCGGTTCGGCGTGCCCGCCGTCTGGGCGAAGGCAGAAGGAACGCGATGAACCGCGCAGCCGACGTCGTCGCCGGCGGCGTCGGGCTCGCACTTGCTTCGCCGGTGCTGGCGGCGGCTGCGATCGCGATCAAGCTCGACGACGGCGGACCCGTCTTCTACCGGCAGCGCCGCGTCGGGCTGCACGGGAACGAGTTCGAGTTGCTAAAGCTGCGGACGATGGAGGTCGGGGCCGAGACGCGCGGCGCAGGCTTCGCGGTCAACGCCGGGGATCCACGGATCACGCGCGCCGGGCGCCTCCTACGCCGTCTCTCGCTCGACGAGCTGCCGCAACTCTGGAACGTCGTGCGCGGCGACATGAGCCTGATCGGCCCGCGGCCGACACTCGCCTACCAGGTCGAGCGCTACACGCCCCGTCAGCGTCGGCGGCTCGACGTAAAACCGGGTATCACCGGTTGGGCGCAGATCCACGGCCGTGCGCGCCTGCCGTGGGACGAGCGGATCGAGCTCGACGTCTGGTACGTCGAGCACCGCTCGCCGCTCGTCGATTTGCGGATCCTCGCGCGCACGCCGATCGCGCTCTTCGCCGGCACCTACAAGGGAGAAACGGGCGGATGGCGCGCGTGATCTTTTTCTCCGGCGACGCCGTCCGGCAGGCAGTCTCGCCGCAGCGCGCGTATGAGGCCGTTCGGGATGCGTTCATCGCCTATGCGCGCGGCGAGTGGACGATGCCTCCGAAGGTGTACGTGCCGGCATATCCGGCCGGGGACTTCCGCGCGATGCCGGCACTGGGCGCGGGCCATGCGCTGTTGAAGTGGGTGACGTCGTTCCCGGGGAATCCGACGAAAGGGCTCCCGACCGTGACGGGCCTCGTCCTCCTGTCGGATGCGACAGACGGGACGTTGCTCGCAGCCCTCGACGCCGCCGCAGTGACCGCGCTGCGCACCGGCGCAGCCGCGGTGCTCGCCGCGGAGACGCTCGCGGCCTCGAACGCCTCGAGCGCCGGCGTGAT
>JBJMJS010000051.1:0-11112 GCA_045806225.1 Gaiellaceae bacterium
ACGAGGTAGGCGGCCGGCTGCAGCGTCTCCGTCGCTGCGCTCGGCGGCCGTACGCTCGTGCAGATGATGGGCAGATTCCCGAGCCGGCGCCGGAGCCGGTGCGCGATTGCCAGCCCATCCGCAGAGGCCGGCTCGAGAATGAGGAGCCCGGGATCGTCGCCCTCGGCGAGCTCGCCGGCGCCGAGGGGGTCGTGACCGACACGTTGGACGACCAGTTCGACGAGGGCCCTGCAGTCGGGGTGTGGTTCGCTGATCAGGACCTTTGCCATGGCCCTGCCATCGGCCGGCCCGGTAGGGATCGGGGCGACGCGTCCGTATGAAAGCGGTATGAGCGCCGCGCGCATCCTGGTCGTCGACGACGACACCGACATCCGCACGCTCATCGCCGAGTTGCTGCGGCGGGCCGGGCACGACGTGATCGAGGCCGAGAACGGACGTGTCGGCCTACGCGCGCTGCACGCATCGCCGCCGGATCTCGTGGTGCTCGACGTCTCGATGCCGGAGCTCGACGGCTGGCAGACGCTCGAGCGAATCCGCGACCTGTCGGAGGTGCCCGTGCTGATGCTGACCGCCCGCGGCAACGAGCTCGAGCGTGTCCGCGGGCTGCAGGCCGGGGCCGACGACTACGTGACGAAGCCGTTCGGGCGGCAGGAGCTCATTGCGCGGGTGCAGGCGTTACTGCGGCGCTCCACGGCGCGGACGACGCAGGAGCGCGCGCCGGTCTACAGCGACGAGGTGATCGCCGTCGACTTCGCGCAGCGCTCGGTCACGTACGCCGGGCGCGACGTCCAGCTCACACCGCTCGAGTTCAAGCTCCTGTCGGCGTTCGTGCGACATCCGCGCCAGGTGCTCAGCCGCGAGCAACTGCTCGAGCTCGTCTGGGGAAGCGCGCACGGCGCGTCGCCCGACCAGGTGAAGCTCTACGTGGGGTACCTCCGGCGCAAGCTCGTCCCCGACGATCCCGCCGCCGCCCCGATCGAGTCGGTCCGGGGATTCGGCTACCGCTACTCGCCGCCGGGCTGAGCGGCGAGCTCGCGCGCGATCGCGATCAGCTCCGACGGCCGGAACGGCTTGCGCAGGTACTTCGACGCGCCGAGCTCGTACCCGCGTGCGACATCGGACTCCTGCGCGAGCGCGCTGAGCAGCACGATCGGCAGGGAGGCCGTCGCCTCGTCGCCGCGCAGCCGCTGCAGCACCTCGAGACCGTCGAGCTCCGGCATCGAGACGTCGAGCACTGCGAGCCGCGGTGCGTGCGCCCGGACCAGCTCGAGCGCCTGCACACCGGTTTGCGCGCGCATCACGTCGAAGCCGGCCGCGCGCAGCGTCGCGTCGACGAGCATCAGGATGTCTTCTTCGTCGTCGGCTACGACGACGAGGGGCCGCTCGCTCACGCGACCAGCTCCGACTCGAGCCGAACGCTAGGCCTTGCGCCAGCGACCGAAGATCAGGCCGCCGAGCGTGAACCCGAGGCCGAACGTCCCGAGCGCGAAGCCGCCGACCGCGAGCGCCTTGCGCCACGTCGACAATCGCTGCCATCGGCCGAGCGCCTCGCGCTCTTCCGTCGACAGCGGCTCGCCGCGGCGCTGCTTCCGCATCGCGCCCCCGGCGCGAAGGCCGAGGTAGAGATCATCGAAGATCTCGGCGGACTCGTCGGCCACGATTCTCAGTCTATAGCCTGCTCCGGCCGTGGTTACGCGCGTTCTGCACCTGTCCGACCTGCATTACGGCGCGGGTGACGACGACGCGATCGAGCGCGGCGCGCCGGTGCTGATCGAGCGGTTCGCGCCGGAGCTCGTGATCGCGAGCGGTGACCTGAGCCATCGTGGCCGAGAGGATCAGCTCGCGCGCGCGTCGCGCTTCCTGCGCGGCCTCGACCGGCCCGTGCTCGCGATTCCGGGCAACCACGACATCCCCTATTCCTTCCCGGCGCGGTTCACCCGCTCGTTCCGCGAGTTCGAGCAGCAATGGGAGACGACGGAGCCGACGTATTCGTCTCCGACGCTGCACGTGATCGGGCTGAACTCGGTCCGGCCGTGGCGTCACCAGTCCGGCGGGATTCGGACGGCGCAGCTTGAGCGCGCGTCGCAGCGGCTTCGCGAGGCCGCTCCCGGCGCGTTCCAGATCGTCGTCCTCCATCACCACATGATCGGAGCGCCCTGGCGCTCGCGGAAGAAGCCCGTAGCCAGGCGGAACCACGTGCTCGCCTCGCTCGTGGCGGCCGGCGCCGACCTGATCGTCGCGGGGCACATCCACCAGGCGGCGGTCAGCGAGCGACGCGAGTTCGAGATCTCGCGCGGCGGCGAGAGCGGCGTCGTCGTCGCGATCGCGCCGGGGCTCGGTCAACCGCGGCCGAAGCGGCAGGGCGAGGCGCGCGGCGTCCACGTCTACGAGATCGAGGACGCGTGCCTCCGCGTCCAGACATACGTCTGGCGCGACACGGATTGGGGTCTCACGGCCGAGCGGCAGTTCCCGCGCGGCCGTGAGCCCCTACAGACCGAGCCTGCCTAGACGCGCGCGGCCACGCCGCGATTTCCAAAGAATCGCCCGACGAGGGCGACGAGGATGATCGCGACGATGATCCCGACGATGAATTCGAGCACACCATTCGAGAAGATGAGGCCGGCGACGACAAGCGACACGATGCCGATCAGGATCGTCACGATCCATCCCATGGGATCTCGACCGGGGTGAAGCAACCGACCGAGTGCGCCGACAATCGCGCCAACGAGAATGAGCCATATCCAGTGCATGTCGCTCCGGTTCCCCGGCGCGACGCCCGCAAACGTCAGAGGCGCGACAGCAGGTCGCGCTTCTTCGCTTCGAACTCCTCGTCCGTCAGCACGCCCTGGTCGCGCAGCTCGCCGAGCTGGCGGATCTGCTCGGTGACGTCCTGCGTCTGCGCGTGCGCCTGCGCGTGCTCCGACTGGCGCAGCATCTCCTCTGCGCGCTGCCGGCGCTGGCGAAAACGATCGAGGCCGATCCCGCGCTCCGGGAACGCCATCGCCTGGGGGCCCGTCACGGGCCGACCCTGGTAGAAGCGGCGATACGCGACGACGAGCAGGATCGCCGCGAGGAAGCCAAAGAGCGACACCGCCGTCGTCGAGCCCCAGCCCCAGATCGCAGCCGCGACGGCACCGCCGCCCCACGAGCCGACCAGCCCGATCGCGACGGTGAGCCATACCGGCATCGGGTCCGGGCCCGGGACCGCGAGACGGGCGAGACCGCCTGTGATGAAGCCGGCGATCATGATCGCGATGATCGCTCCGATCACGACCGAAAGTCTATGCGCGATACTTCGTGCGTCATCCGCCGGATCGCGCTGATTGCACTCGCGGCAGCCGCTCTCGCACTCGGAGGCGGCTCGGCGTCTGCGCGGCAACTCGTCGACGTCGTCGGCAACGACGCTCCAGCCTGGTCGCCGGACGGGACGCAGATCGCGTTCACGAGCTTCCGTAACGGCAAAGGCGACATCTACGTGATGCGGCCCGACGGGTCGGCGCAGCGGCGGTTGACCGACAACGCCGCGCATGACGACCTCGCCGCCTGGTCGCCGGACGGCAAAGAGATCGCGTTCACGAGCGACCGCACGGGTGACCTCGAGATCTGGTTGATGAACGCCGACGGCTCGAACCAGCGGCAACTGACGTCCGATCGGAGCCGCGACTTCTCGCCGTCGTGGTCGCCGGACGGAAGCCGGATTGCGTTCCGCTCGGACCGCGACGGAAACGCCGAGATCTACACGATGCGCATCGACGGGACGGGCGTGACGCGGCTCACCGTGTCGCCGTCGTCGGACAACTCGCCGCGCTGGGGGCCGGACGGCCGGATCCTGTTCGTGAGCGACCGCGGATCGGGGACGAAGCAGACGATCTGGATCATGAACGACGACGGGACGGCCCAGCATCGGCTCACGCCGCCCTCGTTCTTCTGGAACCAGCTTCGGCCGGGGTGGTCGCCGGAAGGCCGGCGGATCATCTTCCAGGCCGACCGCGACGCGCCCGTCGGCAACGCCGAGCTGTACACGATGAATGCGGACACGACGGACTTGCAGCGGCTGACGACGTACCCGGGGAAGGACGACTGGCCGGCGTATTCACCCGACGGAACGCAGATCGTGTTCGCGCGTGGAGCAAACCAGTTCGCGAACGAGATCTACGTGATGAACAGCGACGGCACCGGGAGCCGCGAGGTGACGATGCCGAAGCTCGGCGCGATCAACTTCGCCACGACCCCGCTGCGTCCCGTCGCCGGGAGGTTGTTCAAGGTCGTCTACGACGTCGCGGAGCAGAGCGGCGCAGACACGGTGAAGACGTCGCTCTCGTGCAGCGCCCGCGCAGGCACGGCGAAGCTGCCGACGCGAACGCGCGCGTTCGACGAATACCGGGGCCGCGCAACGTGCGCCTGGGTTGTTCCGAAGTCCGCGAAGGGAAAGACGCTGAGCGGTGTCATCGCAGTGACCGGGCCGGTCGGCTCCGTCACGCGCCGCTTCTCGTTCCGGGTCCGCTAGCCGGCCGGTGCGGTGGCCGGCGTGGGCGCCGCCGCGGCCGCGACCAGCTCGCGCCGTAGGTCCTTGATCTCGTCGCGCAGCTTCGCCGCGTACTCGAAACGCAGCTCCTCGGCGGCGGCGAACATCTCCTCCTCGAGCTGAATGACCAGCTTCTCGAGCTCCGCCGGGGCCATTCCTTCGACGTCCTTGCGGCCGCGGCGCCGCTTCGTCGACGGCACGGTCGGCGACTCGAGCGAGAGGAACTCCGCGATGTCGGACACGCCCTTCTGGATCGTCTCCGGCGTGATCCCGTGCTCCTCGTTGTACGCGATCTGCACCGCGCGCCGGCGGTTCGTCTCGTCGAGTGCGCCGTTGATCGCCTCGGTCATCTTGTCCGCGTAGAGCAGCACCTTCCCGTTCACGTTCCGGGCGGCGCGGCCGATCGTCTGGATCAGCGCCGTCTTCCCGCGCAGGAACCCTTCCTTATCCGCGTCGAGAATCGCGACGAGCGACACCTCCGGCAGGTCGAGGCCTTCGCGGAGCAGGTTGACGCCGACGAGCACGTCGTACTCGCCGAGCCGCAGCTCGCGGATGATCTGGATGCGCTCGAGCGTGTCGATCTCGGAGTGCAGGTAGCGCGCCTTGACGCCGGACTCGAGCAGGTAGTCGGTCAGATCCTCGGCCATCTTCTTCGTCAGCGTCGTGACCAGCACCCGCTCGCCGACCTCCTCACGCCGGCGCACCTCGTTCAGGAGGTCGTCGATCTGGTTCCTGGTCGCGCGGAGCTCGACCTCCGGGTCGACGATCCCGGTCGGGCGGATCAGCTGTTCCGCGAGGCGCTTCGAGTTCCGCTGTTCGAACGGCCCGGGCGTCGCGGACACGAACACGAGCTGCGGCACCTTGCGCAGGAATTCGTCGAAGCGCAGCGGCCGGTTGTCCAGCGCCGACGGCAAGCGGAACCCGTACTCGACAAGCGTCTGCTTCCGCGAGCGGTCGCCCTCGTACATCCCGCCGATCTGCGGGACCGTCTGGTGTGACTCGTCGACGAAGACGACGAAGTCCTCGGGGAAGTAGTCGAGCAGCGTGAACGGGTGCATGCCCGGCGCGCGTCCTTCCATCACCCGCGAGTAGTTCTCGATCCCGTTGCAGAAGCCGAGCTCCTGCATCATCTCGAGGTCGTATTCGGTGCGCTGGCGCAGACGGTGCGCCTCGAGCAGCTTGTTCTCCGCCTCGAGCTCCTTCACGCGCTCCTCGAGCTCGTGCCGGATCTCGACGACCGCGCGCTCGATCGTCGGCTTCGAGGTGACGTACTCCGTCGCCGGCCAGATCGCGATGTTGTCGAGCTTGCTCATGATCTCGCCGGTGAGCGGATCGAAATGCGAGATCTGCTCGACCTCGTCGCCGAAGAACGAGATCCGGTACGCCGTTTCCTGGTTCGCGGGCTGCACCTCGACGACGTCGCCCTTCACGCGGAACTTGCCGCGCCCGATCAGCGTGTCGTTGCGTGCGTACTGCGAGTCGATCAGCTTGCGCAGGAACAGGTCACGGTCGTGCTCCTCCCCCACCTCGAGCCAGATCATCCGGTCACGCCATTCCTCCGGCGAGCCGAGGGCGTAGATGCACGAGACCGAGGCGACGACCACGACGTCGCGGCGTGTGAACAGCGCCGACGTTGCCGCGAGCCTCAGTCGCGCGATGTCGTCGTTCTGCGACGAGTCTTTCTCGATGTAGAGGTCTGCCTGCGGGACGTACGCCTCCGGTTGGTAGTAGTCGTAGTAGGAGACGAAGTACTCGACCGCGTTGTGCGGGAGGAACTCGCGGAACTCGTTGCAGAGCTGCGCCGCCAGCGTCTTGTTGTGGGCGATCACGAGCGCGGGCTTGCCGACCTTCTCGATCGTCCACGCCATCGTCGCCGTCTTGCCCGTGCCTGTCGCGCCGACGAGCGTCTGGTAGCGCTCGCCTGCGGCGAGGCCTTCGGCCAGGACGTCGATCGCCTTCGGCTGGTCACCGGTCGGCCGGTAGGCGTCGGATGTTTTGAATGGCGGCACGAGGTCAAGCGTAGCTTCGATGGCCGTCGCCACAGAGGCCCCTGAACGCGTCCCGAGCCAGCCGCACGGCGCGTACGCCGCGATCTTCGGGACGTTCCTCGGCGGCCTCGCAGCGGCCGGCGCGATCGCGCGCCTGCTCGACCGCGACGCGCGCGACCACACCGCGCTCGACTTCGTCCTGTTGTCCGCGGCGACCTTCAAGGCGGCGCGGACGATCGCGCGCGACGAGGTCACGAGCTTCCTCCGCGAGCCGTTCGTCGAGGGCGAGGCGGGCTCCGGCCACGACGAGGAGCCCGTCCAGACGGGCGGGATGCAGCAGGCGATCGGGGAGCTCGTGACCTGCAGTCGCTGCATCGGCACGTGGGCGGCGGCCGGGATCGCGACGACGCAGACTGTCGCGCCGCGCTTCGGCCGGCTGCTGACCTGGACGCTCGGCGCAGCCGGCGCCAATGACTTCCTGCAGGCGGGCTTCGCCGCTCTCACGCACAAGTCGAACGAGCTCGAGCAGCGATCCGGCTAACCCCGGCCGGCCAGGCGTCGTCGCGCGACCCGTTCGAGCTCCTGCGCGTCACCGCAGACAACGCAGCGATACCGCCTGATCGTCCCGTCCTTCGACGCCGTTACCACGAACCGGCCGTCGCGACCGGCGAAGACGGCGCCGACGAGCGGCTTCGACGGCCCGCGCAGGAAGGTGTGATCGCCGTCGGCCGTGCCGATGCCTGCCGTGGACGGCCCCGCCGTCACGATCCAATGCCCGTCCGGGCTGAGAGCGACCGCTGATACGGGACCGAAATGCCATCGCAGCCGCGATATCAACGTGCCCGAGGACACGCTCCAGACGCCAATCGTCCCGTCCTTGCTCGACGTCAGCAGCATCGTTGCGTCGCGTCCGAAAACCACGCCGGTCACCGCGCGGGTGTGACCAGCCAGCGTCTCGATACGGCGCCCCGACGACGTGTCGAGCACGAACGCGCGCCCGTCGTTCGTGCCGGCGGCGAGCAGCCGCGCGTCGTGACTGAACGCCAACGCGTGGACCGAGCCGCCGCCAAGGCGGAGACGACGGACGGGTCCCGCGGTCGTTCGGAGCGCGACGATCCCCCGCTTGGTTCCGACCGCCTCGATGCGACCGTCGCCCGCAAAAGCGAGGCTGGTTACGGGCGCGCTGCGCGCGACGGCGCCATGCGGCCCGAACGCGACGGCGGTGACGGGCCCTCGCGTGCGTAGAGTCCGCAAAGCCATGCCGGACAGCGTCCGCACCGTCGCAACGCCTGCGGCATCCCCGGCGATCACGCGTGCGCCGTCAGGGCTGACGGCAAGCGTGGTGAAGCGCACGCGCTGACGGACGCGCGGGACGAGCTCGGCCTCGGTCCCCGGGTCCCACAGTCGCACCGTGCCATCCGCGCTAGTGGTCAGGACGCGCCGACCGGTCGGCGAGAACGCGACGGCGGCCACCGGCTGGGTGTGGCCGGCAAGCGTGGCGACGGGTCGCCCACGCGACTCCCACGTCCGCGCCGTCGCGTCGGAACTGCCCGTCACGACGGCAGTGCTCGACGGATTGAACGCGACGGTCGTAACCGAATGCCCGTGCCCGAGGAGATCGGCAATCGGGAAGCCGGTGCGCGTAATCCACACGCGACCGGTGCCGTCGGCGCTCGCTCCGGCCACCAGTTTCTCGTCGGGGCTGAAGACTGCGCTCAGGACGGCGAGACCCGACCCCGCAAACGTCCGGATGCGATCGAACGAGCCGACGCGCCACAATCGAGCGAGCTTGTCGTGGCTCGCCGTCAGGAGGAATCGCCCGTTCCGACTGAACGCGACGCTGTACACGAAACCGCCGTGCTCCAGCGAGCGCACCAGCCGTCCCGTTCTCGCCGAGTAGACGCGTGCGAAACGGTCATGGGCGAAGGTCACGATCATTGTTCCCTTCGGGCTGATCGCGCCGCCTTTCGGAACGGCCGCGCCGTGGACGCGAAAGGCGAGCAACCGGCGGCCGTCACGGGTCCGCCACAGTCGGATCTGACCGTCGTTGGTGAGCGTCAGCACACGCGTGTCGTGCGCCCCGAACGATGCGCTTCCTACGGGCCCGCCTGCGGCAAGCGTTCGGATCAGGCGCCCGGCGCGGGTCCAGAGACGGACCGTGTCGTCGACGCCTGCGGTCAGGATGATCGAGCCGTCCGCAGAGAAGGCGACGTTCGTCAACTTCGCGCCCTGCGGGAGCACGAGCGCCGCGCGGCGGTTGCCGACGCGATACATGCGCGCGTTGCCGTCGCCGCAGCCGACGAGAACGTACTTCCCGCGAGGATCGAACTGCGCCACCCTGCCCCCGCCGGGCGGCCGGATGATCGCCCGTTGCTTCGCCGCACCAATCGCGCTTCGCAGGACGTCCTCCTCGCGCGCACCCGATTCGAGACCCATAGCCTTCAGCGCGAGGCGCAAGCTCTGCTGCGGGCTCGTGCCGAGGAGCGTCACCGCGTCGGAGGCGAGCTGACGCGCGTGCGCACGGCGAGCCTCCGCGCGCGAGTTGCTTCGCTCGAGTAAGGCGAACACTGCGATCCCCACGACAACGATGAGCGCGAGGAGCGCAGCTGCGGCAACCCGGTGCGCACGACGACGACGGTCTTCCGCCCTCTGCAGCGCGCGCGCCTCCTCGTGCCGCGCCCGCCAGGCGAGAACGGCGTCCGCCAGGACGTCGTGGTAGATCTCGTAGCGTGTCGACGCCGGGCCATTCTCGGAGCTCGCGCGCACGATCCGCTCGCGCGTCAACTTGTCCAGGACGACGGCGGCCTCGGGCTCGGCGACGGACGCGTATCCCGCGAGGTCGCCGATGCGATGCGCGATTTTCATTCCCGAGGGTGTGACGAGGTGGTGGTACATCTCTGCCGCCGCTTGCTGCTCTGCGTCCGTCAGCGACGACATTGCGCGCTCGAGGTGCTCGCGGACGATCCGTGCCGCTCCGCCGAGCGAACGAAGCGTCTCGACGCGAAGGCGGTCGGAGCCGGATGAGCGCTCGACGTCCCAAAGACGTTCGAGCACGAGCTGCAGATACGGCGCCTCGACGCGGGTCGACGACAACGTCACGTCGGCGGCTCCGCGCCCGGAACGCTCGAGCTCGACTCGACCGGCAGCGACGTCGTCCAGGACCTCCTCGACCAGTTCGGCGTCGACCTCGATGTGCCGACCGGTCAGCTCGTTGAACCGCGCGACAGGCCCGAGGATCGCCGCGCGCGCCGCTTCGCGGTCGAGCGGCTCGAGCCGCAGGCGGTTCGCGAGCAGGTTCGGGATCGGCGCGCGGAACGCGTCGAGCCGCGCGAGTGCGTCCTCGCGGATCCCGATCAGCATGTTGACCCTGAGCCCGCGTTCGCCGACGACGTCGCCGAGCAGGCGCGGCAGCGACTCGTCTTCGCGGCGATAGATGAAGTACTCCTCGAACTGGTCGAGGATGAGATACAGGTCGCAGTCGTCGCGACGCTGGCGAAGCGCCTCCTCGACGACGGCTCCGGCGTCCCCGGCCCACGCATCGAGCATCTCGACCGTGACGTCCGCCTCGCGCCGCAGCCGATGGGCGACTCCGGCACGAAGGATCGAGCTCTTCCCGACGCCGCTCGGTCCGTACAGCACCGTCAGCCGCGACGCCTGGAGGTTCGCCGCGATCACCTCGGTCTCGCGCGAGCGTCCGAAGAACAACAACGCGTCGACGTCGGAGTCGTCGAACGGCGAAAGCCCCTTGAACGGGGACGCCGGTGCGGCAATCGCGCTCACACAGGCAGCGCCGACTGTTCGTCGAGATATCGCGCGAGTGCGTCGGCGTACTGCTCGAGGGGTGCCTCGAGCACGTCGACGTCGCGCCGTCGCCAGAACTCGCGCTCGAGCTGCAGCGGCTCCGGCTGGACAGCCCAGGAGCGGTAGCTGAGCGGCTGGTCGCCCCAGAGCCGGTTGAGCACGACGCGAAGGTTCCAGTCGGCCATCGTGTAGCCGAGGAACAGGAAGTGGCTGCGGCGTAGTCGGGCCGCAAGCGACGCGGGAAGCGCGTTCGCAAGGTCCGTCTGCGCGAGGTAGTCGATGTAGTCGTCCTCGGTCACGACGAAGCTCTCCCATTCCCGCTCGTCGCCATGTTCGACGTTCCCGTGAAGCTTGAGGATGACCGTGCGTTCGTCGAGCGAGAGCTCGGTGACGTACGTGTTCGGGATGTCGATCACGCGCCCGCTCCCGTCGGGCGTCACGTGGCAGAACTTCCCGCGATGCGGGCCTGCAGCGAGATACGAGACGACGTCGAACGCTTCGCCCGCGTCGACGAACGCGCGCTCCAGTGCCGAGTCCCAGCTCGTGGTAACGAGTAACTGATGTGGCGCGCCGCGCTCGCGGAGGCGTGGCGGCAACGCCGCGAAGAACCGGTGAACGGCCGTCGTCGGAACGTCCGCGGTCAGCAACTCATGGAGCTCGTCGTAGAGCGGCCCCGACCCCTTCATGACCGAGATGTACTGCGCGATCCGCGGCAAACCGCCCTCCGCCTCCGGATATTCGAACCGCCGCGCAAGCGACTGCGTGAGGTCCGCGACGTCGGCGCCGAGCACCGGAACC